>PBRN01000194.1 GCA_002725955.1 Pseudobdellovibrionaceae bacterium
CTGCCCTTATGCGGCCTTTCGAAATCAAAAGAGATTCTTGAATCAGTTCTTTAATATCAACATTTTTAGTTGGCTTATTCTCCATCCGACTCTGAGTTCTAAGAGCCATACTTAAATCTCTTAGTCGTTCAGATCCAACCGTGATATTCTCGTTAATAGTAAGACATCGCTGTATCTGTTGTTTGAAAACTTCGCCCATTTTTTGGGTCTCGACATCACCTTGCTCGAATAAGAACCAAAATTTTTTCTCCAATTTTCTAAGAGCATTACTTTCATTAAAGCAACTCATCGAAATTAGAGAAATCGGATTTGCAATTTCATGACCAATACTGGCAATCATAGCGCCTAATTGTGATAACTTTTCTGACTGGGTGAGAAGATTTTTTGTATGTCGCAATTCTCTCTTTGTAATTGCAGTTAATGCTATCAGATTTTTAACTATCGAGTTTAATTCTTGATCACTAAAAGGCTTACCCAGAAACGAATCGGCTCCTATCTCACTACCTATAACTTTACTTTCCTCATCACTTTTAGCTGTCAAAAGAATGACTGGGATAGATCTCAATTTATCATTTGATTTCAGATTTTTGATAAGTTCAGGACCGCTCATGATCGGCATCATCCAATCGGTGATGATTAAATCAGGTGTTTGTTCTTTCGCAATTTCCAAACCTTGTTGGCCATTAGCTGCCTGAAGNACCNGATAGTTTCTNTTNCTCAATCCCTTGGTAATNAATTCNCGCATGTCNGCNAAATCATCNACCACTAAAACTTTAGCACCTATACTTTTATCATTAGAGCTATCACAATTTTCTTGTTCTGAACTTATATTATCTTCTAAATTNACTAACCAAGGTTTGATCCCAAACTTTTTTGCTGCTGATGACTTCTCTTCATTAATGTGGTCACTAATTAAATTTTTTATTGTCGAAGCCAACAAATAATAATCGTTCGGATAGACACATAAGAAATCAACAGCATGCGCTACGTCTGNCGGAATTTTCGTTTTGTTATTTTCATCACTTGTTGCTAAAANTATTTTGCTTTCAGAATACCTTTTCATTATAAGCTGAAGCCATGCTGCAGAATCTGAATGTTCTTCATCATATGTATATAATACGCAACGGGTCTCATGATCCTTCAAAAAATCGCCAGCTTCTGTTAGTGAATCCACTACATGAATATCAAAAGACTCACTTTCTAGTTCATCTCTTAGCTGAATGANATACCTCTCAATAATCTCAAAGTGACTTTTGACTATTAACAATCCTATAACAGGCTTCGTTTTCTTTAGGAGAGGGAAGTCAACCCAAAACGTACTGCCTCCATTTAGATTACCTTCAACCCCAACCTTACCATCCATTTCTTCAGCCAGCANTTTAACTAAAGCAAGACCTAAACCGGTACCTTCATGTACCCGTGTTGTCGAATCATCCAACTGACTAAAAACTTGAAATAATTTTTTCTTGCCTTCTTCCGTTATACCTGGCCCAGTATCACTAACATAGATTCTGNCATGAGAANCNACTAATTTAATACCTAAATCGATTCTTCCTTNGGCTGGAGTAAATTTTAGTGCATTGGATANATAGTTNAATACGATTTTTTCCATGGCATCNGCTTCAGTCATTGTCCAAAACTGTAAGGATTCTTGNGATAGCGGCAAACCATCACAGANCATCGAAAATTGNATGCCGTTATTCTTACANGCNGTTAAAAAATAGTCNCCACAGATNANTAAAAANTGGCTCAGATTCATTGGCGATAACATCANCTGCTTTTTACCNGCATTTAATTTCTGAAAGTCCAACAGNTGATTCACTAGACGCAATAGCCTACGAGCATTTTTAGTAGCAACCTGAATNTCTCTNTTATCTGGATAAGCTTGACTAACTGAATCGAGNGGATTAAGAATAAGTGTTAAAGGNGTTCGAAGCTCATGNGANATATTTTGAAAGAAAGCTGTTTTCTGCTTATCCAAGACCTTCAATTCTTCGGCGTGAATTTCNGCCTTCTCTCTNAGTTTTTCNGATTCATTTTTTGCTANGACAGCATCTTCCTTCAACGCAATAGCTCGCAACTCNTTTTCATGAATCTCCTGAGTTGCGATATCTACTTTNCCTTGAAGATCCTTAGCTGCCTCTCTNAGCTGAATATTNAGTTGATTTATCGATTCGTTGGCACCNCTNAGTTCAATNGCCTTCTCTTCAAACTGAACTTTTAGTCTTTCTTGAACCGCTAAAGCCTCNTGGTATCTAGTAATATCGATAATTTCCANACCNTAGGCGTGNTCGTTTGNATTTGAATCNATGATATCAAGTTTGACAGAAGCGACGAAAGGTATATTACCTCGTTTCATCATTGACACAGTAATCTCTTCGTGAATCACATCCTGATCTAAATAAAAATCAAATCCCAAATTATTTACATCGTCATAAGGATCTGTCAGTTCTTCTATTTTCTTACCTATAATTTTTCTATCGGATGCATAGCCAAAAAGATCTAAACATGGTTGATTGATTGCGGTTACCACCCATCCTTTATCTGTTACAAGCAAAGCACTTCCTCGATGAAAAGAAAACGCCGAATCTTTGGACTTTGATACATTAGCCATAACAGAAAAAGAGAAAAAGAATAATGAGAAGACAATCATTAGGAAACAAAAGATATAATCATCATATCCACGAACTAGGTTTAAAACGGTATGAAAAATTATGACGCAGAAAAAATAAGTTACCAAGGTCACGTTGATTTGGGTTATCGATAATTTAAGACACCTATCTGATACTGCAAGAAGAATAATAGATAGAGTTATAAGAGCATAGCCATTTATCTCTGAAGGTATATTAAGACAAGATAAAATAGCCCAAATTAGGTGTACAACAAGAATAGATTTATTTACCCACCCCAAATCTAAGCCAGTATTGATTTTTTTTATGACCATAATTACAACATAAAAAAAAGAAGCTAAAATACTGGGAATCAAAAGAAAATCGTTGGGATCAGGTAGACCCTCCGAATCAGTTAAAATGAATAGGCTAGCAACAACCCCATAGAGAGAGAGCCAACTAATCATTAATAGCAGTAAATTACGATAAATCATTAAGGTTTCTTTTCTAAATCAAACAGCATCAATTAGTTGACTGATCTTTTTAAGATTCTGCACTATAAAAATTTTTAGCTGAATACCATGTTTCTCACCTTATATGGTATAGCTTCAATTTCATCTGAATATATATTATTTTTTTTCATATTATCAAAAATAGAATTTCAATTTTAGTAAATATAATAAAGGTTATTTAGGATTTCGGTTGTCAGAAGTATATTGATTAAAAAATTGACATAAAAAAACACAAATACCCAAAACAATTATGATTATTAGACGCTACATGCTCTGGCTAATGAAAGTTTGGCATCAATAAATTTGAAGAGTTAAAATAATCAGGTTTATATAGTTAAACTATAAAACAGACCAAGAAAAGATGTATAAGAATATTTTTTATTTGGAGATAAATACATAATTTATTAAAAGTTTAAATAATGTACTGTATAAGCTAGAAACAAGTAGCGCAGGAATTTACCGATCGACATAAAGATCAGAACCTTCTTAAAAGAGCACCTGAAGTATCCAAGCGCTACCATAAGAGGGTCACCAATAAATGGCATCCAACCACAAAGCGCCAGAACAGAACCGTATTCATTAACCCTAGCCTGCCAATAATCTATCTGTTTTTTTTTTCACTCCAAGATATTTCGCACACCAATCTAATTTACCTAAATGTCCCAGAAAGTAGTTCAGTACCCCACCTAAGATATTTCCAGCTGTTGCGCACAAAATAAGAATAGGAATGGATTGGTTATCTTGATTAAGAAGATATATCAATAGAGCTTCAGACGAAGCAGGCAAGATTGTTGCCGCAAGAAAAGCGGTCGTAAACAGAGTAAATAGAGTCGAAAATTCCATAAAAAAAATTAGCCTTTGACAGGTCGACTAAAACATCAAGACAAAATCAATGGTACCCTGTGTTCCATATATTCTTTCGTCAGCAGCAACTCCACTGCTATTCTGATTATCATAAACTATTTTATAAATTTTAGTATGAATTTCCATAAGAGATACTGTTCGAAAATAACCCAAGTGCCATCCTAGATCAATTCCATTGGTATAATACTCTCCGGGCCGAAAGCCTCCTATTAAGTTCATACTAAGTAAGCCCAAATGCACCATCCCTTGATTATCATCGTCTATCTTAGGGTACCAAGCCGTTTCCAGCGCCACCTTATTCGGCAAACGGAAACCAAGCATAGCACTATAAGTTATAGGAGAAATCGATTTCTTATTTTCAGCATCAAGATAATCGGCTTCTATGAGCGCATGGAAAGTGTCTTTATCAGTACCTTTCGCTAAAACTAAACCAATATTGACCTGCTGTTTGAGGGGGGCCGGGCTTGCCAATGTTAACCCGGCTGCCGTAGCTTCTGCACTCACTTTACTTAATATATGCTTCACTTCCTCAGAACCGTAGGTATCCGTCTGGGAAAAGCGACTACCATCATAGTTTAATATCCCAATGCCTATTCCAGAGGGATTATTATCCCAAAACCTGGCTTTAACACCTAAATTGGTGCCCTGAGTGGTTCCAAATGTCATCTGCGACTTATCACTGAGCTGACCTAACGCTGTGGCCAAGTTTCCATTATTCAGGTCTGTCTTTACCTGATCTACATTCTCCTTTGTTGGCTGCGAAGCAAAGCTGGTTTCAACCAAAAAGTAACGGCTCACGCCAATGGATAGTTTACCCACAGAGAAAGCGAAACCTCCTGCGACACCTAATCTCTGTGCCAAACTGAGAGACATAGCTGAGCCAACACCACTTTGATGATAGACTAGCTTTTTCGAGCTATATGAAGTGATCGCAAAGTTAGGAAAAGCAAGATCTACTGCTCGGCCTCGCACTTCAGCAGTCATCGGCTTATTGGAGTCTATTTTGTCAAATAAACTCGCTAGAGTCGTATTTGTTTTCGCCTGCCCACCACTAGATTCATTTTGCTGGCTTATCCAGCCTCCACCATTTTCATTGGCTTCAAAGTCAATCGACAGAGGTCTGATTTGCTGTTTCTGTTTGGATAGCAAAGCGGGGTTATAGAAGAGGCTATCTGCACCACTATACCATCCATGAATAGCTTCGGCTCTCATCATACTAGCTGCACTAGTAGTAATAATATTCTGAGCCAAAACAAAATCACTATAAAATAAGGTGATAATAACATTTATTAATATTAAAAATAGCGACCTACGGTCAACCTGCCCGTTTAACAACGCACACCCCAAAAAGTAATCGATCAATTTTTCAACAAAACATCGGTCTTTTTGATAAAAACATGAGATCAATAGGGGATAGGCATAAAAAAATTGGGGAACTTCGGACTATTGCAAATTTTAGTCTTTTAAAATGAGAGATTAGACAATCCGCATTTAAATCTATTCGAATAATTACATGATCAGCAAACAACCTAAGGGTTATTCTCAGCTTCCTCCATACCGTTATAAGCTGTATTTGCTAAATGAAGTTGACCAGCAAGTGATAAATGAAAGCAATCTTGAGCCATATGCTTGGCACTAAGAACTAGTCTTGAAGTATCTTTGATATATCGTATTCTTATCTGATCATTTGAATGCTTAAGTGATATATAATGTTCAAGGTTTCTAAACGTAGACATTTTTTCTGATATTAATGCGTCTGACTGATACTTGGTCATTCCGTTTAGCCCGTAAACAACTGATTGACAATAGAGGGAAGGAGACCCACCAAAACTGGACGTCACCATGTTATTAAGAAAATTGAATCTACTTCTTGTCTTAGGAGCTGGCATGGAATTGCTAGAGGGTTTATGAAGTTCTCGACAGGTTATAAGATCTCCGTGACCCGTCACTCGCTTTTCAAGAATTTCTTTTTTTTGTGAAATCTGCAATACATCAATAGCAGCAAAAAACCATAGATTAACACCGCCGGGAGGAACACGTCCATTTTTTTTCATATAAGATAGAAAAGCACGAATGTTGTCCTCGTAACTTTCTGCAGAAGTAAGATACTTTTCTTCTACGTTGCAAACGTCATTACCGGTAAATAGTACCAGAAGATCCTTTGGTAAATACCTGTCGTTCATTTCAAGAATACTTTCCAGCTGACTAACAGCATTTTCCATACGTGCACCATCACGCGCCGCAAGAAGAATCTGATCGGGATTATACCCCAATTTTCTGGCGACCATATATGACCAACTAAATGTTTCCATATCCATGTAATGCTTCTGGACTGCGTTCATAAAATTTAGGTACAACCAACTTGGCCCCCCTCTAAACCTTCTTAAGGGTGGGCGGGTGATCCTTGGTGGAATTTGATCGGCTGCCTCGCTAAAACCAGCAGCTACAATCTGCTCACGCTCAGAGGGCGATGGTACCATAGTAATCTGGCCATCGAACAAGTCGGAAAGAACATCTGCATCATATGCTATAACAGGCCATGCTGCAGCACCGGTACTAATCGAATCGCCTATTATCCCAATTTTGTTTATTTTATTGGCTTTATCCGATTCCGCCGGATCTAAGGATGAGCAAAGCAAAGGAAACACAACAATCACGACTATCAGTCCCACCGCAAGAGAGGCCTTTTTATTCTTTATCGAAGAAAACTCAATCATAATGGTTTCCTAAAAGCGTCGAACTAGTCTTGGTGCACCCAATTCCTATTGCTACATCGGCAATCGCCCCAGAAAACTTTGCTAATTAGCATTCATATTGCTCAAATATTTAAGATAAGGTTTAAGTAACCGATAAAAATTCATTACTAGCAAAAAAGATTGATAACATGACTAACCTTAAGTTGAAAAATGAGACAACTGGCCATGGGAGGGAAATGCTAAAGGCAGTGCCAATCGAATTAAGGTCCGTATTGGAAAAATCTATAAAATCACCAAAACCTAAAAACATCTTTCTGGTGATTTTACCTGTTTTCGTCGCCATACTATCTTTTTCATTATGGATTGACCTATTTATGTGGGAACGAGCGTCACATATCAATGAAGTTCTATATCCCTCTCCACATGGAGAATTTAAAGGTTTATTTAGCATGATCGAATGGATTCTTTTGGTAACGTTCATCCAAATTCTGCCATTAAGTTTAGCCTGGATAATCATGGCTGGTGGCATCCTTTCAATCGCTCATTTTGCTCATGTCACTCATTGCACATCAACAGCAATCTCTGCTAGATCGTGTCTGAAAACGGGTTTTAAAAGGTTAAAATCGAAAACATCAATCATAGGTATTTTAATCTTCAGTGCAGCTCTCATCTTAATGCAATTGGCCATATTCGGGCATGATTATCAGGGGTATATTGATAGCGGACCTAATTTAAGCGGGTTTTTACTTATTACTTTATGTTCTGGGATATTTATGGCACCAGTCGTCATCGTTGATCGACGTTGTGGCCGCAGACAAAGACTAAGCAACATCCTCGGATTCTGGTTAAGACCGGAGGGTAATAGCCAAGAACCTAAAAATCATAAAGTAAACCTTACTTATCTCATGGCCATTCGACTCTTAATAT
Organism: Pseudobdellovibrionaceae bacterium; assembly: GCA_002725955.1. GTDB lineage: Bacteria > Bdellovibrionota_B > Oligoflexia > Oligoflexales > Oligoflexaceae. Next base: position 7,609 of record PBRN01000194.1, read on the forward strand.
GTCTAACAATATTTATTTATAGTTTTCTAGCATCATCTATTTCTCACCTTGAATCTACTGCCTATCAACTCGATATTTTTTTCAACACTTCGGCTGATCTATGGATATCATACGGAGCTATCCACGGCATTCCGTTCAGCATTCCCCATATCTTAATCACTATTTTTTCAGCAGTTATGCACTCATTTTTAGTAGGCGGACTTATCTATACTATGAGCCACTTTTACTTTCTTTATGAAGACATCAAATAAGTCGTAAAAACCACAAGAAAAAACCAGAAACACGAAGTTATATCAAGCAGCTACTAGAATTTGTCTTAATTAGCTTTTCAGGTAAAATAATATTTTGATCGAGGTTTCTTTCATCTTGAGCAGCAACAACATAAAAGTAAAAAGATTGGTGATTCAAATCAATTGTCTCGGTGAGATCATGATTATGGAGCGCGGCAACAAGTTTGTATCTGCCAGTCGCCAGCGGCAATTTATCGAATTCAAACAACATCTGATACTGACCAGGCTCAGTGAAATCATCTTTCCGAATATCAAAAATCTGATTGTTTCCTCCCATGACACGGGTATCAGTTTCCGTCAAGATAGCAAATCCAACAGTTGGAGGCTTCTCAATATGGTTATTGATTTCAAAATCTATCAGAATCTTATCCGTCTCATCAGAGTGAAATTTTGCATTTAGTATACGTCCTGCAGGTCGATCCGCAACTCCTGAATCTCTAATTGCTAACGCTTGAGCGTCATTCTTTTTTTGAAATGCTTTTGATTGCATCAAATTAAGATAGTAGTTCAATGCTTGATCAGCTAACCCTTCCATTAAAATCTTGCCTTCATCTAGAACGACAACTCGATCAGCCAATTTTCTAATCGCATTTAGGTCATGAGAAACTAGAATCACAGTAGTTCCTGATTTTCTAACCTCAAGCATTTTAGTCATACATTTTCGTTGAAAATTTTCGTCACCGACGGCAAGTATTTCATCTATTAACAGAATTTCAGCTTCTATTGAAATAGCGCAAGCAAAGCCCAGTCTCATATACATACCACTGCTGTATTTCTTTACTGGCTGATTAAAAAAATCACCAATGTCAGCGAAAGCTTCGATTTCAGCAAGACGACCATCAATTTCTCTCTTCGTCAGTCCCATCAGGCTGCAGGAAAGGTATACGTT
>PBRN01000025.1 GCA_002725955.1 Pseudobdellovibrionaceae bacterium
TAATTCATAAGAACTAAAAACAGCACTCACGCTGTAAAACCAACATTTCAAATGAAAGTTTGCTAGTAACTTTTCTGTAACACGCCTGTTTTTATTAACTATTTTTGTTACTATTTTGTAAATATTTTTAATTTTACTTCATTAGTTCAATATTATTCCGAATGTGCTGATGGTCTTACGTTTGGACCAAAGAAATCACAGGGAGGTTCATTATGGGCAATAATAGATGGCTGAATGCGATTATGGTAATCCTTTCTTTCGCTTTTTCTGCTTCTATCGTAGGAGCAGAATCATATGGCACAATAGTTCTAAATGATCAATCCGACAACATGGACATCAGCTCTTTTGTAGGTATACATAAAGACGATAAACAGACACTCACTATTCAAGATGTCTCGTCGCCTAGTTTTAATCTATTTAAAAAAACCGACAAAAAAAATCCGAGTTTGGGTAATTACTCGGGCATAGCGTGGTTGCGATTTAACATAGAAAACCCAACTGAAAATGACAAAAGCTATATTCTCGTATTAAACAATCTTGTCATGGGACTTGATTTTTATCATCGAACACAAGGTACTAACGCTCCCTTCAAGGAAGGTTATTTTGGTCGAAATTACGCAGGCAAAGAATCAGGAATTTTCAAAGGCCGAATGGGTGCCATTAACGTCACTATACCAGCAGAAAGTACTACAGAATTCTATCTTGCAATTGAATCAGATGCTGTTGTAACTGTAAAACTTGGACTATCCACACTTGAATCATATCATCAACATGAACGATTTGAAGAAGGCTTTACCGGCTTTTATCTTGGTATTATGGTGATCATGATCTGCTATAACTTGTTCATTTTCTTATCTACCCGGGATATCTCATACATTTATTATGTCGGCACTGTTTTTGGAATTCACCTAAATACCTTTTATGGTGCCTATACAGGCACCAGTTATTTGAGCTACAGCTTTGAATTTATGGGGCCACCCTCGATCATGATTGGTAAATTTATTGGTGCATTCTGTTTGGTGCAGTTTGGACGACATTTTCTAGATACAAAAAATAGAAATAAGTTTGTCGACCGTTCTTTATTTGTTCTAGGCATCTTATCGCTCGGTTGCCTATTACTGCTGCTGGCACCTGAAAAATTACACTTGTCTAAGGTTAACGGTTTAAATAATTTAATCATTCTTCCGTCCATGTTAATCTTGGTCTGCTACTCAGGCAACCTAGTTGCACGCAGGGTCAGAGAAGCTCGATACTATTTCATAGCCTGGCTACCTCTTATCACTGCATCTGTAACAGTGGTGGTCGTTAACGGTAGCGGCATGGGCGATAAGATACCGAATGTTTTTATCTTCTTAATATTCAGCGGTATGATAGAAGTACTACTCCTTTCATTAGCGTTGGCAGATAGAATCAATCTCATGCGAATACGTCAGCAGCAGGAAGAACAAGAGCATCGAGAACAGATTGGTAAACTCAACGCATCTCTGGAAATTCGGGTGGAGGAGCAAACACGGGATATTCGTTCGATGCTCGAAAGTACCAAAGTAGGTTTGTTCTCGGTGACTAAAGAGCTGGTCCTCCACAAAGATTATGCTCGTCATTTAGAAACACTGCTGCAACAAGAAGAACTAGAAGGCCAAAAATTCTATGATCTCGTGCTGAGTAAAGCCGAGATTACTGAAGATGAAAAGAATAAGATTGTGACCGCAATTGAATATACCATTGGGGAAGATGATATGTTCTTTGAAGTCAACGCCGATTGTTTTCCTCGGGAGATGAAAATTCAGATGGCTGACGGAGAAATCAAGCATATGGATATCGATTGGTCGCCAGTTGTTGACAATGATGATGTTGTCGAAAAAATACTGGTAAGCCTAAGAGACATGACAGAAACCATTAACTTACGTAGCCAAGCCGAAGAAGGCAAAAGAGAATTACGTTACCTGGGTGAGGTATTGGAGGTAGGTCCCGAACGTTTCCAAGAATTTGACCAGTCAGTCGTCGCTGCGATGAAATTTATCAATGATACCATTGCGAAAAACGCAAACAACAAAAACTTCGGCGGTGATGAACTAAGAAAGGTTTATATCGAGTTACATACGATAAAAGGAGTATCACGTTTTTGTGGATTTAGCGATCTTACCGAAAAAATCCATCTGGCTGAAGAACTTGTCACCAATCGTAAGAAACTTGACTCAGAAGAATTTGCTAAACTGAAAGAAAGTGCTGCTGATATTGATTCTATTCATGATCTCTATCACAAAGCAATTGCACCAGTCTTTAAAATCCAAGAACAACTGAGCGCTACGGCCAAGCTCGAGCCACATGACCTCAACCGTCTTGTCACCAATATGGAAAATACCGCTAATAAATTGGCAACAGAAATTGGCAAATACGGCTGCGAATTTACCAGTGATGTCCCTGAGGGTACGGTGGTTTCGGAGAGATTCTATAATTCGTTGTCTAAAGCTTTTGTCCATCTGCTGCGTAATTCCATCGATCATGGGATCGAAGCAAAGGAACAAAGAGAAACTATGGGTAAACCGGCTAAAGGCCAGCTTAGAATGTTCATCGATGAACAAGGTCGCTTAAGCTATGAAGATGATGGCCGAGGGATCAACCTATCAGCCATTAAAGAAAAAGCAGCAAGCAAAGGTATAGACATACCAAAAACTTCTGAAGAAATAGCTGGTCTAATCTTTGAAAATGGGTTTACAACTAAAGAAGAAGCATCCGATATATCAGGACGTGGAGTCGGTATGGACGCAGTGCGGGAATTTATGAAATCAGTAGGTTCCGATATAACTATAGTTAAGAAAAAGCAAAATGATGATTATCTCCAGGTGTATTTTGCATTTGAAGTACCACCTGAAGCAATCGTCAAAGGTTTAAAAAAGGCAGCGTGATTAAAAATCATAAAAGGAGCAATGATTATGTCAAAAATTCTATTCATCGAAGATAACGAAGCATTGCGAGTGGATGTCGCCAATGCTTTACGTAATGCGGGCCATGAAGTCCTTGAAGCTGAGGATGGCCAAGCAGGTTTTGATCTAGCTATGTCCACAGGGAGTGTAGACGTGGTATTAACCGATCAAAATATGCCTCATAAAACTGGACTGGAAATGGTGCGTGATCTTCGAGCTCAACAGACCTACAAAGATACGATCGTTATATTTTACTCGACCGAATCAAAACGAACGCTGCGAAAACAAGGTTGGGATTTGGGAATCAAAGGCTGGATGATTAAGCCGGCGCCAGCTAGACTGATCTCAAAAACCATTGATAAAGCGCTAGCCAAAAGACGAGAACAGCAAGAAGCAGCCGCATAAGTCAAAGTTAATTGCCGCTGCCCAGGGGCAACCGTTCATCCAAATCTCTACTTTAGGTGGATGATAAGATGGAGGTATTGCCCCTTAAGACTTTTTTTAACCGCAACTCTGCTATCCTCGGATCAATATATAACTTGGACTTAATCGCTTGGCCGATAAATATTTTAAGCAACANANCTTCCAAACCNACCNGCAATACTCCCACAAGNNNACCACTNTGACNCACTNTGCATATTTGTCTTAAAACACGCTTTTCATCTAATGAAATTGCTTTTAGACTNATTATTCATGTANCCCATATACAACAAGTCATGCCATAAATGATTTGGAGNGTTCTCAAAANAGATAGACATTTTGTTTATCTATTATTCATGAAAGGTATCATGATATTGTCTGTAAAAATCTGCATTGTTTTTTTCTTATCCTTACCACTTACCGGGANTGCTAAGCCCTTACGCTGGTCTGGATATGGAACAATTGAACAGGTAACCAGGGGCACAACGGAACAGGCACCAGAAGGCCGCCTAACTCTCAAGCTAAATACNGATCGACGCCAAAAAACTAAGCTAAAGGCTCGCCTCGTTGCATCCAACTTGGCAANGGAAAATAANCTGGAAGAAATTTACCTGGACCACAAAATTTCAGATAAAAAAAGGATCCTAGTAGGGATTATGAAGAAAAGAAATGGTCTACAGTTAATACTTAACGGCAGGAGAAGGCTGTCTTTCGACAGGTCAATTGCATATGACACNTTAAAGACTCAAGGATACACTGGGGAAGATCTAGGTGTNAGCTGGCAATTTGGAGATAAGGATAATCTTTATATCCTNCGGTTGGGAAGAAATGGATCTCAAGATAAATATCTACTNAATAGCTANCAAATTGATACCGAACAATACACCGGGANCATTAGTTTACTTGTTGAAAATCAACGGATTCAAAATGGCTATCAGGCTCAAGGAGTATCNAANGTCGGTATGCTTTTCTATGCTGANAGCGGCCATTGGCTGACAGAATTANTCTGCGGNATTGATGGATCATANACTGAATATAGTCGCATCTATCTCAACAACTCCAAGAACTATTACTTNGCNGGNCTCACCCTGGGCTGGGGCTACCCATTNGTNCAAAATGGATCTATCCTCCAACCATATCTGATCCTGTCTCGTATGCTTTTTGAACGCAATCTAGAGCAGNTCGATGATCAACATNAATTAAAAGCTGGAATCCTCTATCAGGAAAGCGCNGTAAGCATAGCACTTGAGGGCGTAAGTCAATACACNCTCACCGCNGGATCTTCAATCGGCACAACATCTGACAGTTTATCTCTTATGATGAGGTTTGATTTTGATAAGTAGAAGCTTTAAACNTAAGTTCATCTTCTTATTCTGCTTAATTTCGGCAAGTAACTGCAGCTCTGAAGAAGAAGTCCCNTCAGAACTTTATGGCCTACCTTTTATCAAAGTATATGTAGANGCCAAGGATTGGCAAAAAATGTTTGACAACATCGACGAGAAGTTAAAGGTGCCTGCTCAAATATATATAAATGGCCANAACCAAGCTGGAATGATAAATCCTGCAGGCGCATCCAGCCTAACGCTATATAAAAAAAACTTCCAAATCACTCTNCAAGAGGATATCGATGGATTCGGTAACGAATTTAGACTGGCAGCTCAAACAGTAGANNCTTCGGGTATCCANTCCTTATTTGGCTACAAAGCATTTGCTGNANCCGGTATTTCAGTGCCNCTTAANAAAGCTGTTGTTGCCCAAATAGGTGACGGACANCCATCTCTTTATCTAATGATCGAAAATGTAGAACAAGGTTTTTTTGACCGAAGAAATCAATCACTTCATTCTATTTATAAAGCCCGAAACAACAAAGGGAATTTATTCCCTAATAGCCTCAATTACTTAAATGACGGATTTAAACGNAAGGAAGGNCCAGAAGGCAACTGGGATCTGAAAAATCTTATTTTGACTCTAGAATTGNANAATCAAGAACCAGATCGAGCTAATATCTTGCNGTTNGTACAAGAAGATCAAATGCTNAAATATCTGGCCGTCCATTTTCTGATTGGTCATGTCGATGGAACCATTAATAACTATATCTTGGCAAACTTATACTCCACATCATCGGGGACNGCATTAAGCCTGCCTGAGTTTCAGCTGATTCCATGGGATTTGGATCGTCTATTTGATTATTCTGGGATTACTGGCTTCAACTCAAATAGCCTGATGTTATTTCTGACTAGCAGCGAGACAACTTGCTCTCAGTGGCTTGCCGCACTTTCAACACTGATTAACTCAACATTTCAACTAAATGAGGCCACAAAAATCCTAGATGATACAGCCTCCAGTATCTCAACCATTTTTCCTATAGACCCTCACTACCAACATCAGGTCCCTCTGGAAGAGCAATTAAAAATCATGAAAGAGAAGCTGACAAACCAGTATCAGGCCAGCCTAGAATTAATAGCAAGCACGACCTGTCAAGCCAAATAATACAATATGATTAGGACATTACAAGCAGCGAGGAAAACAGAACGTCATTTTTTTGCCACAGGAAAAAACTGAATATTAAGTTGAGAAACTTCTTCAGGACTCTCCCCCTCTTCATCTGAAAGCTCAGATGCTTGCTTAGTTAGCTCGTGAGCTAGGTCTATAATTTTCCGTTTCATAGCCGGAGATGTAGCTATCGTAGTGCCTATAACCGTGCGATCATCAGAATGATGGCGAGTCACAGATTCTTTTGCAATCCCAATGAACTGACTATGATATGACTGGAAAATCAAGTCCTTAACTTCACGTTCAGTGCTCAGTTTCTTCTGCAAATTCTTATACCTACCAGTAGAAGGATCATGCTCAATATAGCGCAACCTCTGCAACAACTTAAGACTCTCTGTAATCTTACCTTTTGCAACTTTCGGCATCATCTTACTTCCAATAGTCGCAGGGTCATGAGGACCATCATAAAAACGCAAAAACTCCAACAACGCAGCATTATACCAATGGCGGAAAAAAGCCAATTGGTCCTGACTTTCTTCCGATACCAAATCAGTTTTAGTTGCTATCAGCTCGTCCATTGCTTCTGATGCTATCAACCTACTACTTACAGCTGCAAGCTTAAGAAGATAACTACGACTCTGTTTAACAATACCAAGATTATCACATATTTTTTTGAGAGTTTTTTCAGTTAGAGTTCGATCACCACTAACTATCATACGACTTGTTGGACAATAACCAAGCCCCATGTCTTCAGAAAAGTGATAATAAGAATAGGGCTTAAATGTCGCTTTATAAACCAGATAAAGAGCCTTGAAATACGACGGTAAGTCTGAAAATTCTTCAGGTTTTACGTTACCCGCCAAACGTTTTATCTCTGCTCTTGTTCGTTGTTTTTTATTACCTACCATAAGCTGACCTATTACTGGCTTGCTATTTATGTAACATATTACCATAAATCATTTTTGACAAAAAATAGATCGTTTCCAATTACAAGGCCTCGATTGCCAACCACCTCTCGCAGTCATTAGACCACAGCGAGCATTTGAGTTGTTGTATGTTGCCGCAGGCTGACCGTTCTCCCAGCTGGAATAAGTGAGATCACTACCATCAAGCCATTTATATACATTATCGTCATCAGGATCTTCGACACCCAGCCACAGTGACTTCCTGCTTGCCCAAGCAATAGCTTTCAATTTGCCATTCAATTCATCGCTATCTATTTTCACTGGCTCTCCCCCCCATGCAGCACAATGATCGGCTGCACTCGGTAATCGATCATAGAAACTGGAATCGAAGTTATATGTTTTTGTTCCTAGTTGAAATTCGACATAGATAAGAGGGGCAACCTTTCCGAAAGATTGATCATTAACCTTGACATCAATCAACATAACCTTTAACTCATTCTGCACAACCTCATCACTAGCTCCACTTACAACCAAGACTTGGTGCAAGGCCTCATCAGCAGTAGATTCAAAATAAGCCTGTACTCCTGTTTTACCTTGTACGGAAGGATCAGCCCCTGAACCAATAGCCCCATCGGATAATAACGTGGTGTAGATAGGAGTGAGATTGCCAAAGTTGACCTTGGCGCCTGTATCAACCTCTGCATAAGTCAAACCTATTTTAATCGTTCCTTGATTTAAGGGTTCAACTATAGAGGCATGCAATCGGGATTCTGGTATACCATCGATTGACTGTGATACCCCACTACCAGCACCCTCATAGATCACAGCATGATTAAAATCAATAATCTCGGTTTCTGTTCCCTTAGACAGAGTATATGCTAGGATCATATTGGAGATATATTCATTGATCAGATCGATTTCACCTGTGATCGAAACATCAATAGGATACTGCAGAGAATTCACTTCTTGCGCTTTTATCGTAACTCCCTGTTTAAAAGAAGAGCTTAACTCCCACCGATCGATACTATCCTTCAGAACTACGAAAGAAGATTCTTCCGAATTTCTAAAACCACATCCAACCCGACTTATGGGGTCAGACAAAGAAGCCCTAGTAGGTCGTGAACAAACCAAATACCCACCGGTAATATTAATCGGCTTCCCAGCACTTTCTGTACTATAGCTATTTTTTATTTCGACTTTTTCCTTCGATTTACCAGAATCTCCATCTGAAAAAGGATTTCCTATGTTGACTGAGCATGCTGACAGCAAGAAGCCAAAATATAATGTAATGAAGGTACTAGTGTGCATAATTCCCTTTCTGATCTCAGATAAATACTTAACGGAAAAAAGTCTTATAAATCTTAGCTATTATTAATAACACTTTATTATCAGGTATTTAGCTTGAATATTTAGGATAGAAAAATATGAGACTATAGATCGATGATGTCCATTAAGTCGATCAAAACATTAAAGCAGAAACTTAACCGTTTGTAATAATTTAATAAAAAATAATAGTTATGATCCAGCAAAATANGNTTTATTCAGAAGACATATCAGTATTGATCCGATCAGCNAATTACAAAGCAGTAATAAAGAGCTAAATAANGNNGATAAAACATNATGTTAANAGGTGTCNTCACACNANAATGAAAAGCTGTAAGAAATCCNCAGAGAATAAAAAGCTAATGNATATAATGGATNGTTGGATTTTTCCAATGTTAGTTTCATAAAAAAGTATCATTAGATTTATTAAACATCATTATCTGNAGGTCAAAGTNCNCACATTNCTTACACAGCATAGGTTTCATNCATTATCTATCTACGGNTTGCCAATAGGTTNCAATAGCAGATANATAGTCAATTACCGNCAAAATGTTGGATATATCCAACNAAANNTTAATGGTATATATGACTTTTGAAAAAAATGTTGGATTTTATAAACAGAATAATGCTCCCGATNGTGACAAGATGATCGACNCNNTNANTTATATNGTNCTAATTTTTTTGNATTAATATACANAANNTNTNAATCCGTCAAATATNTATACAATTATACGTACACTNTTTTTGATCCTATTTTTTCTCTAGCCNTANCTACTAACATATCGAAACAAATAAACCNCAACCTCAGATAAAAATTCTATNCNGTATAAGNTNCCTATTTTCTTCNAAAGATTCAGAGAGNAGACTACACNNACTGNNACATCAGAGTTCACAAANTTTCATNNGCATNCANAAACAGNANGANTGGAATNAGGATTGCAATTATCAGATCGGAAATAAAGTTATCCGTTAATCAAGGAGCCCCCTATTATGTTGTTGAAAAATGTTGTTTATGCCCTGACCCTGGTAAATGCTATCGGATGCAGTAGTATGAAAATGGAAGAAACCGAAGATCAAAACTTCAANCCCACCGAGNTAACAGTNGAACTNCAGAAATCTGGTTCTGANTTCATGCTCACCAACGAACCATCTTATGANCCTGTTATTACTAAAGCCGAGTTATGGTGTAATGATGAGTTAAAATCAAGTTTGGAGTTTACAGCAGACAATCAAAAGCTAGAACTTTTTAGCAAAGTCAAAAACTGTGAGCTAAGATTAGTCGAATTCANACTTGACGACAAAACCTTTGAGAGAGCTAATCATTATGCAGACGGNNTCTATGTATTTGAATATAGAAATGCAGACAACATATTAGTCGATAATAANTTAGCTCGATCTTCTAANGCTATTGANAACGTTTCCTATGACAAATGCCGCAAAAAGTGTAAATACAAGAAGGCTCATGTCACTTTTGAATATAGTATTCTTGATATCAAAAAGGAAATCCTAGATAATACTATAGTATACAGCGAAATAAAAGTAGGTATGGAAGAAGAACCTGCTCCTACCTGCGACAAGATCTCTGCNGATTTAGTTCAGGATGAAGGTTACCANGCNCTACCTTCTTTGGTTATTTCTCTTCATAACTGTAGAAATACAATTGATACTACCGATCTTGANTTTGGTATNAAAAAAGCTCACCTGACAGAACAAGGTTATTTGTCTGATCTTTTCCTTATTACTGATGCGCAGCAAGTGATAACCAACTATCCTGTAAACCCAGAACAAGATGGTTATAACTATGAAATAACTCTTTCCTTTGATGAGATTAAGAGCCTTTGGAACTCNGAAGCTTCNACTATAGAAGCACTGACCACAGACTTTGTCTTAGCAATACGCAATAAAGGTGGTATTTCAGCACTAGCTTATGCTATCGACAACCGCTGTATTCTAAAGCANAAAGAAAAACACTAATCCCAAANACAGGAGGTTCATCGCATCCGNAGTATGCATGGCCTCCTGTATGCATTTAAGNCTGAGACATNCGTATGAAATTAATATATTTAATATTAGCATTCATCATCCNGACCAGCGCATTCGGTTCTTCCAAAGAGCCCATTGGCATCGTCCAAAGCGTTATGGGTAAAGGTTATGTCTTACANNAACCGCTAAAAACGAAGAAAAACAAAAGTTCAAAAATGAAGCTAAAAAAGGCTTCCAAAATTTCTTACGAAGGTTTCACATGGCGAGTATCATCGCTAAGCATCGGAGATAAGATTNACATGGGTGATGTGATTTTGACTGGATCTAAATCATCACTCGTTATAGCTTACTATAAGGGTTACACNCTGAAGTACGGAGGTAACACATCAGTCCACACTATACCAGATGCTCAGGCATCCTCGGAACCCGACCATCGCCAACCACATTTNATCCTCAATCATGGCATCATNAGNTTATTTTCATCTTCTGACAAAACCAAACCACTCAATATCAGCACCAGCTCTNTCAGTTTTGAAACATTTAATTCTGACCTAGTTCTTTCCNCTCAAGGGAAAAAAGCTCANCTNTTTAANCTANCTGGCTTGGTAAATTCCANCAAGTTATCCAATAAAGNANGAAANTTTCTATCATCAGCGACCAATACNTTTAGANAAAATAAACANAANGNGTTTAANTCGAATGCTAGAGCATTTGNNCAGAATAGAAAGAAACAGCAGAAGACAAAAGTCTTACCCGGTCAAAAGATTTACTTATTAGATAATATTGATAGCTCTGAAGTAAACAGCCTTTTCAGATTACTAGGAAGAAAACAGGCTAAAGCATACATCGCCGGTGGACAGGGTTTCACAACCTTCCCTATATACCTAAAAGATATCGCTGAGATTAAAGAATATATTCCCGATCTGGATAAACTAGAAATAGATATTGAAAATCAATACCTCGATATAGAAGATCAGCTCGCTGACTACGATGAAAAATCAGAGGGTGAAGAAACGGACGAAGAAACGGAAACGGTAAAAGATATTAAAGCGACTAGAAGTTATAAAGGATATCAGAGTAGTATCCACAGGTTATTTGCCTTCAGGCTCGGTGCATCAGGAATACAAAGCCTAATTAATGCCGATCACTCCATCACAGGTAAAGGGCCTTCACTAGAAGTCGAAATAAGGCCGATAAAACCAATCTATTTTTCTTTAAATGTCAGCAAGGGGCACTGGAATGCAAAAAAACTAGAAGACTATCTAGGCAAGAATGCTCCTGAAGTTACCAGCTCGGACTATTCACAGTTGTCTGCAGGCATTGGCGTCCGCCTGACCTTTTGGGATGTGTCTGCACTCTCACTCGGGGTAGCAGCAGTCGATAATACACCTATGGTCATTCGTTACGATGACAGTCCCGGAAATGTCAATCGCAACTATTCCATTGACTACCAAACTCTACCTATCGTCGAGGCTGGGTTTACAAGTAAACTTTATAATAGCCTAGAAATTTATGCCAGCTACGGCCAAGGACAGACAAAAAGCATCGTTCAAACAGAAGACATCTCTATAACTTATAGACCTATAGCTAATATAAAAATGGGTAAAATAGGGTTATCATGGACTACAGACTAATTTTAAAATCACAGACCCTAGTTAAACAGATCTGAATTTTGCTATATCTTTTCTAATTCTATAGTTTTGGCATCCTTTAAAATACCCAGAGCTGAGCGAGCGAAAAGGATGGATAGAGATATACCAACCAACACATCAGGATATCCAGAATTTGTTTGATATACTGCAATAGCTGAAATCAATACAGCTAAATTAGCAACGATATCATTTCTGGAGCAAATCCAGACGGAACGCATATTTATATCGTCTTCTCTATAACTAGTTAGAAGCTTTAAACATATTAGATTCGCAATAAGAGCCAGCCCACCCACAGATAACATCCACATAAAATCTGGAATTTCCGGATTAAAAGCACGCAAAAGACATTTAACTGAAACCCCTAGACCGAAAATAAGCATGATCCAAGCTTTAAACCTTGCCACGCGGGCTTTTTCTATCCGACCTAAAGTCACAACCAGAAGACTGGTAGCATAGACAGCAGCATCACCCAACATATCGAGGGAATCACCTATAAGGGCCACCGAGCCTGACAGAAGACCTGCCGTCATTTCAACGCCAAACATGGCAAGGTTGATAAGGAGCACAGCCCAAAGAACACCACGGTGGCGTCGAGCCGTTGTTTCCATATCATCCTGTTTGTTATGGCAGCATTCGCCCATAAGATAATACCCTTTAGTTTAAGTAGGCCAACAAGGTAGTCCTGACCTAAAAAGTGTTCCATAGTATAGACACATTATGCAGCAAAGCCCAGAAGCCTTTAACCTTATCTCCGCTTTTCGTCGTATTTGCTAGGGAAGCAGGAAACCAATGAACTCAACTCGACTTCAGACAAAACAAAAACAAGTCTAATCTGTCATTTCAACACTGATCGCTTACGTTCTGGCGTGTCAATACGGCTAAAAATCTAACCAACAATAACTCGCACAATCGTTAGCCAATTCAGGCACAAAAATTTTTGGAATCCGCTAATATGCTTCACACCTTGTTGAAGGTATTTTCCAAGAACTCCAGCAACTCATCATTTCCCTAACTGTTTCCATGAAAAATAAGCTCTACGGTCCAATATGGATGATCTTTGGCAAGATACCTATCCGTGAGCTCCCGATATTGGTCTAAATCTGCAACGGTCTTCTCTTTAGAGACCTGAACGGTAACAGTAGCAAAAGTGTGCCGACCCGACTGTAGCATACGATAATGCAAATGCTTATGTTTCAAATCAGCAAGCTGATCTTCGACGATTTTCTGAATCTCAAACTGGATAGATTCAGCTGGCGCCCCCAGCAGAACTTGACGCATATTCTTAATAACTAAATTAATGGGCACCGGAAGTACCGCAATGACCAAAACCAAAACCATGCCTGAATCCAAATAAGGAATAATTGCTTTTGCGTAACCATCTCTCATAAAATACGCTAGAACAAAGGCAAGCCCGACAGCACAACTCATGATACCGTCAATCAACCAGTTGGTTGCGTCTGCTTCTAAAATAGGTGATTTTAGACTTCTCGCATTTTTTCTAATAATAGCAAACACGATAAAACAACCGATGCTAGCTATCGAAGCATAAATAAATACCACCATTCCATCCAGAAACCTACCACCAGATAGAATCACCTGAGCAGCATCAACTGCAGCAAAAATACATAAGACTAGGATAACTAAACCTTTAATTAAGTTGAGCATGGGCTCCAGAGCGGATAAACCAAATTGATAATTTTTCGTTTCAGGTTGATTAATTAATTGGGACACTTTCAAAGTAATTCCGGCAATGACAAAGCCTGTGAACGAAAACAGACCATCAAGAAGAATAGCCTCTGAATTCGTATATATGCCAAAACCCACCCCCAACAACGCCATAAAGAGAGAGCCGATCACCGAGATCACAATGGTTTTATGCTCTAAGTTTGTCTGTTCCAATGAAGTCGCCCTTTTCATTTCGATTCATGGTTAAACCTGTCACTCACAACACCATGGATTTCCATCCTATTTATCCGGAGAGATTAAATTCAACCGATTTATTGAGTACTAAAGCATAGTAAAGTATCATTCATTCAGGGGAACTGATATACCGAAAAATCAAAACAATTGGTGAACCAATCGATCATAAACATCAGCCAGGAGACAGAAATGATGGTGGTCGCACCTGATGAGAAAATACCAATAGGAGTATCGTCATGTTTAGTGGGAGAAAACGTCCGTTATGACGGAGGTCACAAAAAAGATCGATTTATCACAGATATACTAAGCTCATACTTTGATTTTGTTCCTATCTGTCCGGAGACCGAATTAGGTCTTGGCATACCGCGTCCGACTCTGCGTCTGGAAAAGATAAACGATACTCTACATCTAATCCAACCCAAAAATAAAAATAATATAACAGATAAAATGCAGAGATACTCTAATAGAAAAGTCACAGAACTCATCTGCAGAAAAATCTATGGTTACATACTCAAAAGCCGGTCTCCTTCCTGTGGCATGGGTGGCTTAAACGTTTACACAAATAATGACTCATCTCCAGATACTAATGGTATCGGTATTTTTGCTGCAACAATCATGAACAAATGGCCTCTTTTGCCTATAGAAGAAGAAGGCCGACTTAGCAATCTGAGTCTTCGAGAAAACTGGGTAAAACGAGTCTTTTGTTACTACAATTTCGAGCAATCAATGTTTCCGAAACCAAGTATGGGGAAGTTGGTTGCATTTCATTCCCGTTATAAGTTCAGTGTCCTTTGTCACCATGAGCCAAGCTATAGACAAATGGGCCGTTTAGTTGCAGAAGGAAAGAAAAGCCCGATAAAAGAAGTCACTGATGAATATAAAAAACTTTTCATGACTGCACTCAAACGAGAAGCAACCCGAGGTCAACATATCAACGTCCTGGAGCATCTGCTCGGTTTTTTTAAAAAAGAAATTAGCACAGCGGCAAAGCGTGAACTAATACAATCAATTGAAGATTACCGTCAGGGTTACGTGCCACTTATCGTTCCAGTAACACTCATTCACCATTATTCGAAAGTCTATAAACTTGAATATGTTGCACAACAAGCTTATCTTAACCCACACCCTAGTCAACTGGCTCTCCTGAGCTGCATTTAGCGAAAACCCAGAAAGAAAGCTATGAACAAAGTAAAAACAGAAAATAGTACCCTAGTTTGGTTAAGAAGAGACCTTAGGCTAGATGACCACGTACCTCTCTGGGAAGCCACAAATAAATCACATAAAGTTTATCTTGTGTTTATTTACGATCGTCAAATTTTAGATCGCCTACCATCACAAGATGATGCCCGGTTAGACTTTATCACTGCGTCTCTGCATGCCATGCGCCGAAGTCTAGAGACCAAGAAGGAGAGCTTTCAAATCTTTCACGGCAATCCACAAGAGCTAATTCCTAAGATAGCAAAAGATTTAGGAGTTCAATCTGTTTTGGCCGGAGAAGATTATGAACCGATGACTATTGCTCGGGACAAGCAGGTAGGTAAAGAACTGAATGATTTGGGTATCTCATTTGAATTAATCAAAGACCAAGTCATATTTCATAAAGATGAAATACTAAATCAGTCGGGTTTACCGTATAAAGTTTTCACCCCCTATAAAAGAGCATGGCTGAAACGCTTAAATAACCAAAAGCAAAAGAACCATGCGCCGAAATTACAAAATCTAACATCTTGGCCAATGAAACTGAGGCCAAAGCGATTACCGACACACAAAGATTTAGGCTTCAATGCAAAACCAACTCAGGAACAAGCAGGAGAACACGGGGCCAAAATACGTTTAACCCGTTTTATACCGATACTGGATCAGTACGGTGATAATCGAGATTTTCCAGAACGAGACGCTGGATCCTATTTATCTATTCATCTCCGTTTTGGCACAATNAGCATTAGAAAACTAGTGAACAAAGCTATGAGCCGCANNTCTGAAGGTAGCGAAATTTGGCTATCGGAATTNATTTGGCGGGAATTTTATAAAACTGTAATGTACTGGTTTCCTCACGTTACCCGCAGNTGCTTTAGACCAGAATATGATCAATTGNCNTGGACNGGAAAAACAAAGTGGTTTAANGCCTGGAAAAANGGTGAAACTGGCTTTCCTCTNATCGACGCAGCAATGCGNGAATTCTCCGCCACTGGAAAAATGCATAATAGGCTACGGATGGTNGTGGCTCACTTTTTAGNAAAGGANCTTCAGATCGATTGGCGCAAGGGTGAAAAGTATTTTGCAGATAAGCTGCTTGATTTCGACTTATCTGCAAATAATGGTGGCTGGCAATGGTCGGCTTCTGTTGGCTGCGATGCGCAGCCCTATTTCAGGATTTTTAANCCNTGGTCTCAATCAAAAAGGTTCGACCCTAATGGCAACTTTATACGACAACACCTACCTGAATTAGCCGATATTNCGGGCAAGTGCTTGAGNGANCCNGNNAAACTCGCTGCAGTCAGNCCCANAAATTATCCTGCTCCNATCGTTGACCATAAGGAAATGCGCCAACTTTCGTTGGCGATGTTCAAGAACATAAAAAAAGGATAATCAAATAATTCATTCNNAGTTACTTATTTTTTATAACNACAAATGGATCAACNCCTTCTATTTCACCATTGGGATCTTCAACAATTTTATTTCCCTTTTGGGTGAATTGGCCAGAACCNATATATACTGTCTGAATATCACTTTTAGAAACATTGCCTTTTTCATCAATAGCNTCGATGTAATAATCTAGATACTGATCCTGATAGCTATCAATATAAGTNTAATAAAGGTCACCTATTTCTTTGGCAGCAACAATCTGCATNACTTCAGTAGATTTNGCCTGCCAAGGCACACCATTAATATCTTTCTGCAATGATCTTTTATCCATTGNTATTGACNGCCAATCNCCAACTCGCGCAGGATCAATACCNGGCTTATTCTTTAATTTTTCTGGGTCATAAACCTTGTAAGTATGNTCCCGATTATTAATTTCACTTTGATTATGAACACGTATTTTTGCTGTAACCGATCGGATGCCACTNGCATCAAANCCATAAGTATATANGGCAAATTTTTGACTATNATAAGTTAAAGTCCACCCTTCNGCCTTACCTACATTGGCTGANCCCGGGTTATATGGATATCTTTGAGGCCACCAAATCGATGGAGGTGTTTTGTCATNTTTCAAGTTTGCCGTTACATATGGTTTTGAGAAATGAATCGATTGATTAAATGCAATCGTGGGTTTGACATGATCATCTTGATTTTCATCATAATACCCGAAACCAGAATCCAAAGCTGGAATCAAGAAATACCAAGCAAGCTCTGCTGGATTAGCTCCACCAGCATAATCATTATTTGGATCACCTTTTACAGGATAAGAAAGCATCCANGGGTTCAGTTGATTGCCGTCATAGGTAACTTGCTTATCCAACGAAGTTTCTGGCTGCCAATANTTAGGGTGACCATCGAGCCAAATTTGTTCTGCAGTAGCAGCATAGTTCTCAGCAGCTTGTAACAGAGCAAAGTTTCTCTCCAAATAATGATANCCATGTTCTAACGAAACCATATGGCCAATATTTTGTCCTAAGTGATTTTTCTTTGTCTANAATCTTTAGACCTGTTGCTTGCTCAAAATCCCACCGTTGTCCTTGCCAAATACCNAATGGAAGATGCCAATGATACCAAGANGGATCACTTGAGGAATCTCTCGTATCAATCCAAGATCCATCCTGNACATGAACAATATCATCNTCAGGTATGGGATGAGTNGCTAAATATTCATCAACCCCNTGGCCAATGGTATCACCGTCCCTATAAGTCACATCCCAACCATTTCTCCAGGTTTCCTCACTCCCAGCCCNACCAGATGAATTGTCACCATCATGGGCAATAACAAAGTACTGGGTACGATTCAAAGCTTGAGCGTCAGAGATAAAAGGCTTTAGATCTCTAGCTGTTACTTGTCCCTGATAACCCTCCTCCCANGATTCAGCNTGGGCGACGGGGATACCAGCAATNTTTTGTTCTTCTCCTGTTTCTGGATCTACCTGAGAGACCCAGTGAGGAATAGACGCAAAGGGAAATTTATTCTGAACAACCTGCTTTTCATTAAACATAGGTTGAGAGACCCAAGANCCTTTTGNNGATTNGTTTCTAAGATCAGCNCGGTTAGGCGGAGAAACCATGGTATCAATTCCAGGATCATTCAAATAAGGATAGTCTTTCAACGTCCTNGAAAAATGATTATTACCAATCACAGACCANTGAATNCCCATTTTTTTCAANACAGGTATCAGCCTNGTTGAAAAACCNAGCTCGGTNGGGAAAAAGCCAAATGANGAACGATAATTCTTACCAAGNAAGTAATCTTGGGCCAGAGTCNTATTGTGATAAATGAGNTCCTTTAAAAANTATCGATTACCAACCAGAGGNCCCATTGTGTGATGNCCNGTAAAATGNATCAAATCTANGGTTCGGTATCCTTNTGGTGTNTTCAGGTTCTCCCANGTATCTCGCCAAGGTCCACCCCAATTAGGATTATTGTAATACTGATCTATTACNGGGAGGGTATTCAGNGAATGAACATTGTTNATNACAGANGCAGACATNGTTACATGAGTTTGACTAAGAGGAAAATCCTGATAATGCCTATTGGTTTGATCCCAAGGCCAAAGTTGNTAGGCNCCATANTTAGCATGATGACTATAATANCCTCCTCCCGATGCTAANGGATCATGAGGCATCGGCTGACCATTAGGAAGTCGAGGCCANGAAGNTGGCAAGTTACTATTTTGTTTTATCTGGATNACTTGACCATCATAGGTATATCGAATCGGNCTNCCGACAGGAAGATCNTTATAATCAGAAACATCATACCAAGGCCAGAAATTTGGCATATGATTGTGATAAACATGTGTCGATGATATCTGACCTTGCTGCACATCTTTCGAAGCGAATTTCGCTAAGCCCGCAGATGGCAAAACAGTAAAGCTCAAAAAGGTTAAAATTTTGTATCTATTTAATAACACATTTTTTTCAATAACCATATTTAGTCCGATCTCTGGTTTGCCCGTAAAGTTAAATCATTGGTATTGATTTGTAGTATAGGGTAGCGACTAAATAATGCCAGTATTCTCATAAAAACTTTCTAAACAAATCCTTATAACCTATGTGTATTTTTGACTTTGCTTAAAAGTTAGGCGCGATAAATACACGTCAAGAAGCCGATATTCTGTTAAATAAGATTGAAATCAGGCCTGATAACTTGAACAAGCAATGAGCAGACTACAAGTTTCCAACTCTGTAGCATCGACAGAATAAACATACGAACAGTCAACAAACTATTTAAATAAGGGAAAAACAGCACAGGCTGTGCCAAGAAGAAAGAAGCTCAACAATAATCAAAACACCACCATGATCATACTTTACGACAAACACGCCGGTTAACCCTAGTCTATTAAGGTTAAAAAAATAGACCCTGAGGTTGACACCAGGATCTATGTAATAATCTAATCACTCAAGGTATGATCGTTTATAGTTTTAGCCTATTAAACCTGAGGCATGAAGTGCAGCAATATACCCAAAAGCCATTGCCGGACCGAGTGTGGAACCAGCTCCTGCATAACTCCGCCCCATCACGGCGTCACTAGCATTTCCTGCTGCATACAAACCATCGATAATGCTGTTATCTTTCCTAAGAACTCTAGCGTACTCATCAGTCACCAAACCTCCTTTAGTGCCCAAATCGCCTGGAACGACTCGGAACGCATAGAAAGGGCCTTTTTCTAGCTTACCTAAACTAGCATTAGGACGTTCACCTGGATCCGAATAATAGAGGTCATAATCATTCTCCCCACGGCCAAAGTCCTCATCTTTGCCTTGCTCAGCAAATTTATTAAACCTACTGACTGTTGCTACTAGCGACTTAACTGGTACCCCAATCTTTTCAGCTAATGCTTCGACAGAATCCGCCTTTACTACCGCTCCACTTTCATACCATTCTTTAGGATATTTAAATCCTGGCAGCACATCACGGAATAAATAGCGATTACGATATTCTTGATCTGTAACGAGCCAAGTATCAATTGAGCTACCTCGAACATTTTTCTGATACATTGCGTTAACAACATCATGATAAGGAGCCGCTTCATTAGTAAATCGTTTTCCATAACGATTAATCAAAATGCTCTTAGGTAAAGATCTTTCTGATAAGCAAAAGTAAGGTGTAGTTTTAGTCAAAGGAATAGTTGGCCCCCACCAGGCATCATCCATGAACTTTAATGCAGCCCCTGCTTTCTGACCGGCAAGAATACCATCTCCCGTATTTGCCTCTGAACCCAGAGTCCACTCGGTGCCGATTGGTTTTCTCTGATATTTCTGTCGCATCTCTTCATTATGCTCAAAACCACCAGAAGCGACTACAACTCCATAGCGTGCTTTAACCAAAGTGTTCTTATTTTTTACAGCAACAATCACTCCATCAACTTTACCATTAACATCGACACTAAGATCTTTCATTGCAGC
This sequence comes from Pseudobdellovibrionaceae bacterium, assembly GCA_002725955.1. Taxonomy (GTDB): domain Bacteria; phylum Bdellovibrionota_B; class Oligoflexia; order Oligoflexales; family Oligoflexaceae. Next base: position 20,176 of record PBRN01000025.1, read on the forward strand.
ATTAAGCCATAAAGGAACTTTGGCATCGATCAGACCAGCTCTCAAACCCGCAGCCAGAGCCTGCCCCATCGTTAGGGGTTTTTGCCCGGTCAATGCCGTGCGAGCATAACGGGCCACAGCCTTTGCACTAGTTTCCAACCCTTGTCTTGTTACTTTAGCTAAAGTAAGCCATTTATAATCACCACCGTAAACGACGACACCTTTGGGTGTTGGAATATAAGGAGCTTTAAGTTTTTTCAGTTCTTTACCGAGTATCTTACCGTTCAATACCTTAGGCTCAATAGAAGCCCCTTCACCTTTACCACCTTCGTAGTCAGGATAATAATCAGAGTAGCCTTTCATGTAGCGAAATGAGAGGGGTGTTTTATCCGTAACAAAACGAATCATATCTGGGCCGTGCTTGATAAATGAAGCCTGCTTTTCCAATGGAACTTCACTGCCTGCAACTTGATTCAGATAGCGAGTCGCTTCTTCCAGAGAATCCTGGACGCCGGCTTCCTTTAGTACGTCATTATTTCTAATCCAAATCCCACCGCCTGATCGAGCAGTAGAACCTCCATACTTGCTGTCTTTCTCAACGACCAGAACCCTCATCCCGCTGTCAGCAGCAGTCAAAGCGGCTGTCATTCCTGCGGCTCCAGAACCGATGACCACTAAGTCATACTCTGCTTCAGCACCATAGGCAGTAAATCCAGATTTTTTAAATAATCCTGAAGCCATAGCGATACCACTCACAGCCACACTATTACCGACGAATTGACGTCGCGAAGTTTTTTTATCTCTAATTTTAGGGAACTTACCGTTCTTCTTCATTGTCATACCCTTTATAGTAAGTGATGGGGTTCCTACCGTGATGCCTTATAACGCAAATTGGCTGTAAAAAACTGCTACTAATTGCGGCGTCGAAGTTAAAATTTTTTCATAAGAATGATTTCAGTTATTATATAAAAGAACTTCTATATATAACGATGTTAAACCATAATTCAGCCATCAGTTTAAACAAAATAAACCGAGACAAAGCGAATTTGATTTATAAACTATTTCACTGATGTTTCAAAGACAGGGATACAGGGGAATGCCTGAGGTTATTTACAATGGCACGTAATGCGAAAACAGCAACACCCATCTGAATCGGGACAACCATCATATCGAGTTGATTCTGGGAAAAATGAATAACTTCGCTCGCAGGCATTCTCAATGGCGCCAACCAGCCAAGAAACTGCTCAGCAATGGCTAAAGTCGAAACAGCTACGGTATCAGCAAGCCCAAAATAGAACCTTACAGGATGGCCTGCCTTATGTATCCTATAAAAAACATACATTAAAACTAAACTAATCGGCTCCAATAGAATATAGCGATAGCTATCAAAAATAGGCAGAGTAATCAGACCAATGCGATAAATACAATGACTAAATATCCAGGCCAGAGGGACAGAATTAAATAGAAAAAAACCATTTTGATATTGTGTTGTACGCCATCGATTTTTTATTATTTCTTGGATAAGCCATACAACTAATAAAATACAAGTGACTTTACTGGTTAACCCCCGGTATGTGCCTTCACTGGGAATAACAATCATCATCGCAATATTACCTAATACAGCAATATTGACAAATAATGTAAACGCCGACAGATAGGACACCTGCAATCGCCGAGAAAGGAGACTAAAACCGATTACTGCACCAAGACCGAAGACCAATTCACAAATTAATTTTATATACCCCATCCAACTATCAAGACTATGGCTTCCGAAAAAAATAAATTGTCCAGTTATCATCAAAAATAAAATCACGATTGAACCAAACATTAATCGTCTTTTATAGCAAACCAGATAGCAAACAATGCTAACAACGAAACATGTGAACAAAAGATCAAATAATGATAAAGGAATATCCATAAAAACTTTCAAGCCTACGGGCTTCTCTCCAGTTAGAAATCTATTTTTCTGATGGAGAATAATTCGTTTCAAGCATCGTATTCAAGTCACTAATGACTTGGAGCATCTGTTCAGATCGATAGGAACGCTGCTTTGGAGTAATTGTTTTCTCCATTGCTACCCACACATCAATCTGTCTTGACAAGCGCCATTTCCGGTATTGAGCGTACTTTTGTCCGTCTATATCCGGATGCCTCGCCCATTTCTTCAAAAAATCCTCAACCCCACCTTGTTTAATTTTCTGCTTTAGCTGGCTTATAAATGCCGTTCTAATTTCAATCCAAATTGCAGCTTCTTGCCGATACTGTTCCTGACCAACAAAGGTCAACTTGAGAAACATAGCTTTTTGCTCATCGGTAACGCTTCCAACCCAATCACTCATTCTATCCAGTCCATCATCTTGAATATCACGATATTCCTCAAGATAATCATCCGGTGGCAACTCAACTAATTTGGAAAACAGTTTTGACTTTTCAATTAGTCTTTCTTCAAAATGTTCCAACTGTGCTGGTGTCAAGCTGTGAAACAAAACAGCGGCATCAGCTGCCATACGATCGCAAACGGCTATCCAGGCCTTTTTAAATTTTTCCTCGGCTACAGACCTTAGAAACTCTGGAGGTAGAGGTTCCTTAGCCATACGTATGATTTCAACTTCTGTCTTTATCCAAGGAATTTGAGTTTGCTTAAACCACTCTAAGTGTACGCCACCCTTTTTTCTATATATATCGTATTGCTCGCTGGTGAGATCAAAATAAGAATCCATCTCTCTCATCAAGAAGTAATCAATGTTACGAACTATGAGCTGTCGCATGGAACATGATGATAGCAGAACGAAACACATCAAAAGTAAAACACGATGCTTAAGGCTGAGCAAACTTTTGAACATAAAATTCCTACACTACAACTTTTTTAAAAATCATTGATATAATAAAAGGATAACTAAAAAAGGAATCTATGAAAAGGCTTCATTATCGAAAAAAGGCTTCTCAATAAATCTACCTCTTAGTAAGAAGGACAAGGCCTAAATTGAGCTCTATCCAGTTAACTGGTTTGCACTTAAATCATTCAAGCACAAACCAAGATTCTATGGCTTTAAAATAACCTAAATAGCTATTTCATTTGAGGAAATGAAAGCAGGTAACTAAACGCCTTGGATGGGGGTATCACTTTGCAATAATGAGCTCCATAAAATGGATTTGCAGGATCACCCACAGGGGTCGTAACCGAATCTGAAACAATCGTCAACTTTCCATCCTTGATTTCGGCATCAAATAAAGACATCAGCGCCCATTGATCACCACGGGAAAGTTTCTTATTGCTAAGATCAAAACCAAAACCTACCACAGTATCCTTGTCTTCCGATAAAAATATATCGGCATCGAAATCAAGATCAATATACTGGGCTAGCCTTTGTTTCTCAGATACAGGTAAAGTTGATGCCGTTTCTCTTAATACTTTGAGATTCATTTCTAAACATGAACCAGATTTTAAGCTTACACCAAGGGTACGACTGACATCGTCAGCTGATCTTAACTTACAACCCACGACTTCTGGAGTCACACTTTTAAAATACTTAACATCAATCGGAGATGGTGGCCGCTCTGTATACTGATAACCTTTGACCAGATAAGAATCGTCTTCCTGATTAATACTACTCTTATCCAATATAAATTGAGGGTATTTAGTTTGCTTATCATAACTAGTGATCTCGACTTCTAGTAAGTCCGTCCCATCGTTCAAACCGAGATGATGAAACTGAGCCACCTTACATAGCCCCTGATCCTTCATGAAGCTATTAAAGAAACCATTTAATAGCTCCGTAGAAAAAATCATATCATCATCATTTTCAAGCGAGGACCATCTAGCGGTCATAAAAGCCGATACGAACTTAGCTATCTTTGCGTGGGCTTCCCTGACACTCAAGGCACTCAGGCCATCTCGATTGCTTTTTCTTCCATCTACAAATTGAAAATGATTCACACCATCCAACAACAAGAATTTATGTGGGGAGCTTTCATTTCTCTTATCAAAAGCCTCTAAAGCAATTCTTTCTGGAGGAGTTAGGGCATCTCGCGTTCCACCGATTGTCAATGTTGGTATCACCACTGGAACAGGTTTGGTAAACCAGTCTGAGCGCTGATAGCTCGCTAAAATCACAGATCTTGCGGCAAGGTTTTTCGGTAAATTACCGGCAGCAATGCCTCCCTGCGAATGAGCCAGCACAGTGATATCAGGTTCAAAGCCCTGCTCCCTAATAGCAATATTCAACTCCTTGAGCTGTTTTTCAACGCCTATCCTTAAAGGAAATCCACTTCGAAAAGTAGCTTTCTCAATCAATACGTCGTCAGCTATGTTTTCTTTAATAGCCTCTGCTAGCTCAAAATATGAGTCTGCACTAACAAAAGTACCAGGGACAATGAAAATGACCTTCTGGAGAGGCTGAGAAAAAGCCGATGATGCCAGTGAAACTAAAATAATTAAAAATAGATTAGGGAGCTTCATGATATTACCTTCCTTCCATTCTTTTGAGAACAAAGAGGTCTATCACTTCATCTGCAGTGTTGTAGCCATAATCAACACGCATCTCATCGTCGACATAAACTGTGTCAATATAACCTTCTGCGCCAACAGGACCGTTAGGATACTCAGAAAAGCGAGTCGCAGCAAAAAACTTTTCTTCTTTATTTTCTAACTTATAGGTTGTGTCAGTGATATCTTTCGTGCCCAAAGCCTTGATATCAATATTCGTAAATTTTATAGAAATACCTTCACCTTGCTTGGCATAAGTGCCGCGCAAAAATACTGTCAGCCTTAATTTAATAGCCGTCTTCATTTCACTTACATTGTAGAAAAAGCCATTAGGATCAACGACCTGAAAAGTGCGAGATCTATCTATCTGACTAAAAAAGTTATTAGGTCTGGTATCATCTGAATCATCGGTCCAGAGTTGTTGCCATGAACCAATTTTCCCTTCGACTCTTTCTTGAACGGACTGATCACCTTTCGCTTTAAGCGCCTTAACTAGAGGATCTAACTTTCCTCGAACTTCTTTAAAGTTATCTAATCGCTCTGTGTTAGCAGCTGCTATGTCTAAGATTTCTTGTTTTAGTTCGCTAATACTTAGTGAATTAACATCAGAACCAAACAAAGCGTTGGACATTGTTAACAATGCTGTAAAAACTATAACTTTCATAAAAACTGTTCCTTAACGAATTAATTAGATCGGCCTTAACGCAGCAGTCTTATAGTACCTACTGACCATAAAGGTAAACGCCCCCGTTTGTGGCAATACACTCAACCATACCAACATAATTAAATTACTGAAATCTTATGGATTTTCTCCAATTTATCTTCCTTGGGTAATTAAGTTCAATTCAACGCTACCCCTTGTGGCATTGAACTTCAGCGGCCTCAACACCTAGATTAGGATCTATAAGATTTATTAACCGCGAGGAGATAATCATGTTAAAACCTTTATTAATGACCCTAATGATGCCGGTACTAGCCCAAGCTTCTCCGACATTAACTCCACCTATTGATCTCGATGTGAAAAGATATGCGGGACAATGGTATGATGTCGCATCAACTCAGCCTGTATTTCAAAGAAACTGTGTATGCTCGCAAGTTCAATATGAACTATTGGACTCTGGCAATATCAGCGTAGACAATTCCTGCAGGACAGGAGAACCTCAGGGACCAGTAAATGCGATTAGCGGAGAAGCGGTCCCATCCTCTTTCCCCGGCGTGTTTAAGGTTGGCTTTGGAGACTTCGGTAACTTAATACCAAACTACACAGTGGTTGACGTTGCGGACGACTATTCCTGGGCAGTCGTATCGAGTCCCGTCCGCTGGCCTATCTGGATCCTTTCCAGAACCCAGAGCTTACCAATAGAGAAGATAAATGACATTAAATACAATATCGGCCGCAAAGGCTACTTAACTAATTTCATCAAGTTGAACGATCAAGAAAACTGCGAAGATCGCAAGTCCATTCTTGATATTGCCCTGTCAGATGAAAGGTTTTCCACCCTAGTAACGGCTCTGAAAGCCGCCGATCTAGCGGACACTATTGGCACAGCGGAAGCCCTTACGGTATTTGCACCAACAAACGAAGCTTTTGCTAAGCTCCCAAAGGAAACGTTAGCAGCATTGCTTAACGACAAAGAAGCTTTGACGCAAGTCTTGCTATACCACGTAGCAAATGGCCGCAAAGATTTGACAGCCCTAGCAAGCAAGGGAGAGCAAGTTACTTTAAATACCAAGGCTGTTGAATTCAGTAACTTTGATGATAAGTTCTTCGTCAATGATTCCGAAATACTTATCCCAAATATTGCTGCAGCAAACGGAATCATCCATGTCATCGACACGGTTCTTATTCCTTAGCAGATATTGTGAAACTCTCTTACCTAAGGACAGAACTGTAACAATGTGAATCTAAATAACCCAAGATAGATGCTGATTCAAACCGGCATCTATCCAGGGTTTTTTCAAATCTAGATAGAGCAATCCACAACAAATATCTGAAGCCCTATTAGATCTAAAAATATAGATCATCCATCACTATTCAAAACCTAAATTACTATTTTGATTTTCAAAATCAATATCGCTAGGCAAAAATAGAGCTTCAGTATGGCTAGGTGTAGCCCGTTTTTTTGTCTCAATTTTTTTTTAAAAAAAATACCACACCTCCAACATAAAATCTTTTGGCCCTAGGCAAATTTTTTCAACCTTTGGCCCCAACTAAATCAATCTAATATCTGAATCTTTTTGAGGTTTCTAAACCAAGCCAAAAACAAGATAAGTATTTGAAATCATTTTGAGAACGAGTATCAGTATTCCTAAAGATCCACTCTCGATTTCCCGATCTTTTTATCTAGTCGCAGGAGAGATTGCTTCCTGAGAATTCGACATTAAAGTAATGAGGAGAATTAAATGAAA
>PBRN01000026.1 GCA_002725955.1 Pseudobdellovibrionaceae bacterium
CTATAAATGAATTTCTTACCTGCATAAAAAAACTCAGGGTAGTCAACTTTCCCTGAGTTCAACACTTATACTTAAAACTATGTTTCAGGAAGCTTTTTCTTTTTTGTCTTTCCTAAGTCCTAATTCATTAATCCAGCGATGCACAGTCTCACGCTTAACATTAAGCTGCTTCGCCGCCTTTGTAACATTGCCATTATTCCGATCCAAAACCCTGGAAACAAAAACCCGATCGGTCAAACGTCGATATTCTTTCCAGGTCACATCATCTGGTACAGCCGGTGAAGATTCATCATGAGCGGCATTCTGAGATTCAGAGCGCAAAAGATACTCTCTTAATACTTCCTCAGGAAGATCATCTAAAGTGACTTCACCATGAGCTATCAAATTAACTCTTTCCAGCACCTGCAACAATTCGCGGGCATTCCCNGGCCAAGGATAATGATTCAANGCCTTCATAGAATCCTTATCGAAAGTAAGTCGCCTNGANGATGATTTCATCAGCTTCTTGGTAAAATATTCTATTAACTCTGTNAGATCTTCTTTTCTTTCNTTCANCGGCGGAATATGGATNGTCGCTGCAGCTAACTCAACCAAAAGCTCTGAATTAAATTCATTTTGACTGACTTGATCCTGCAAATTATCTGTAGATGCTGACAAGATACGGGTATCAACACGTGCGGCCTCTGTACCACCAACAGGAGGNACCATCCCCTCCCTAAGNGCTACNGCCAAGCGTTTTTGCAATCCTAANGGCATAGCCTCTACGCCTTCCAGAAANAGGGTNCCTCCGTGAGCTATCTGTAATGCNCCTGGATGGAATTGCGCAGCTCCCTGCTCATTTTCCTTAACATAGCCAAACAATAACTTCTCACCATTGGCTTCGTCCCATAAACCACAATTATAAGACACAAAGTTCATTCTGCCACTTAAGTGATGCAACCGACGAGCCATTGCTTTTTTGCCCGAACCAACNGGNCCAACAATGTGAATNCTCATNTCTGCCTGCNCAAGCTTATCACTCTCTCTCATTAATTTTACCGATNCGTCCGAGCTNCCAANCCACTTACCGGCATTAGGATCAACTTCCCGCAGCAGCGTTAACCGCTTATTTTCNAGAGATCGTTCTAAACGGTTCTGGAGAATATCAATATTNACTGGTTTCTCAATAAAGTCATCCGCACCCAAGGCTAGNGCCTTNACCGCACTGGTGATCGTTGCTTCACCACTAATCATGATAAANCGGATNGCNGGAAACAACTTTATCCANTGNGANAANAATTCAATCCCATTTTCAGTACCTAAATGNACATCCAGTAACACNACATCCGGAAAAAACTGTTCAAATATAGCAAGGGCCTCTTGGGATCCTTGGGCTACTCTAACCTCATGTCCCATAAGAGACAATCGTTGACTTAATAGATTNCGTATGTTCGGNTCGTCATCAACAACCATAATACGACCAGCATCATGTAAAGCATTCGATTTCACAAATCACCTCAAAAATAAATNTNCCTGATTGGCANTCNCTCATCGTCAGACTNGGAAAAGATCTTGAGGTAATTTTATGAAAAGATGGGGTGGTNACTGTCAGAAAAATCTAACCATAAAAACATTTGGATTTATTTTCGGCCATTTATCAAGCGGCCTCACCCCACTATTAATTTAAATACTTTGTCTATGAATCTATTTTATCGACTNCAGAATCGGAACCAAAAAGAGAGCTTCGTTCCAATTATTAGCCTTTCTCGTTAAAATACCAACACCGGGATCCGCTTTCGGCTCGACAGTGGTTCTCTGATAGAAGCTATTACGAACGACCACAAGCTTCTGGTCCGGCGCTACATAAATCCTCTGNTGATGATAGCCTGCGGCATAAAAAACGCTCTCTGGAGCTTCTGGAATAGCTAATTGGNTGCCATTCACCCACCAATGCAANCCATAGTTAGGGACATCNTTTATGCTGTTAGTTGAATCTCTCACCCAGGCCTCGGGTATGACTTGTTTGTCACCATAGCGACCGCCTTGTGCAAATAANANNCCAAANAGAGCAAAGTCTCTGCTNGTCGCATCGATGCAACAATAAGTCAGCGCTTGACCNTTGCTATCAACCCACCACTCGGCATTCATCCCAATGGGGTCGAATAATACCTCCTTCGCATAACGNGCAACATCAACGCCGGTAGCCTGCTCTATGATCCGATTGAGCAACATTGAATCAGCGCTGGAATAGGTCCACTGCACNCCTGGNGGTGCAACAGCAACCCGGTCAATGGCCTTTGCCAGCTGATCCTCGGTTTGACCAGCCAGAACCGGTGCATCCTTATTCTCATCCCANTCAATACCACTTCGCATTTCTAACAAATGCCGCAAAGTGATAGNNCCCATCTGATCTNGATCCCATTCTGGAAAATACCTTNCNAGAGGNACATCGACACTTTCAATTTCACCNCGCTCAATGGCAATACCAATCAAGGCGCTGGCGANACTCTTNGCCATNGACCAACTNGTAGCCAATGCAGTCTGNTCCTTNCCATCCTCATACCACTCTGAAACAATTTTGCCATTTCTGATGATAACTACGGATTGGGTGTTTTTATCTTCTTGAAAGGCATAGCTCCGNGCTANNTCAAGCATNTCNGGATCCATACCCTCTGATTCAGCTGAAACCAGCTGAAAGCCCTTCGGCTTAACATCTGACTCATCATTTCCTAAATTACCACAAGCAATCAGAGCAAGCCCTGTGGATGCTNTAACCACAATACGCAATACGTGACTCATGATCCTTACGATTTCCATGATGGCTCCCTTGCTAGAGTCAAAACGACCACATAACNAGNCTACCTCANAAAACAGAGTCGTTAGATCATCGATTTTGATTAATTCACAACTAGTGAANTATAGCCAGAAGATAGATATATGCAAAGGATAGTGGACTGCGATCGCACGATCACAGTTTATATTAATTGAACTNCCTNGGTGATAACCNAGCTAGAAGGATATCANCTTAATNGAGATTAGTTGGAATTATGCTTATTGAGAGCAGTAACTTCGTCCATGAAACCNAATTCATTGATACTGCGATNACCTTCCTCAAGATAGCGACTAATACGAAAATTCAGAATGCGATTACCCAACCAGATCAANATGAGAAACACNCCTANNCCCTGCAGAATCATTAAGGGAGTCATAAAACGAGTNGGNGCATANCCNCCAAGATCAGCAGCGCGAATAATGTTAAGTGCNTGCTTTTTTTCCGGTCCTTTAATCGTAAAAATATAAGTAGATTTAGCGGAAGACAACATGTAGTGACTNACTACTTTCTTGGTGTTNTTTAATTTATTTTCCACNAAAACTTTCATAAGGATGCCTGTTGACCACGATCTTTCCTCTANAGATGATTCTAACAAGCTCCATGTTTGCCCTTCTACGGCATTGACNGCGTATTCAAAGTTAATCATGTCCTGAGCCGATAGAACAGTAAAACGATCCATGGGCCTNCCNCCTTTNCGGGCGGAGACAAAAATTTTCGTGGTTCCCGCATCATCCTTAATGATTGCTTTATAGCGTTTATCTTGTCGGGAAATTTGCCAGAGTTTGGGCAAAGTCATCTTAAGGTCCCAGTTGTTGATCCAGTTATATTCCTGCCATTTAGCCTTATGAAAACCAGGAGAGGTTCCCATTGCATAAGCTGGTAACATCAGCATTATTGCGGTTATAACCCAATAAATCTTTCTACCGTATGTATTCATAAGCATGACTCCTATGCCGAGCTTTTACATGACCTAGTTACATATTCGGTACAATTTGCCCAGTTCTTTACTAAGGTTATTCCTGGCTGAATATCCTTATATTTTCAGACAATTATAATGCTACTGACGCAATCAATTAAATCATTACATAGAACAAATAGAGTAAATCCAAGGGAAAGGGCTCACAAGTAGCCGAAAAAGCTAGATATTAGCACGCCACGCACTTCTGGAACCGTCGGCCTTCGCATTTAACAGCCTAGTATTTCGGGAAATATCAATGTCAGGAGATAAAATAGAAATGATGAAGATGGTATTAGGCAGCTGCCGACTTATCTTTGACGGCAACCCGCGAGTTCTTGTTTAATGGGATCCGAGGTTGCAACTCGTCATCTTCGACGGCCTGTTTTTTGTAATCAGCATTGATCAGTACCATGTATAGGATAGGGATCAAGACTAGAGTGATTGGAGTTGATAGCACCAGCCCCCACCCCATAGCCAAAGCCATCGGCGACATATAAACATCAATCCCGCCCCATCCATAAGCTAATGGCAATAGGCCAGCAACCGTAGACACTGTGGTCAGCAATATGGCTCTTAACCGATCCGAAGTGCCTTGTGCGACAAATTTAATTAACTCCTCCTGAGTTAACTTTCTATCTTTTGGCAACTTCTCTTTTAAAGAGTTGAGGTGAGCCACTAATACTAGAGAATCATTTACCACAACCCCCACCAAACCAATAATACCTGTAACTGCTAAAAAGCTAAGGGACTTATCATGGATGGCAAAGGTTAGCACAACTCCAAAAACAGCAAACGGAAATGAAACTAAAACCATTAAAGGCTGGAGAATCGAGTTGAATAACAGGATCAATAAAAAATAGATACCTAGCAGAGCCAATCCCATCGTTATAAATAAATCCTGTAGGGCCTCTTTCGATTCTTTAGCCTGCCCTCCGGCTCTCAATTTAACCCCAGGATAGTCACGGGCTAAATCCAATTGCCCCATAACAATGGCCTCAACTTGGCCAGGGGTCATCAAGTCCTGATTCAAATCAGCAAATATACTGGTCGCTTTTTCGGCATCAAAATGTTTAATATTGCCTGGCCCAACTCCTTCTTTCAATACAGCTATATCTTTGAGCTGCACCAGTTGTCCTTCACGATTGGGGATGAGTAAATTTTTCAGATGCTGCGTATCGCCACGGAATTTTTCTCCGAATTGAACCCTAAAGTTAACATCATCTTCTCCATAGCGCACTCGAGTGACCACGTGGCCATCATAAGCAAAGCGGACATTAGCGGCTACATCTTTAACGCTCAAACCTCGCATTGCCAGGGCTTCATGATTTAACTCAATTTCTATCTGAGACTTACCCGCCCGGTCATCCCTGCGAACATCTTTAACTGCTTCTATCTCCTTCAAGATGGATTCTACTTTATCAGCCAAAGCTTTACGAATGGCCTCATCCGAACCAATGGCACGATATAATATCGGAGGACCTGTAGGTGGCCCGCCGGAATCAATCACATAGTGGATACTTTTTACTCCCTTGATAGTATTTGATTTTTCCCTTAAAGCCTCTACTATATCTTCTGCACTGCGCTTACGGGAATTAAAAGGAGTTAACTCAACTGCTATGGTTGCATAGTTTTTGCGGCGCTGGATCACAAGACCAGTCAATGCCCCTATCCTAGTAGAAAAACTGTCCACTTCTTCTTTAGAAAAAGCAGCAATCATGGCTTCAAGCTCTGCTGCTTTAGCTGAGGTTACCTTTAACGGAGTCCCTTGCGGTACTTCAATAAAAGCCTGGAAACGAGCCGATCCTTCAGGTGGAAATAAGATAAACTTCATCTGCATATAGCCATACAGAGAGATTAATACCCCACTCACAAGAAATACTCCGAGGCAGCGCCACCGGTAATGCAATATTTTCGTGAGTTGTCGAAGAAACCACCCTCTGATGGGCTGAAACCATTGCTTTTCTTCCGGAAGTTTACCACCTGGTTTAATACCGCTAATGATATGACTTGGTAGAGCCAACAAGCATTCTATCATGGAGACAAATAATGCCAAGCTAATCACCAATGGAATGACAAAAGTAAATTTTCCGAGGACACCCTTCATAAAGAACATGGGGAAAAAGGCCAGAAAAGTAGTCAGCACCGTCGTTAAAACGGGCAGAAAAACGCCACTTAACCCATTAACTGCTGCAGAGACCGGATCATGGCCTTTTTCTAGGTACTTGTAAATGTTCTCAGAAATAATAATAGCGTCATCAACAATGATACCCAGGACAATAATCATTGCTGTTAAAGTTAATCCATCCAGATCAAGGCCGAAAAAAGGTAATAGAGTAATGACCCCCATAATGGCCAAAGGAATGCCGGCCGCAACCCAAAAAGCTGTCCTTAAATTTAAAAACAGAGACAAGATAACTAAGACAAAGGCCAACCCGATCATACCGTTAGACATAACAATAGAAAACTGATTCTCGACTTTTTTCGACGTATCATTAGAAAATAAGAATTGCACCCTATCTCCTAATAGAGCCTGCTCCTCTTCAACCAATGCCCTTATTTTCTTTACTGTAGAAATAACATCAGCCTTCTCTGTTTTTATCACCGTATAAGATATAGCTTCGAAACCATTAACCCTGGGAAAAGTCTTTGCTTTTTCGAAGCCATCATTAATGAAAGCCACATCTTTGAGTCTGACCCGATGATCACCAGAAGCTGAAGAACGGACAATAACGTCACCAACAGCCAAAGGCTCCTTAAACTGAGCTAGAGTTACAATGTTTTGGTCGGATGCAGCTGATTCTATATAACCACCTGATGCCCTGACATTACGTTCAGAAATGGCCTTTATAATTTCACCAATAGAAATCTGATACTGAGCCATTTTCTCTGGCTCAACATTGATCTGTACTTCTCTCGGGTTATAGCCAGTTCGTTCAACCCTAGCCACTCCCGGCAAAGCTTCTAATTTTTTTTCAAAGTTTCGACCTAACTTGCGCAGTTCTCGAAAGGGTATATCACCAGTGATCCCAACCCTGATAATAGGAAACATAGAGGTGATTATTTCATGCACATGAGGAACTTCCTCTATCTCTTTAGGTAAATCATTAACCCGCGATAAAGCTTCTCTAATTTCTCGTTTCACATCCTTGATCTCATACTCATCACTATCTGTGACAACGTAGATAGAAGAAAAGTTTTCCATAGAAGTTGAAACCATCTTCTTGATACCTGAAACCGACCTTAGTTCCTTTTCGATCTTATTGGTCACATTCAGCTCAACATCTTCTACAGACGCACCCGGATATGGCAAGCTAATCAGCATTTCGCCAAGATCTACTTTAGGAAATTGACTTCTGTTGATCTGAAACGTCGTAACCAAACCGACTAAAAAGATCGTGAGGGTAATTAAATTAGCTACGATAGGCCGGCTGGCAAAAAATCGGAAAATGGATATCATTGACTACCTCCAACCATCGGGAGATACTCGATCAGAATCGCTACCTTCACAAAAATGTTCCATCTAAACCGTCTTAGCATCGCTGCCACTTTCCACCTGAACCAATTTTCATAACTAGAGAATCTATTCATTACATTCCTAGCTATTTAGACTTCGTCACCTTTTCCATTAAATTAAAGTGCTAAACGACAACCCTTTATTTACTAAGATATATTTTTTTGAAAAATGCACTTGAAATGACTCATGACAAAGGCGATTTCAGCCGAACTAATTGAATTAGCTATCAAATAGACTATATTTTCATATAACACTTAATAGGCGAATAAATAAAAAAAGGCCCTGACTGAAACTCAATCAGGGCCCAAATCAGAAACTCTGTGATTAGACGAGTTCTGTTATTTGGTTAAATCAATCAGCAGATTTTCAAGACGCTCCGGGTTAAGCCTTTCCTGAAGCAGAAATGGAAACAGAGGAGAAGACTCAATCCTCTGGGTGATATCATCGTCGACACTATCTTCCTCTTTGTCTGTTGCTAATGCTTCTTCAGATTCGTCTGCCACTGCATCTTCAGAGGATCCCGTCTCTTCTTTCACAGCAACACTCTGCTCATATTGACCAATCTTCTGCAAAGCGTTAAGAATACCAGTGGCCAATAGATTTTCAGGAGCAACATAAACTCTTTGTCCCTGTATCCTAATCGCTTGAAGATCATAGTCTCTGCCGTTCAGATAGTCGCTACTGGCACTAAAAAAGCTATCGATATTTTGATTCACGATATTGGCACCACCATTTGCAATGCCTTCCTTAATCACCTTAGTCATGGCGCTGGAAAAACTAGTCGCTTCATTCGGTAGATTCCAAATTTTTGCAACCTTCGAATTCAAAGGCTTGGGAATCATATCACTACCGAGTTTAGTCACTGGAGTAACGGCAGTAAATTCAGTGCCATCTGCCAATTGCCAATTCACATCAGTAATCACATCATCAAGAGCAATATTAGTCATCGCATTGATAATCTTAGACTCCGCTTCGAGAGAACGCTGCAACATGTTACCAGTTGCATCCGTATCGAAAAAATAACCGATTTGATTGGCAAAGAGATAATGAATCGCAGCAAGTTTATCTGCCCAGATACCACGAATGTCAATTTGATCGATATAGCTACTGGGATTATCCGGTGACTTGCGATTAACAACTGATTTGCCACCTTGAGCCACAACGACAAGTGTATCCCGTAACTGGAGGTCTTGATCAAAACAGCTATAGGCATCAGCAGATATATCTGATAACGGAATCAGCAATATAATTTTTTCAGGTTGATCGACTTGGGCAATGGCACAAGTGATCCCAGGGGTCACAGCTACTTTCAACATAGCTTCATTAACGATAACAACACTATCTTTGATCTCTTTTAAGTAAGGTGATTCCTTCCAATACGGGTGATCATCTGGAAGGTTGTACTTGGTCGCAATTTGTTCATACCTCTCATAGAATAAACGCATGTTTCTAAAAGTACGTAACCTAGCGTAGGAATAACGATCATCATCGACAGAACTAAAGTTAAGTCTATTGTTTCTAAAATTCCGTCGCTTATAAGCGTTTTCGTAACTATCAACTAAATGCTGCGCAATCTCAGGTAAGGTCGTGCCACGGTCAAAACGATTGCAAGAAGGATTAGCACCAACGCCTCCGTCTGTACAAAAACTATAGTTTTTGTACTTCCCGCCTCTTTTGAGTAAGTCAGCCAAGGTCGTCTTGACCTTAGTGAAGTCTCCTCCTTCTTCACTTTCAACTTCTCTAGCATAACCAAAGCGAAGGGCTGCTATATCATAAGAGCCAAAAGTAAATAGTGACTCCAGTTCATCAAAACCATAATCCATCACCGAGCTGAAAGGGGATGCAACTTCTCCCGCGTCATTTCGATAAAAATTTTCTGAATCGAATGATCCCATAAAATTATGTCTTAAACCCAGGTTATGGCCCATCTCATGAATAAAAGTAGGGACCCAAACAATAGGAAGAAACTCTTCGATAATTTCCTGGCGTATGTCTTGGGATAGCTCTTCCCAGGGACGGAGATAATTACGATCCTTGATTTTATCTTTCATGATTGCTTTGAAGTTAAAGTACTCAGAAGGATAGGCATTATGCTTCGCATAGATTGCCATCAGATCCTGATCAAGATGATCCTCATGACCTGCCTCATGTTGATGAGGATGAGCATGATAATCTTGAGTTGCTTTTAACTCATTGACTTGAGTTAAATCGGCCACTGGTAAAGCATTCTGCTGCCCGGTAAAGCTGACAAAGTCAGTTTTCTGACCTAATACCTGTCGTTGACGCTCCAGCCACGACAAGGTTTTCGTCTCGCTATCTTCATCACCCTTAGCTACTGGAGAAATATCTGCGAGAATAGCCTCACCCAAACCATAGCCATTGTTTTGCTCAGCCGCAAATGTACTAATTTGTGTTCCTATCGAATCAGCAAGTTCCTGGTTGCTGTCATTTTGAACCAATTCAGCAACTAAATCATCCCAGGCGCTACCGACAAACTTAGTCATGACTCCTGGATACATGACAGTACGTGCTTGCACTGTTTCACCGGTTCTGGGGTTTTGCACTGAAGGACCGTAACCCAGCAGACCTGCCTTAATTGGGTCATGAACCAGAATAATAGTGTTATAACGAAGATCTCCCGAATCAATGCCTGCAGGTTCTCTCAGTTCAATTTGAAACTTAGCCTTAGCCTTGGCCAGGCCCTCATTAATGGAATCCACTGCTTTGTAGGTAGCAGCCTTGATCTTGGTATATTCAGGTCTATTAAAACTATCGCTCAGATAATAAACGATTTTTTCTCTAGTATCGGCCCAGCGTGACATATAATTATACTCACTTGACTGCCTTTCCATATAATCAACATCAAGCTTACTGCCACCAGTAGTAAAAAAGCCAAAAGTGTTCTCATCTTCTCTCGGATAGTTCACTGTCTGATAACCCGGAGTAACCAGAGTTTGCAGCTTAACCAGAGAATAATGATAGCGAACCACGAAGCTGGTTTCATCTAAGGTCTCGACACATTCCAAACTCTGTTTAAAAGTGCGATCCACTTGAAAATTAATCGCATCTTCTTCCACGCTACTTTTAACTAAGGTAGCTTTAACTTCAGAAAAGCAAGATGAACCAAAGGCTTTCTCCAGCTCAATTGGCAGAATTTGAAGTTTTAAACTATTAAGACCAGCAAAATCGGCTTTAAAGAAAGGCCGCTGTTCCCACTCCTGATCAGAGTCAGCTTTTTCATTATTGGTACATTTACCATAAGCATCTTCCACACAGGTATATGCTAAATGATCCACTGGGATACTTAAGACAGGAACCCCGTTTAATTCATTTTCACTAAAACGCTCATCCTGTTCCGGCTTGAACACTTCTAAGCTGTTTTCCATAAAACGAAACTTAACGATCTCCTCCTGACCTTGCCAATAAGGTCTGGCTGTTGAGGATCTCATTGGAGTATCAACAATAGAGGCAACGAACAGATAGTCCGTCTCCGTATCAATGATAGATTTTGCTAAAACATCGCGCTTGACTACCTCATTCTTTTTTCTTTTCTTGGTGCAACCATTCCCAATCAAGAAAAAAGAAAGGCATGTTGTTATAAGCATGAACCGACTTTTAGTAACCATCAAATAACTCCTTAATCGCCTGTATTAAAGTTGATATGAAATTGAAATTAAGCCATAGCTCTTGGCCGGATCCCAAAAGGTAAAGCCCTCTGAAACGCCGTCCGTTCTTAATGTGCTGTCACTAACCACAAGCCCAAGAACTACGCTGGCCTTGTCTGAGAAAGCACCCTGCATATAATATTTGACCGAAGTGGCATTAGAGCCGGTATCACGGCTATCAATCTTTCTAATAAAACTTCCGCTTATACCTGTTTTGTATTTTTCACCCAGCTTTCTAGACAAAGATAAACCAAGGCTGAGCCGATGAGGAACACTAGCTATGCCGCCAACGGTTTGATCATAAGCATAGTGACTATAGTTATAACCAAGAGATGAACCACCCTGCCACAAGCCAAAAGACTGTGCCACAGACACTCTGCCACCCAATGAGAACAACAATTCCGCCAGTTGAGAAGAAGAAGAAATCCCCAATGAACCATTGTAACTGGTGCTCAGGGAATCAACCCATGCGATCTGATAAGATCGACTCAGGGAAAAGCTAGGATTGGAAATATCGGTATCACTACCAGCAGACTCATGAGTGATTTCCTGAGTGAGAGCCCCACCAACAGAGAAAGAATAGTCATCGCCACCTAGACTCAATGGTGTACTGGCAGAAAGCCCCAGATCCATCGACACCACCTTATCCGTCTCCGGATCTGTCGAGGAGTAGACCCCTGAAGACAAACCGAAAGACCAAGCGTCTGGCTGTTTGACTTCGTCAGTTTCAGACTCAACCTCTGCAGCCATCATTGACCATGAGCTAGCAGCCCCAGCAATCAAAACGACCATCAAGTTTTTTGTCATAAAATCCACAGCGTAACCCTAAAGTGATACTAATCTTCTATCGATTGACTTGTACTAAAGATGATAAAG
>PBRN01000195.1 GCA_002725955.1 Pseudobdellovibrionaceae bacterium
ATTGTAGGGCGTGAAACAGAGGACTATTCATTAGTCGACACCTGAATCGGGCGCGCCGCCGCTTTTATTACCTCTTTTACCGTCTGGTGGTGGCCTGAGGCGGCATCGAGCAGATGCTTAGCGTCTTGGGATACCGGTCGTATAGGGTATAAATGGCACTCGTTCGATGGTTTGTATTGACTCTGATCAGGTCACTCAGCTGTCACCGTTTGATAGTGCTTATCAGATACGCTCATGGATGCAGGGCTTTGCCAAAATGCAAGGTGTTCGTCTAGATCCGGTCGAGCCGGTTGCCGGTGGGAGTTATTTTCATTCAAAATTAGGCCTCATGTTTCGTTGGCATTTTCTATTGCCTCCAATAGCTGATTTGGGGGGGTTAATCAGTTTTAGGCGGCATAGATTAGATGAAATTGGGCTTAGCTCATTCGATTCTTGGGCTATGTTTGAATCTGTTTTAGATCAGGGGTGTAAGAGGCCACTATTCATTTGTGGCCCGACTGGAGCAGGTAAAACGTCATTTATGGTAGCTTGGCTGAAAAAATACTTCAGGGATAAGAGAGTGATTCTCATTGAAAAATTGGCTGAGATACCACCAATTGAACCTCATTGGATACGTTTGTTAGAGAGGCAGGCAAACCTGGAAGGCATAGGCAAGTTTTCTATGAATCGATGCGTTCAAGAGGGCTTGCGCTTGCGTCCTGATCTTATAGTTGTCGGTGAAGTTCGGGGAGATGAGTCTGTCGCTTTATTTCAGAGTTTTATGTCTGGGCATGGTGGGGCGGCTGCGACTATACATGTTGCTTCTCCTCATTTAATCATTACAAGGTTAGTTCAGTTAGCTTCTGAAATTACGGAAAGTTTTTGGAGTGCTTGTTTTAATGTTGTTCAACCGATGGCGATAATGCTTGAAAGAGGCACTCCCCCGAGAATTGAGGGAGTTTATGCCTGGAAAGATTCTTGCTTTACTTCTTTTTCCGTCCAAAAATAACTGAGACTAGTTTTTTAACCATGCCTCCGACACTGCTTGGTGTTTGCTCTGCGGCAGTCGACTTAGGATCCCTTCGATTTTGGTTTTTATGGCCTTGGGAATTCTTAGGTCGGCGATTATCTTTATTTGGGCTTCTTTTGTGCTTACTCTTTTTCTTGTAATCGTTTTCTTTTCTGGGGTCTCTTTTTTTACGGTCGTCTTCTTTTCTTCCAGGATTCCTGGTTTTGCGATCATCTCTATTGGAGCCCTTATAGTCTTTTTTGTTGCGAGACTGAGGCCCTGTACGATTAGACTCTGGCTTCTTGTTTCGGTCTCTACTCCTGGGAGCTGCCTCTTTTTCTTTTTTTGCAAAAGTGACGCCTTTAAAGTCAGGATCTTGATATGGGTTTCCAGACTTATCATCGATCTTGAGAAATTCTGGGTTGAACCAAGTGCTGACTAGTTCAATTTTCTCCCCAAGAAGTTCTTTAATGGGTTCGAGGTTATGGCCATAATCTTCACAGACTAAAGATACGGCTGTTCCTTTTGCTCCGGCCCGAGCTGTTCTGCCGATACGATGGACATAAGCTGCGGCTTCATCGGGAAGATCAAAATTATACACATGGGTTACATCTGCAATGTGAAGACCTCGACTTGCTACGTCAGTAGCTACCAGCGATTTAATTTCACCTCTTTTAATTTTTTGGATCAGGTTAATCCGTTTTTTCTGCGGCAGATCTCCTGTGATTAGGTCTGCTTCGATTCCATTTTTATTGAGCTTATAATGAAGCCAGTCGGCAACCATTTTTGTGTTGGTAAACACAATTGAACACTTAGGTTTCTGTTCTTGAATCAATCCTAAGAGCACCTGAATCTTTTGAGTCGACTCACAAATAAAAAGTTCTTGCGTTATATTATCGGGTGTGATGACTTCTGGTGTTACTGAAATATATTCAGGGTTCTCGAGATATTCGAAAGCCAGCTCTTTAACTTGTTCATTGGTTGTGGCTGAGAATAACAACTTTTGATTTTTTTCGTTAAGTTTTTCGAGGAAGAACTCAACATCTTCGATAAACCCCATGTCAAACATACGGTCCGCTTCATCGCAGACAAATTGATCGCAGTGTTCAAGAGTTACGACTCTTTTCTGAAAATAATCTTTCAGCCGTCCTGGTGTCGCAACAATGACATCGACCCCTTTACGAATCAAGCCTGCCTGCTTGTCATAATCGACGCCTCCATATACGGCTAGGGAGCTAATTCCAACTTTCTGTAACAGCTCTTTCGCATCATTATCAATTTGAATGGCGAGCTCTCTGGTTGGAGCTAGAATCACTGCAAACGGAGCACCGACGCCTCGTATTTCATTGGTGCGAGCCGTATGCTTGGTCTCAAGTATTTTTGCTGCAATTGAAATGAGAAATACGGCTGTTTTTCCAGTACCTGTTTGGGCAAATCCCGCAACATCCTTGCCTTTTGTTGTTAGCGGAAGGCACATGGATTGCACTGGTGTTGGTTTAGTCCAACCTAGGTCTTTAATAGTAGCTAGAAGTTCAGCATCAATTTTGAGGTCATCAAAATTGATTTCTTCAAAATCGGGTACCTCTAAAAGATTTTTATCCGTGGGTTCGGTGTTATCTTCACCTAGTTCAGGTTCTGCTAGGTTTGTCTCTCCTGTTAATTCCATTTTATGACTTTCAAAAAAAAATTTGCGATTACCGAAAGATTAAGTTCTTTCCATTCCTATAGTTAGCCGGACTTAATATCCGCTGCTTTTCCACCGATAGACTACTTAGTCCAGTATAAGGGGTGTATCTAGTGGATGATAATGAAATCAAGACGCGCCAAGAGGGCTCGGTTGACGTAAATGATATTTCAAATAATGATCCTCAACGTAATGATGTGGATGACCAAAGCATAGACAATACCCTAGAAACAGCACCTGACCAAGAGCAAGATGCAAGCGTGGGTGACGTCGAAAGTGGAGAAAGCAGGAAGATCCTTCTGCGTCTGAAATGCAGCCTTGAAAAGCACGACAAAGACCTCAATAATCAGCTAGGTAGTCATGAGGACTTAAGGCTAAAATATGTCGAGTCGAAGCCTTTAAATGCTGAATATGACGAAATTGACATTGCTTACTTTCACTCATGGGTCGGGACTTGTAATGAAGTCTTTAGAAGGATTGTCTTAATTCGAAAAAGATTAGTTGAGACCAAAAGAAAATTGCAAGCTGAACGAGAGACAAAAGCTGAAGAAATAGTGAAGAAAGCTGAATAATATAAGGGTGTTAATGCTGATGAAATCGATTGGGATCTTGATTGTTGGGATGAATTTAGTTGGCTGCCTTACTCCTGCTGCTAAAAGGCAGATGACGAATGATATTTATACTATACAGACTAGGTTGTTACAGGTCGAAACTCACTTGAAAGACCGAGATAAGAACTTCAGAGCTGTCGATGCCATTTCCAAGAAGCTGTCAGCGTCTACTTCAACAAATCTTGAGAAAATNAACTTCGAGCTACAAAAGATGAAGGGTGAAATGGANGCACTTCGTATTGGCGTGGCTACTGGTCAGTTGCCNGGNGCNTCTGAGGANGGNNAGGGTTCGATTGCTTTGACTCTGTCAAAGTTGGGTGAGCGATTGGAAAATGTCGANGAAGTGCAGGGCGATATTCTTAGTACTCTCGAGAAGTTAGGTAAAGGNATTAAGCCNAGNTCNAAGAAGNCNCGTACATCTCTNAGCTCTATTTCTGCTTTGAGGTCGGCCTTTGANCGCAAGAGGTATAAGCATGTTGCAGAAGACGCTCAAAGATTGCTCAAGAAAATAAAAGGTAAAAAGAAAAAAGANGAGGTCGTATTTCTCTACGCAGAGAGTTTATATAAACTAGGCCGATTAAGAGATTCAGCCTTGAAATATAATGATCTNCTGGATATGAAACCGTCACNGAAGCGTATCCCTCATGCCAAATTGAGAATGGGGGACAGTTTCAGGCATCTTGGCGATAAAGCAACAGCCCGTTTGTACTATGAAGAGCTGGTCCAGCAGTATCCCAAGGCTCCGGAAGCAAGAATGGCTCGGGAGCGGTTGGGTAAGCTATAAAAAGGCTCCACGCTCCTATAATCAGTGGAGCTAACCAATGCTAGTGATTGGTATTGAATCAAGTTGTGATGAAACCGCCGTTTCAATCGTTAGAGATGGGNCNGAGGTTCTGTCATCTCAAATTTATTCNCAAATTGAAACGCATAAAGTGTTTGGNGGCGTTGTTCCTGAGGTAGCCGCTCGNGAACATTTAAANGTTATTNCNGGGATGGTTGCTCTTGCGATGNANGAGGCNGCNGTTTCCTATGATGATTTAGATGCGATAGCTGTGACNNGGGGNCCNGGGTTGATTGGTGCTTTACTGGTCGGCATATCCTACGCCAAAGGTATGGCTNTNCGTTATNGTTTNCCTTTGATTCCTGTCAATCATGTTCATGCGCACGTGCATGGCGCTCTATTAGGNATTGATCAGTCGATTGATTCAGTNTTTCCATGTCTTGCAGCGGTTGTTTCNGGTGGGCATACAAACTTATACTATATGTCTAANCCTACTAGNTTTAAACTTATTGCTCANACGATTGATGATGCNTGTGGGGAAAGTTTCGATAAAGTAGCTAAGCTATTTAATTTGGGNTATCCTGGTGGGCCCAAAATAGAGAAGATGGCTACCAAAGGCAGATCTAATGNCTTNAGAATGCCAGTTTTGATGGAGCAAAAGTCAAGATTNGAGTTTAGCTATTCTGGATTGAAGACCCATATGGTAAACTTACGTAACAGTGAGCAAGGTGAGATGTCGGATCANTGGATTGCAGATGCTTGTGCTGCATTCCAAGAGGCNGCTNTTGATCAACTGAAACGAAAACTAGAATCCGCGCTGGTGATACAACCAGAAACCCGATCAGTNCTTATAGCGGGNGGCGTCGCGGCTAATAATAGATTCCGAGCCATGCTCTCTAGNGAGATAAAAGTTCCTATATTATCTCCTAGGCTTCGTTTTTGTTCTGATAATGGAGCTATGATAGCAGCNCTTGGTTATCACCAGTTTATTAACAGTGAANGTGACCGCAAGTTTTATGATTATAGCTGGGATGCTTTTTCTCGTTATGATTTTAGGGCTTCTCGGAGATAGTAGGAGAATGATATGGCCGGGCGNGGAAAGTTTACACCGAGGCAAAAAAANTCCCTNGGGCAGGTTTTTNTGCGAACTGACTGGCCTGTNCAACGGGTNGTAGAGAGAATGCGNTCNTGGAAAGTCAGGCGTGTGATCGAAATTGGCCCNGGTGGAGGGATTTTAACGCGNGCGTTGCTAGCAGCTGATNTGAAAGTCACAGCTATNGAAAAGGANGATCGTTTTGCCGATACTTTGATTGAATATGACCGGCTTCGTGAAGATGATCAGCCCGGTATTCTTGAGGTNGTTAACCAGGANGTCTTGAAATATGATCTTGNAGCATGGCTCGGTAGCTCGGGTGAGCCNGCTGCTGTGATTGGTAATATTCCTTATAATATCTCATCGCCAATTTTGCTCTGGGCCCTTCCATATTTGANCAGCTTAAAAGGCATAGACTTTCTAACTCAATTAGAGTTTGCTCAACGATTAGCTAGTTCGGTNGGTTCNAAGAGTTATGGAAGCCTAAGCGTCTATACACAGCTTAGAGCGAAAGTCGAATTAGAGTGTAAAGTCGACAGAACATGTTTTTCTCCTGTTCCNAATGTNGATAGCGCCTTGGTATCGCTTATGCCGAGGCAGGACGTGATTGATCCAAAATTAGCGAAAAATGTAGAGCAAGTAACTCGAGCAGCTTTTAATCAGCGGCGAAAGAAGCTCAGAAATTCAATGAAGGTTTTTTTGACAGATAGTATTGATGTTGATCAGTGTCCAGTGGACTTGACCCGGCGTCCTGATTCGCTGCGCCCAGATGAGTTCGTAGCTATGGCGCAATTTTTTCTTCCTGAATAAAGATTAGGTATCCTGATCTAGGCCTTTATCCGGTGAGTAGATATCTTGAAATGATAGATCAACAATACAGTGGTCGCCACAGATTCTAGCCTGGCAGCTCAGCCTTATTTCACCGCTGGTAGGGAGGCCGATTCGTTTCAGTAGCTCGATTTCATTTTGTTTCATCGGTATGAGGCTTTCCTGTCCAGCTAAAATCTTGACAGCACAGGATGCACATTGACATGCACCACAGCCAAATCGAATTTCGACCCCAGCTTTTCTTCCTGCTACCAGCAGTTTAGTATTCTCAGGTACTTCTATTTTTTCTAAGCCAGGTCGAAATTCGATTACGGGCATATAAACACCTTTGTCGATTAGACGGATAGTGCAAATTCTCGTAAAACGTTATTAAGCGATGTTTTCAGGTCTGTAGAGGGTTTCCTTTCTCCTATAATATAAGCGCAGGAGGTATAAATTTTGCCCCCGGAGACTTCTTTTTCTTTGGTTCCAGGCACTACTACAGACCTTTCAGGAACATAACCCTTTGACTCTTCCATTTTACCATTTCTCGTATCAATAATGGGAGTTGATGATGTTAATGTTACATTGGCTGCTAATACAGCTTCTTTGCCAATGCGAACACCTTCGACGACAATGCATCGAGATCCCACGAAAGCCCCATCTTCAACAATTACAGGGTTAGCTGCTGCAGGTTCGAGAACTCCACCAAGGCCAACTCCTCCTGATAGATGTACGTTCGCACCTACTTGTGCACACGAACCAACTGTCGCCCATGTATCAACCATGGAACCAGCTCCAACATAAGCACCTATATTGACGTATGATGGCATTAGGACTACACCGGGCTCCATAAACGTTCCATATCTTGCAGTGGCAGGGGGAACGACTCTGACATTTAGTTCTGCGAAATTTTTCTTTAATGGTATTTTATCGAAATAGGTAAAAGGGCCGACCTCTATATTTTCCATTTTGGCAATGCGGAAATACAAGAGAATCGCTTTCTTAATCCATGCATGAGTTGTCCATGTGCCATTTTCGAGAGAGGCTACTCTAATCTTGCCCTCATCGAGTGCGGCTATTGTTTCCTGAATCGTTGGAATCGAAGCTTCCAAGGCATGTTCATCGCCATTTTCTATTTTCTGAAGCGCATCTTCCATTCTGTTGCGAAGTGTAGATAAATCCATGCTATTACTCCCTGTGTGTTTGCAGTTTATTATCCTAGAAAATATGAGAAGAACGTCAAAATGATCTTCTGTTATTTTTTTATAAAATTTTTCAGAATTGAAAATGCCGAAGCCATTTTATCCAATTCTGGCACCATAGCGAATCTGACGTATCCAGTTGTGCCCTCGCTTAGCCAGCTGGATGGAGTAGTTATAACTCCTTCTTTGGCTAGTTCCAGAGAAAATTCTATATCTTTCCCTTGCCAATACTCTGGGACAGTGCACCATAAATAGAATGCTGCTTTAGGTTTTGATTTTAGCAGACCGATGTTTATCAGCTCTTTGGCAGCATAGTCGATTCTTTGTCTAAATATTTGTCTTCTCCTGCTGACGTGCTCATCATCAGCCCAAGCTTTTGCGGCTGCTGCTTGAATGATATTGGGTGTAGCGCAGCCAAAGTTAGCGCGGGCTCTTGTTAGCTGAGATATGATTTCCCCATCTCCAGCCATAAAGCCACTTCGGTAGCCCGTAAATCCAGATCTTTTTGAAAGACTCATAAAAGAAATAACATTTTTGCTGCTAATTGATAGCGGACAGATTGGTTTTTCGTTATTAGGGTCGTAAATGTCAAAGTAACAATCATCGGACAATAAGATCACATTATTGTCGTGGCACCATTTAATAACTTTTTCCAGGTAGCTTTTGGGTGCGGTAGCACCAGTTGGGTTATGCGGATAATTTATCCACAAAGCCGCTGTTTGTTGCTGGACTTGTTTTGGAAGTTCCCATGGTTTCAGCAGCCAATCATCTTGTTGATTCAAAGCTACGGCGTAGGGGGTTCCTCCAGCGAATAACGCTGAACTCCGATATACCGGATAGCCTGGAGTGGGGTACACAAGGTATTTGCGATTTTTTTCCCGACCAATTAAGCATAGGGCGGTATGAAAGATAGCCTCTTTACTACCATTTGTAGGTAAGACTTTTAATTCTTCGGAAACTTCGAGTTGGAGTTGCCTTCGTAAATAATCATTAATTGCTTCGTGAAGTTGGGGCATTCCTTTAATCGATGGATAGCTCAGAACATTTCCCAAAGATTCCTCGATGGTTTTATTGATTTCTTTCCATAATTCAATGTTCGGATCGCCAGTGCCAAAGTC
>PBRN01000196.1 GCA_002725955.1 Pseudobdellovibrionaceae bacterium
GTATATTCTCCTGGCCCAGCCCTGCGACAGCCCGCCGCCACAAACAAGCCGATAGAGCGTTCTACAATCCAAGGACCGCCATGAACAAATATCTCCACCGTATCTTGGCCTGTATAGGACATCGGACCTTTAAAAAAAGCAGCTAATGGGTCATCAATGACTTCATTATTAATGGGGTCCAGCAATTGATATAGATTGAGCTGTCTATGCTTAGGAGGCGATGCCTCTTTTCTCTTTAGAATACTTAGGGCGATATCAAACGAATAATCCCCAGTAATCCGAATAACAGCAACTGCACCTAGCCCGGAAGATAGGGCAACAATAGGTTGGCTATCATGAGAAAGCCCGGCAATAGCCGGGCCAAAATTACTTATCGATGCCATTAAAGCCTACCATGCGCCTTGCTCATTTCCCTCTTTTCCATTTTTTACAGGCAAGATCATGAGCTTACGATTAGATCCCGATCCAATGGACTTCGTGTATACTCGATCATCTTGATCCAGCGCCATGTGAATAATTTTTCTGTCATAAGAGCTCTTATAATTCAGAACAATAGGCCTTTTGTTCTGGTGAACCTTACCAGAGAGATCTTTGGCCTCAGCAATCAGATCCGTTTCTCTTTGCCTTCTAGTTCCATTCACATCGACAAAAATCCGAAAAGGCAGTTCCCTCTTCAGGTGACGTGGTTTTTTCCTAAGGATATGCTCCAAAGACTCAGCTAACTTTGCATTCTTAGTTATCTGCCCTACCAAATAATCGTTTTGAATATCCAATATCAAACGATTGCCCAATAACTCAGATCGAACCTCAACACCTTCATCATCAGCCATAATAGCGCATATGCCTGAACAAAATTCAGTCAGCTCCGAAACTAAACCCTGTAGCTCTTTTTCACTAAACTCTGGCCTGTCTTCAAATTTAACTTTTTTTGCAGCGCCCCCTGATCTGCGCGATGGCCTACCTGACTTTCTCCAAGCCGCTATTTCCACCTTTTTCCCAAGAAATGAAAAGAAGCCACCTGATGTCTGAGAAACAACCCGATACTCAATTTGATCTGGATCCAATTCAAATAAAATAGCTGCTTCCTGAATAGCTTTCTCTTCTGTTTTTGCTGTTACCCGTATTTCTTTATTCTGCATCTACAATCTCCTATTTCATCGGCTATGCTATCTGGCTGCTTTTGCAACAACGACCTGCGCAAGCTCTCGGTCTAGTTTCCGGTTTAGCCATTGCTGTTGGGCAATTGATACTATGGTATTNGCTATCATATATAATACCATACCAGCAGGAAGGGAAAGCATCATCACCGTAAATATTATTGGCATCATCATCATAATTTTCTTTTGAGTTTCATCCATTCCCGGACTAGGCGTCAATTTCTGCTGAAAAAACATACCNACACCCAGCAATAATGGAGTGATATANTAAGGGTCTTTAATAGACAAATCTGTTATCCATCCTAAAAATGGAGCATGNCGCANCTCNATNGCCTGTGGCANAACCCTATAAAATGCTATNAATACAGGTATTTGNGGNAGTATCGGCAGACACCCTTTCATNGGATTTACTTTATTGGCCGACATAAAAGACATTAGTTCTNTTTGTTGACGCTGNGGNTCTGACTTGTATTTTTCACGGATATCCTTCATCTGAGGCTGCANTTGCTGCATCTTCTTCATTGACACAGCTGCCGCTCTAGTCAGNGGATAAAANGCTAACTTTATCAGGACAGTGATNATAATGATCGACCAGCCAAAGTTAGNGGTATANTCATTGATCGCTTTAAGAGANTGAAGCAAGGGGTAAGCAATAATACTGAACCACCCAAAGTCNACAGCATCNGCAAATTTTGAGTTGTGCCNACCCAAGANCTCNAATTCCTTNGGNCCCATNTAAGAATCCAAAGTAAAGGNGGCTGATGCCCCACTCTCAATACGNCCAAAATCTTGNTACGCCACCANAGCCATAGAGCAATAACCNGCAACAGATNGGCCACGGCGTGTAATAAATGCACTGATNCGATCTGAGTCCGGCTGAAACANCATCATAAAATAGTGAAGATCAAAGCCCAAATAATCAACTCGGCTCTTTTTAATATCAAACGCAGCCTCATTTTCNTCTTGNTGACAATAAGCTGAAGCNACCTCTGANTCACGAGTATCATCATACCCAGCTAATACATTTTTCTGTGACTCCAAAAAGGCTGCTGCTCCAAANCCACCGTCATCAGAACTAAAGTGAAAGTTCTCACCAACCAGCACTCCCCCAACCAAAGTTTGCGAAGNGTTACTNACATTTTTAATTTCGGTACTAATTTTNAGACCATATTCACCATATACTTCCANNTGATTGCTATAACGCCAATCTCCATCAGTCTTTGAAAAAATAATTTTATTGCCGTCCCGGACAGCATCAAATACCGATTGNGGTTTCAGATTTAAAATCTCNGACGTCCCCTGAATCACNAATGGACTATCNAGCAGNTCAAAATAACCTGATTTACCNGTGTCAGGAGTATAATTTTTCAGCTTAATACTGACGATAGCTGATGTCTTTTGATCNAAAGTATAAATACTATTTTCAGTTTCTATTTTTAGATCAGAAGGAGATAGCATNGTGGGCTCTGGNGAANCTTTCACCTTGGATCCCNCCACTTCCTTTTTTNCTACTNTTTCTNTGGAAGATACNGTTTGANNTTTTTTAGNGATTCCATCTTTTG
Source organism: Pseudobdellovibrionaceae bacterium (assembly GCA_002725955.1). GTDB lineage: Bacteria > Bdellovibrionota_B > Oligoflexia > Oligoflexales > Oligoflexaceae. The sequence continues at coordinate 2,720 of PBRN01000196.1, forward strand.
TNGGCNAAACATCAATAGGNNTAGTTTCAACNACTTCAACTGGCGGGGGCGGTTTACCAAAGTCAGGATACTTTCCCTGCAGGTACTGCATATACGCTACNTAGAAAATAACACACAAAATAATAGCTATNATTGACTGNTTATCCATATTCTTCATGGTAAATCTACTCCTCCGGGATGCCACGGATGACATTTGATCAACCTGCGCACTATTCTATTAATAGCCACTAAGGTCGGAAATTTCTTAAGGCAAAGAAGTCCATAATGNGAGCAACTTGGATAGAAACGACAGTGAGGCCCCAATAANGGGGAAATAGTCAATTGGTAAATACGTATCATTAAAATCAAAATATACTTCAAGACATGTCATCGGAGCCTAGNCCCACTCTCCNATATGTCATTTCTGAAGCTTTTTCCCAAGCCTCTTAAGGCAGCTTCCCAGAGATTGCGCTATCTCATGACNACCCGCCTTCGCTGCCTTCGCTCTCGCAATCACAACAAAATCAATAGGGCTTANCATATCTGGCTTGCCGGGATTTCTAAAGCTTTCTCGAAGATGCCTCTTNACTTGATTCCTAATAACAGCATTCCCAACTTTCTTAGAAACAATAAGGCCCATCCTACACCGAGAATGGGCATTATGTTTCCCNAAAACGACTATATTAGAATCCACCACCTTAATACCATTATCAAGTATCGATGTGAATTCCTCTCNCTTCAAGAGTCTATCGCTTTTTGGAAAGCTAAACATCCGGACTTTCAGTTGCAATATACCGAACAATTACTATTTCTTCGAAACAGTTACGGACAGTGATTTACGTCCTTTTGCTCGGCGCCGCTTCAATACATTACGGCCTCCNGCTGATTCCATTCTNGCCCGAAANCCGTGCCGTCTTTTTCTTTTTTTATTTCCTGGCTGGAAAGTTCTTTTAGCCATTTTTTAATCTCCTTCAGTCAGTCCGCTTCTGCTGGGCAGTTCTCACTCCGACCTACAGTTTATTTAATTGGATTCTGGTTGCTTCGGCTATATATTCTAACTGCCTGTTTTTACAGACGCTAAAAATCAGTTAAGTCAGTAATCTTTCTCTGAATTCCGCTCATAGCCGCGACACAGTATCAGAACAATTCTGCATGTGCAATGACTATAACCCTAAAACACCCTATTAATCCTAAGAAACATTAAAAATTGACATATCTTTAATATTGTATTATATTCTTTTAAAATAAAAACAGGTGATTTAAAATGATTAAGACATTTATATTATTTTTAATAGTAATTAATGCAAATATTTCCTTCGGTAAAACATCTAAATTCTACGCTCTACCCACTGCAATACACCAAAATAGCTCCCAGACCAAGTTCGCTCAAATGACCATACCATGTAACAGCAAGTATATCGGCCTTATAGCTCAAGCAGCAGGAAAAAATTCCATTAGGCTAGGGGGCTTAGTCGAAGAAAAGTACATAAAATGCGCCGGCTTAGATAGAATCATACGGATCCCAATCCCAGAAGCCATCGCCAGATCGTATGCGCTACTAGGTTCTGTAAAAACCTACACGGGGAGCGGTATCATTAAGTTTGCTAAAATAGCTGAAATTCGAGAAACACCACACAGAAATTCGAACCGATCCAATATAAACCTCGTCTATTATTCGAACTGCGGAAAGCCTCTAGGCACACTCTTCAATACCCAAAACGGCACTCTTAACCTTGGCTATCTAGAGTATGTCAAAAAATCAGACAAGGAAGCATGCGTATCGACGCAAAAGCTAGCTCAAATCCAAAATATCGTTCGACCTAACTCCATTAAAGTCTTCCAATGGGAAACGAAAAATCTATACGGAGCTTCCAGCTTAAAGTTTTCAAAAATTAGGAAAGGAAGCATCCACTATGACGGCAAAAGCTTATCATTTAAATACTTAAGAAAGTGTAACGAAGCACCAATAGGCATAGTCGCACGCGAAAATAAATCTAGGGTTTTTCAATTGGGAATTCTAGTCGCACACTACTATAATCAGCGATGCCATATTAAAAGTAAAAAATCGAGCTGGACTTACTATAAAACAGATTCACTAAAAATCCCAACGGACATAACCCTAGCTCGCATAACAGATAAAAAGACACACCAGATTGAAATTTCCGAGCCCATATCATACACCATCAAAAAAAGAGGCCTTAAAAAAGGTCTCGAGCTTACATCATACGGTGGTTGTAAAAAAGAGTTAGGTACCGTTCTGTTAGCCGCCGATCGTCAAATGATTTCTTGGCAAAGAATAGGTATATTAAAACTATCGACATCTACCCCGTGCAAGAAACCAATAAAAAAGGTATCTTTAGCATTACCATTTTTTGTCAAAAAAGCCTCACAGACACTTAGACCTTTTCACTTTGGTGGTGTGTAGCTTAAAAATGGCTAATATCAATTAAACCAACATTGAGATGTTGANATGCATTGCTGGATTGAACTAAGCAAAAAGANNCTGCAAAAAAACTTCCAGATCTTTCAAAANATATCTGGTGCAAGTGAGCAAATCTCTNTCTTGAAGTCNAATGCATATGGNCATGGACTAGANGTNAGCTACGAAATTCTTAAAAGTGAAGATCCACAGTGGTTAGGAGTTAACTACATCTGGGAAGGACNGCTATTAAGAAGNAAAGGTTATCAAAAAAANATTCTGGCNNTNGGNCCCATACAACCAAGNTGCCTGACTCAAGCGTACCAAGAACAAGTCCAAGTATTTGTCGGTGATTNTAATNTTCTCCAAGCTTGGCTTGATTGTGATAATAAGCCTAANATTCATATAAAGTTTGATACTGGCATGTCACGCCAAGGGTTCNCACCTGAAGATGCNGAANATGTNGGNAAANAACTCCTNCCATACAAGGATTTGGTAATAGCCTGCTGTAGNCATTTTGCTAATGTAGAGGATGTACTNGAACATGATTATGCTGAGCAGCAACTAGAAAAGTTCTTANNAGCCAAAGAAGANCTATTAAAAACCGGGCTGTCAATAAAGGGNCATATATCCTCAAGTGCATCGTCACTGATACTAAAGCAAAGTCTGATGGATTTTCAANGAATTGGCATATCNCTCTANGGNTTATGGCCTTCTCAAGCTACACGNTTATCTTATCTNCAGATTTTCTCTGANTTAGCNGACCTTCAGCCCGTGCTTAGCTGGAAAACAATNGTGAGCACAACTAAAACNGTCCGAAAAGGTCAGTTCATAGGTTACGGATGCACCTACAAGGCNNTNAGAGANATGAAAATAGCTGTTCTNCCAATCGGNTATTATGAAGGTTACCCTAGATCAGCTACTAATTTNGCAAGTTATGTTTTGATAAAAGGCTCCCGCTGCCCAGTAGTAGGAAGAATATGNATGAACATGATGATGATCGATATTTCTCACCATACATCANTAANAGCTCNGGACGAAGTCGTNCTAATCGGTAAATCAGGNGAGGAATCNATAGAAGCNTCATCATTAGCNGANTGGTCTGGAACTATACATTATGAACTNCTNACCCGACTGAACGAACAAATTCCAAGAAAGGTAGTACCGTGATTAAACCCTCTGATNTATGCCAGATAGAAATAAAGGTAAAAAACCTTACNAAATCNATNACTTTNTANGAGAATGTTTTTGGNTGGAAAGCTGTACCAGCAGAAATACATGAGGTAACGGTTCTTAGTGTACCCGAAGATTGTCCTTTTGGGATCAGCCTNGTACTTGANAAGAAAGCAAATCAAACAAACCCCAGNAGAATAACTCTATATTATAAAACCAATGATCCCGAAAAAATCATCGAAAAAGCCAANGCANACGGGGGNCGACTGAGGTTTGGCCCCAAAGAACTCCGGGGCTATGGAACTATNTACCAGATCGAAGACCCNGANGCACAAACTTTTGGNTTATTCTCACGTTAACGNCCAGATAANACACCATTCTTGCCAACATTGACACCATCTGCGGCNAATACGGNCTGNAGATTTTCGATATCTTTAGCCTGCCANTTTTTNTCAATAAAAGCNGTAATAACACTTTGTTTAATCCGACGATTTTCCGATGAATCGTCTAGTAAAAAAGGCTCTAAAACACCCGACATATCTTGGTCTTGCTCAATCAAAACTTCAGCGCAGGCAAAACGAACNCTCTCATCNGGGTCTTTTAAAAANTGNGCGATCTTTATCGCNACATCGCTCAACTGATAATCACGCAAATANCAAAGAACATCATAGTTCTTGTCCACTGCTCCCTGATCAAACGATACATCTTCAAAGTTCAGCGTATCTGTCAAACTCTTAACCAAAANCTCTTCGCTAGCTAATTGNCTCAATACTTTCAGAGGCCATGCTATCTTAGTCGTGGTTACCAGNTTACCCCTAACATCATCAAGACAAGCATCTTTGCATTTCAAAATACCTTCAAGAGCTAGCTCCTTTTCACGNGTATCAAGAATGCCGTGCTCTAANCTAAATTCAAACCGCTCTAGTAATGCTGGNACTGAAACAGCNGGATCNTCCAAAGAGCTAAAAAACTCCAGAGCAGCCCATCTGTCATCTTTTATAGCTTTNGGGTTTTTAANCAGCTTNGCCGCCCGNTCAATCCTCTTTAANCTGCTTTTTTCTTTATAATCTTGATANTTTTTAATCAATCCCATGCAACTAAGCCCTCTGNAGTCTGTNGGTAGTTGAACTTTATACTATCATTTACGTCAACCTAGCGCCGGGATAACATCCATCACGACTTCTTCGCCAAACTTAGCCTGCAAATCCTGCTTAACNCCATTTGCCAAAGTCAACAATGATGAAGGACAACCCTCACAGCCACCACCGAGGCGAACATGAGCNATCCCATCTTGCCAAGCTTCTAATCTGGCATATCCAGAGTGCAATTCCAACATCTTTGAGACAGGACCTTCTAAATAAAGCGCAATATCATAAGCCACACCCTCAAAAGAGCTACTTGTNAAAGGCTCATCCGAAAAACTGCCTTCTTCNTCCATTCCCAGCAAATCCTTCATAGCCTGCTCCGCNTCAGCAGCAGTTTCACCAAAAACGACTCTACCAGATGGACTATGNAATGCCTCCCAACTTCCNTCNAGCTTTTGACGCATATCTACAGATTTCAAATCAGTCATGATTTCCTTTCAAAGCACCCCTTACCACCAAGGAAAATGAGGTGTCTAATTCTGGCGTATAAACAAACCCATCTTTGCCTATAGCTCCAGTATTAATATTAATTGACCACAGACCAGCCATTGGTTTCGATATGATGCAGTTTTCGACGGTATTTACTAGGTCTTTTTGGCCACCCTCAACCGATACGTTACCATCTTTTAATCCCCAATTCCCACGATATTCTCTCCCATCAGGGGCTACCAGCATAAGGTCGAGGTTATTTACCAAAGCTTTTGAGGCTAGCAGAGAACCGGGCGGGTCTGACCAGACTAAAGTCACCACCAAAGATTCACGCCCCTGCTCAACTTCTACCTGCAGGTCATAACCCTCAAAAGGAGGCAAGAGAACCGACCGGTCTATGACTGTCATATAATCGCGATCCCTATACAGCGTCTCTACGTTAGGATATCCCCAGCCCTGGTGAAAGCGGTTGAGATCAGAGGCTAACCCTTCAAATTCCCAACCCTGAGCACTATTAATCAAAAGAGCCTTCAGCACTGTATAACTATACCCTTGGGCAATATCGTCTCCAAAAACTCTCTTTTGCAACATTTCAATAACGAGTCCCAAATATCCTGCCACTACTGAAGTCGCAGCAGAACTGCCGGAAAAAGACCTGTAACCATCATATGCCGTTGCTAGCACTCCATCATAACTGGCGACCAAATCAGGCTTTATCCTTCCATCCGCACTAGGGCCAATACTGCTGCTAGTGCCAGACCCCGACCAACTATCATCAGACCTATCAGCAGTACCATTCTGATAAATAGCTCCCACAGAAATAATATTCTTTGCCCATGCTTGGGGTCGAGACTCCTGACTTCCCTGATTACTTTGACTCTGAACAATCGGTATATCTATGTCAAAAATCAATTCATCCATTTCTAAAGACCGAGCAGTATATTCGGTCGTAACGGCAAAGCCCCAAGAAGCTGTCTGAAAGTCAATGCCTTCGTTATTCACTAATCTCTTAGTTAGTTCGTATCTTGAATTTACAGCTCTAGATGGCTCTAGTAACCCTTCTAGAATACCGTAATTAGTATAATATCCCTGCCCTTCCGGTAAAATACCGAGGGCGGCTTTATCACCTCTACCACTGCCGAAGACAACACCAAAAGAAGCTTGGCCATGATAAGAAGGACTCAAACCTAACACTCCAATTGGTAGCGATCGATGCTCAGTAGCCGCAAAATCAGGATGACTTGGATCAACACCTTCTAAAACATGCCCCTTTATCCCTTTGCCAAGAAAACTTAAGCCAACTCCTTGATTGGCTAGGTAGGCAGCCCCACCGGAAATGCGAATTAAATTGTCATCCTCTTGCGGTAAACCAGACCAAGATTCTACCCATGAAACTGAAGGCAACCGGGCGATTGCTATAATTTGCTGTCGACTAAGTGAGGCAGTCAAGAATCGCCTACTTTTACCCACAACCGAATCACCCAAGCTCTGAGAAAGATCTTCCTGAGATTCCGGGATAAAGGTAGAAATGTCCACCAGGATATTATCCGTTTCATCAGAGCGCAAAGCCTCTGCCAACTCATCACTAAGCTTTGCCGAAGGAGGAATATGACCATAGGTTTCTAACTCATGCCAATCAGATAAATCAGACCGATCGATAAGCCCACTTAAAATTAAAACCAACCCACCTCCCAAATACTCTATCCGATCGGCTCCAATATCAGTAATTTTGGATAGATAACCCGGAATAACAGGAGTTTTAAACTTTAAAGCGACCGGTAATCCGCTCCCTTCATCAAAGTCGGTTAATTTGCGCATGCCATTTTTTAATAGCAAAGCCTCATTTAAATAAACTTCAGATTTTCCAGATTGCGGCCCCCAAATGACGCTATTTGTCATCGGAACTATTTGGTCATCTACTTTGTGGTCAAAAGATAATACACTCCAATCTTCATACGTTGTATACACGACATCGGTTAATGTTCCTGCGCCGCTGTAGACAACCTCATCTTCGAAAACTAAGTCAAAGCCGCCATTATGATATATAGTAAGCGGTGATTTATGGGGAAGTTTTCCGCAAGACGCTGAAATGATAGTAAAAGCAAAAAGAAAAAATGTTCTCGTGATTAGCATAACACTTCCTTTCTTGCTATTTTCACAATTGAAATCATAGTGACACTTTCAAGCTTCTGGCTTAGCATTTTTTGTATAGGGAGTATAGATTAGCACTCTCGCAATTTAGTATTGGGAGAGCCATAAAGACGCATAAAACATTGCAAATGAGTGGACGATCAACATTACGGCTGGAAAGTTTCATTAGTATTGCGACTAAACTCTCGAAGGAAGACGATGAACGAATATAATCACTCCACCTGTGGCCTCATCCTCGCAGCAGGAAAAGGCACCAGGATGAAAAGCACTACTCCCAAAGTACTGCATAAAGTCATGGGTATACCAATTCTAGAACGAGTATACCAGACTCTAAGTCGTTCTGGCGTTGATCAGATTTGTCTGGTGCTAAGTGAGGATACAGCATCTTTAGAAAATTTCCTCTGTAACCATCCCGAGACAACTGTATGCATCCAAAAAAATAGACTCGGTACTGGAGATGCTGCAGCAGCAGCGGCAAAAGCTTTTTTAGATATAGAACCACCAAAATGGTCTGCGGGAGAACTGGTCAAAGGTCAACCGATCAGTAGCGAATATATATTAGTTTTTTTTGGAGACACCCCCGCAATTTCGGCAGAGACAATAAAAGTCTTCCTTGAACACTCATTTTTGAAGAGCGCAGATATCGCCATACTCGGGATGGAACATCCAAACCCGCATGGCTATGGACGCTTAGTCACTGACGATAACGGCTTTCTGTCAAGGATCGTAGAAGAAAAGGATGCTGACGCTAACACTAAAAAGATCACTCTGTGTAATTCAGGGATTATGTTAGCCAAAACCGAACTTCTATTCAGTCTACTGCAAGATTTAACGCCAGAAAATGCTCAAAAAGAGTACTACTTAACCGACTGTTTTGAATTAGCTGCGCAGCGCAACATACCAACATGTGTTTTCGTTTCTGAAGATTATCAATCATTCTCTGGCGTAAACGACAGATCTCAACTGGCTGAAATTGAAACTTACTTAGTACGAAAAAAAATCGAGAGCACTCAGAAAAGTGGTGTCACTTTTCACCTCCCCGAGACAACATGGATTGATGAGTCCGTGGTTATTGGTACTGATTCAGAAATAGGGTCCCATTGCATACTGCAGGGTAATACCAAGATTGGTAAAAACTGTATTATCGGATCTCGCTGCACAATCATCAATTGCTCTATTCCTGATAACACCATTCTGGAAAATAACCGCAGCTATAATCAGAATGACTTCAACTAACAACAACCTGAGAGGATAAAATATGTGTGGAATCATAGGCTATACTGGCAGTCAAAATAGCACCAAAATTGTATTCGAAGGCCTGCAAAAACTTGAATATCGAGGATACGACTCTTCTGGTATTGCTGTGATTCACAAAAAAAAGATTCACCTTGAAAAAGAAGCCGGCAAACTAATCAATTTAGAAAACTCTCTATCAAGGCTTCCTGAAAACCCTATGGTAGCTATTGGTCATACAAGGTGGGCTACACACGGCGTACCATCTCGTAGCAATGCACACCCTCACTTAGTTGAGCCNGTAGTATTAATCCACAATGGTATCATAGAAAACTACAANGAACTAAAAGTCGAATTAGTAGGAAAAGGGCACTCATTTAATTCTGAGACGGATACTGAGATNATTGCCCACCTGATATCAAATCAACTNTCCTNAGGTATGNAACCTAAAGAAGCTCTCATTAATGTATTAAATAAACTNGAAGGANCNTTTGCACTCGGCATCTTAATGGAGCAAGACCCTCATGCAATATACTTGGCTAAACAGGGNTCTCCATTGGTTATCGGAGTAGGGAAGGGTGANATGTACTTCGGATCGGANGTNACTACATTCGCNGGTAAAGCCAATCGAGCCATATATTTGAACGATGGAGAATGTGGNCGTATCGTAAAAGAGAANATCGAATTATGGGATTTTGAAGGTAATGACATCCCGCAAAAAAAAGTACCTGTGGACTATATTGTCGGGAGTGCAGATAAAGGGGGCTACCGACATTACATGCTCAAAGAAATTCATGAGCAACCTCACGTTATGTCTAAAACCATCAGCTCTCTTTTNAATCAAGCCACGAATACATTTAACTTCCAAAAGCTTGGCCTAGATAAAATTGATTTTGATTCCGTTNCCTCAATAAATATTATTGCTTGCGGAACAGCATACTTAGCNGGTCGTATGGGTAAATACTTGTTGGAACCACTATTAAAAATTCCTATTAATGTNGAGCTAGCGAGTGAGTTCCGCTACCGNGATCCATGGATGTCTGATCANAANCTNACNATCGCTATCTCACAATCTGGTGAAACAGCTGACACACTNGCTTGTATCAAANATGCTANGTCTCACGGCGCACAGATNATGAGTATATGTAACGTAAAACATTCGTCTATTCCGAGAGAGTCCGANTCNACTCTTTATATGGAAGCAGGGCCCGANATNGGCGTCGCATCCACGAAAGCATTCACNGCTCAAATTTTGAGNCTATANCTATGGGGATTGGGCGTTGCTTCACAGCAAAAAAAGCTGTCTCAAAAAAAATTAGATGAAACTATTTTAGAATTAAAAAAGCTNCCACTATATGTGGACCAGGCTATCAATATCAAAGAATCNATTAAAGATCTTAGTAGAGATTACTATGAATACAGCAACTTTTTATATTTAGGCCGAGGACCAAGCTATCCTATCGCTCTNGAAGGNGCCCTAAAGCTCAAAGAGATCTCCTATATTCACGCCGAGGGATACTCCGCNGGAGAATTAAAACATGGGCCTATAGCACTAGTGGACAAACATATGCCTTTAGTTATTATTGCACCTCAAGACCAATGGTATGAGAAAACTATTTCAAANCTCGAAGAGGTTCGNGCAAGAGAAGGAGTGATCATTGGTATNGGAGCGAAAGAAGANACCCAGTTANAATCATTATGTCGACATGTTATAGCAATTCCACAGATGAAAGATCCTTGCTTTCAGGCAATCATCTCCACCATTCCAATTCAGTTNTTATCTTACTANATAGCTGTAAAGAGAGGGACNGATGTGGATCAACCTAGAAACTTAGCTAAGTCAGTCACTGTGGAGTAGACCGGANTAGGAAATTAAAAGATAATGAATTTATACATGATGCTTATCGCNGCGATTGCATTTGAAGTCTTAGGAACAATGTTGTTACCAGCATCACAAAANTTNACNAANATACTACCAAGTATTGTTTTATTATTTTCATACGGCGTATCATTTTATTTGCTGGCATTCTTGTCTCAAAAGCTCCCCCTTGCAATNGTTTATGCTTCTTGGGCTGGATTNGGTGTTTTCTCAGTAACACTGCTAAGTTATATTTTTTATAAACAACCACTAAACTGGCAGACAATCACTGGTTTATTTTTGATTGTCATTGGGGTAACTATAGTGAATTTATATAAGGTAGAGTCCCATTAGTGATTAAATAGCTTCAAAAGTNCGAAATTANATACCTCATTCTTTTTCTGCTACGACTAATACTGGGATTACGGNAGTAAANANAAGCTTTACCGTTTGTNCGCTGATAGGTGAAAATATCNACCTGTTAATATAATTTNTAATGACTGTGAANGACTTGNCTTAGTTATCAATAAACCTAGAGATCCCATAGCAAAGTCAAACAGTAAGAAATTAATAAGTAAGTGACCATAATACGGAGTCAAACTTGAAAGATCTACTCATCGGCCTTAATTCAGCTCAATTAAAAGCGGTGGCCCACCGTGACGGTCCATTAGTAGTTTTTGCTGGCGCAGGCAGCGGTAAAACCAGAATCATTACAACACGAATTGCTCAGCTAGTTGAACAAGGGACTCCCCCTTGGGAGATCTTAGCAGTAACTTTTACCAACAAGGCCGCCGGAGANATGAAATCACGGGTACAAACAATGTGCCCAGAAGCCAAGCGAAGTGTCATATCGACATTCCACTCTGCTTGTGCTCGTTGGTTGCGCGAATTTGCCCCTGAGCTGGGCTATAATTCCAACTTCACCATATATGACGATGCTGATGCCAGCAGCTTACTCAAAAAAATAATNAAAGCTGTGAACCCAAAAGGAGATCTAGCAACATTAGTCAAGGAAATGAAAAGGTTTCTTCACTTAGTGAAAACAAACGGCCTTTTTCCTGGTCAAGCTGATCAAGTCGCAATCGATAACCCAAGTTTAGTCCCAGATGGGGGCCTGAGAATTTACCAAGTGTATCAGGAGACATTAGCTGAAGTAAATGCCATGGATTTTAGCGACCTGTTAATGAACGTATTACTCTTGCTTNGGAAAAACGAAAAAGTTCGCGATATTCTACAGAACCGATTTAAGTACATCATGGTAGACGAGTTCCAAGATACCAATAGAACCCAATTTGAACTCATAAACTTATTAGCTCAAAAACACAGTAATATCTTCGTCGTGGGAGATGACGATCAGTCCATATACAGCTGGAGGGGAGCCACCCCCACAAATATCATTAACTTTGATCAAACCTGGAACAACTGCAAGTCCATTGCACTCGAACAGAACTATCGCTGCTCAGGTAACATTGTAAAAGCTGCGAGTACAATGATTTTGAATAACAAAAACAGAGCAGAAAAAACCTTATTTACCGAAGCGCTGGCTGGAGATCCNATCGACCTNCGNCTAGAGTCNGATGCTGAAATGGAAGCATGGTGGATCATACAAGAAATTAACGATAATAGGTCAACNTATAGCTTTGATGATTGCGCCATTTTTTATNGAACTAATGCNCAATCNCGAGTTTTAGAAGAAGCCCTNACTAGACAAAATATACCTTACCGCATATTTGGATCNCTTGAATTCTACAGTCGNATGGAAGTGAAAGANCTTTTGGCATGGCTTAAACTNATTNTNAACGATAANGANGAAGTTTCGTTCAGAAGGGTAATAAATGTTCCAGCNAGGGGNCTTGGNCAAAAGGCAGTTGAGTCGNTTGTAGAAGAAGCAANNACANGAAATCTGAGTGTTATCGATGCCTGCGAAGTNATGGCCAACGAAAAGTGGCCACGTATTGGTACAAAATTAAAATACTTTTCTGATNTATATCGAACCCTAAAGAAAGAGTTTGAAACCTGTCCACTTGAAGAAATATTAACTATTCTTATNGAAGCTATTGAGTATGGNCCNTGGCTTGAGAAAAAATATGCCGAGCAATATGTTGAAAAGATGGATAACATCCATGAACTTATTGCNGCAATGGCTCAGGCACAAAAAGANGACCCACAAATCACGTTAGCACTATGGCTTCAAGCTGTAACATTAGTTCGCGATGATAAAAATGATGACTCGGTAAACGGAGTATCNCTTATGACTCTGCACATGGCCAAGGGCCT
>PBRN01000197.1 GCA_002725955.1 Pseudobdellovibrionaceae bacterium
TACAATAAAAAAGTAACTCTCGTTCACCGACTAGATCAAGAAACCAGTGGCGTCATTCTAGTGGCTACTAATAAAGTATCAGCAAACTGGCTACTGGAGAGCTTCAGACAGAGAACAATCAAGAAGACCTACATTGCTCTATGTTGGGGAAAAGCGGAGGATAATTTCACCAATCATAGTAGGTTAACACCTATCGACCAAAATGGAATAGTATCAGTTTGTGATACTCATCACCCTTTCGGCAAAAGTGCAAAAACAAAGTTCAAGAAAATTGCTGATTTTGACACTGCTGAGCATGCCGTAAGCCTAGTTCAGGCTAACCCATTTACAGGAAGAAGCCATCAAATAAGAGTGCACCTGCAGCAGGCGAAACTCCCCATTATTGGAGATAAAAAATACGGAAGAATACCACCCAAGGATTTGTCTACCTCTCTGCAAAGCTTAGCTGCTGAACATCATTTCCTCCATGCACAATCCTTAACCTTTCGCCCTGGGGCTGGTTTAGATGAAATTACAGTCGATGCACCAGTTCCTAAAAATTTTGAATTATTTCATCAGAAATTAGGCCAATAGGTAGACGATATCAATATTCTAAATCAAACTCAGTTTTGCTCCCTTAACCCGAATATGGCATTAAGGTATATTATTGAGTTCGGAAGATTCCTCGAAAATAATTGGGAAAAATCAGACCGAAAAGATCTTATTAACCAATTCAAAAACTATCTTAAGAGCTTTATAGAAGAGAACAATGACCACGATATTAGCCTCAAGATAGCTGCCAAAAAAACAACTTTAGATATGGAACTAAAACACTTTCTAGGTATTCTAGTACCAATTGAACGTAAACTATCCAGAGGTATAGTGGACCATGAATATATCATTTTAGAGGGAGACTCTAACGCCCCTATCAAAACCAAACGACAGCCCGTCAGTATTATTCTGGACAATATCCGATCATCGTTTAATGCTGGAGCGATATTCAGGACTTCAGAATGTTTAAATCTTGAAAAAGTCTATCTATGTGGTTACACGGGTACNCCTNATGATCCGAAAACAAAGAAAACATCNATGGGNACTTCTGATAAGATACCTTGGGAATGGCATCCNCATGCTGATTCTTTAATCGATCGGCTCCAACAANNTGGNATAGCTGTTATCGGAGTGGAGACAGAGGAAAGAGCTAAATCTATTTATGATTTTAATTTCCCNAAACCCTGCGCCATACTCCTAGGTAACGAAAGNCATGGGATCGACCCTATATTACTAAAAAAGTGTGATGCAGTGGTTAAGATACCGCTTTATGGACAAAAAAANAGCCTAAATGTNGGAATTGCTGCNTCCATAGTTGCCTATCAAGCCATCCATCAAAAATGAATCTTNTTNGGAATAATNGATAAGATGCAACAAATCATTTTTTAACCTGATCNAAANCAACATCAAANTCAACCGATANATNGTGCACCAATCTATCTGCAATACTTTTCCAGTCATAGCTTTTCAACAATTCCTCCCTCANAGGAAACTGCCANCGATGNCCTGACTTAAGAAGTTCTGTTAAATTTTCAATCANACTACCTACTGAACGATCCGGTTGAATTTNCATAAGTTTGCCNACTTCATCCGGAATCACTGCTGAGAAGGAATCAATACTTGCTTTTNTACCACCAATATTCGTACCCANAGGAAAACAACCGGAAGCAATAGATTCAAGNAANACTAACGGGCCAGACTCTTTAACAACACTTGGAAAAACCGCACAATCACAGCAAGGNAAAAGCCATCGCAGGTATTCATGAGTTAAATAACCAGTNAATACAACTTTCTCATGGACACGACTCCGCTGAGCTTTATCTATCCAGCTATCCCACTCATTTAANGACTCTAGNCTNACAATCCATTCTGCCAATGNCTCCAANGAGCCNTTTGATCCATCTTCTAAGCCTCTTCCGTGATTCACNANTTGCTTGAACAANTCACCATTACCATTACCGGCTGCCCACAANAATAGCTCCAGTAACCCNCGAGCCGGACCATGNCCAACAACNACTAAGATAGCATTAGAATGCATATCCATAACATCAGGCAAAGAGCCTANAATAGTATGGACCCCCTTCCCATAGATCANGCGACCAACATATAATATCACCTGAGCTGAAGTCCATTCAACAGCCTGAAGCTTTGNTATAAGATCTTGATCCGGAACTTTTTGATTGTATTCTNNNGTCAGCTTCGCTTGAAAATTTATCGGCAAAGAAATACCNGNTAGAAAACCTTTNCCNATGTGACCGCCATTNCACGGTTGCTGACTTAAACNGTCGCAAAGCNACTTTATTCGCTTTTCTTTAAGAANAGGGTCAAGAAAAGCCTTTCCCTTATTCTCATGATTAGCAGGTATAATGTCAAAGATTTCGGTATCAACACCCAAATTTAANGTTCTAAATTTATTAGATAGGNTCTTAACTTCAGAAAACGTTNTTTCTACCCNCNCCTGAATTTCCTCACCGTTTACAAANACAAGTCTGGCTTTCGNCANCGCCCNCTGCGCATANATGAGAAANCGGNGATCTTTCTTAACTGCATANTCNANTGCACTCCCATGAGGCATGATTGTATAAGGAATCTTATGTGACTCATAAACTGCTGCTGCAACAACAGACATCAANACAAGATGNTTAGCATGAACTACCCGTATATCATNTTGNTCNACAATTTGACTTAGAACNTCTATATTGCGCTGTAAATATATNTCTAGNTCAGCATCAGTCATTTCCACCATTGGTCGAACATCAGAATANTCTTCGTATTTGTCCCAGACATATACCGGTAANATTCCCGAGAGCTTTGGCTGATGNAGAATACAACCTCCCTTATAGGGAANTTCTCGCTCNAAAAGAGTGCNNACTTTACCATCAAGATCATAGCTCAGAGCTTTTTTGATAAAAGGGTATAAATTAGGATGATTTTCCTGACACATTATATGAACTTCATAGCCNTGCCTNCACANCGCTTCCAGTATCGAACGAGACCAGAGATTNCTACCAGAACCATCAAGTAAGTANCCGTGTAAAATACATATCATGAANCCCCCTATCCTTAGGAGTTACATTGTATCAGATTATAACGATAAAAAATTGGNGTCAGCCCCTNGAGTTGACNGAGATCACAANAAAGTAACCAGAGTGATCAGGATCGACATATGGNGTNGGNTCAATAAAGAATGCTTGTTGGTACAAATATTCATCTTCGGCAACAAAACAATGGCGNGTATAGANAGGNCGNTCCATATTCAGGCNCCCCCCCTCATACTGAATCGTCAAAGCATGGATTAGATGNCTGTACCCTTGAGCCGCCATGGAGAAATATTCATAAGGAGCAGTACCCACGATNGANGCCACTGCTGAAGATTCTTCANTAAANTTATCNCAACCGGAAACCCGAAAGAAATCCTTAGNCAAATAGTCCAAAATCACTTCGACTGACTTCTTTCCTTTAGACGAGCGAAANCCAAGCCAGAATGGCTTTCCNCTTAAGGTATTAACATCAAATAANCGNACCACAAGTTTATGTGACTCAGANTTNGCATATGGCAANGAACGATAAAACTTATGCACTAATGCCTTAACNTCGCTTCCTGACTTAGCGTCATAAGAGCGCACCAAAGCTAGTCTNGAGACCTNAGCTTCAACCTTACCTTCTACACCATTCAANTTAACAGACTTAGCAGCCNCTAANGATGGCATAGCCGTAAANAGAGTAAGGATAAGAGTTAGTTTTAAGTGCATTAGTTTTCTCCTAATCCCAGCCTAAACTGAGGAAACCTCTCTTCCTAGCAACATAAACAGAGCTAAATCAACTTATTTTTTAAAATTTTCCTTAACATTCTTAAAAAAAAGAAGAATAATCAGACGAGGTNNTTTCTTTAAAAATTANCATAACCNGAATTTGCAACGAACAAAGNCGGTTAAANNGGTGCGAAATTTCNATTTAGCAGTTTTTGATTGACGTTTTCCAAGGATAAACATATTTCCTTGAGTGACAAAAAAACTTTGATTGTCGGGCGGAACATGTCCATACACAAGACCTATCAGATGGTAGTTATTATTGTTTTGTATGCTCTATTTCCNCCCATAACGCAGGGTGAGGAACTAAAGGTAGCATCNTTCAATGTCAGAGCNTTTGGTCAAGCCAANATGAATGACAGGGAAACTGTTTCNCATCTCGTTGAAATCGTAAAACGATACGACTTAATCTTAATTCAAGAGATCAAAGATCGAAATGGCACAGCCATTTACAACTTTTTAAAGAGACTGAACTCGAAGACAAGACANCAGTTTTCAATGCTCCTAAGNCCNCGTTTAGGNCGNACNTCACAAAAAGAAAACTACGCCTATCTATACCGNAAAAACAGAATCACCGCTTTAGAATCATTTACCTGGCCAGATAAGAATGACNTTTTCGAACGTGANCCNTTTATTGCTCGTTTCCGCTGGTTAGAATATGAATTTGCAGCAATTGGACTACATGCTAAACCCACCGATGCTAACAACGAAATTAAAGCTCTTCGTCAAGTTCAACAAAGTGTCCACAAAACATGGGACAGTGATGGCGTAGTCATTCTGGGAGATCTAAATGCCGACTGCAAGTACTACAACCCAGAACGAGAGGGTTTCGAATTCTTCGTTGCACCTATGGCCACTATTATTGAGGATTCTATAGATACAACAACTTCCCATACTGATTGTACCTATGATCGCATCCTAATAGGTGGACCGTTGTACGGCCTTGTCTCAACTGCTGGAACTTATCGATATGACCGAGCCTTCGGGTTAAACTATTCACAAACACTACGGGTATCTGACCACTACCCGGTTGAATTCACATTCAATAGCGATCTAGACCTCAAAGAACCTAGTTATTCCGATCTTCCTCCACCTTTACCTGAAGACAATGCAACTCGCTCTTACCCCAGAGAACCCGCACCACCTGTATGCGGCATCAAACCCTACATAACTCCTGGAGGCTATTGCTACGCAATTAGATATGGCAGTAAGACACGGGTTAAACAAAATTGCTGTAACTTGTAGTTAAATCCGCTTACTGGATACAAAGTCTACTAAAAGCGTCAAAGATGATGATTTATAATCACACACCAAATACGTTCACTGGTCAATCAGATCGATCAATTGATAAGTTAAATTTGAAATAAATCAATATGTGAGGTCTAATTTTCAGTTCGTTTAAGAAGGCAGTTAAAAGATTGGTGGAGATTACCGGGATCGAACCGGTTACCTCAACGCTGCCAGCGTTGCGCTCTACCAGGTGAGCTAAATCCCCAATCTATTGACGAACAGAGCCAATTTCTGCTTCATTGAACGTGATTTGTCAATGGATTATTCTATAAACCACCAGAACACTTGAATGAACTTGCCATGTCCTTTAGGATATACTCCAGAATCTGCCCGCTTTTATTTTATAGGAATAGAACTTTATGCAACAAAATCAAGCAGCCCACGCAAGCAGCCCTAAGCTGAAGGTCATTGGATTGATCCTTGCCATTATCGGTGCAGCGATTTCAGTATATTCAATTACTCATCACCTGGACGTCCGAGCCAGCGGCCAAACAGATGCTTTTTGCAACATAAATGCCACGTTCAATTGTGATGATGTGGCTCAAAGTGAATGGGCTGAGGTTGGAGGAGCTCCCCTAGGTGTATGGGGCGTGGGCTATTTCCTCGCTTTGATGGTTCTTATCGGAACTGCCTTTTTTAAAGAGGAACACGCAACAGATACACTAAGGACATGGAGCTTCCTCACTATTATAGGTGCTGCGATATCTCTTGGTCTGGGGATTCTCTCCTGGGTATCGTTGGGCACACTGTGTATTACATGCATAGGAATTTATCTGGTCACATTTCTGCAGTGGGGCCTTTACTTTGCGAACCGACAATCCCTACCGCCGATTTGGGACACAAAAAGTTTAATGAATGGCGCTACCTATGCTGCCCTGACAGTAGCTGTCGTCTTTGCTTTATTTAAATTCCTAAAACCACCACCGGCAGACTTTAAAGAAGATATCCCTCTCACAAAAGAAGCCCTCGAAGCTGCCAGACAGGCGGCAAAACAAAGGTATACCATTCTGGGAGCAGAAGTTTTCCAAGTAGAGATCAATAAATCACAGTACTCTGGCATGGGAGAGGATTATCGCACTGGATCAGATTCAGCAAAAGTAAACTTGGTTGAATTTGCTGACTTCCAATGCCCAGCCTGCGCTAATTTGGCTGATACATTAAAACAGGTTAAAGACTTCTATGGTAATCAAATTACCGTCGTCTTCAAAAACTACCCTCTAGATCAATCATGTAATGATGGTATCAATAGATCATTTCATGAATTTGCCTGCCAAGCTGCGATATACTCTAGATGTGCGGGTTTACAGGGAAAATTCTGGGCAATGCATGACAAAATTTTTGCAAACCAAAAAGACCTTAGCTCAAACAACTTAGTACTTTGGGCCAAAGAAATAGGGTTAACAAAGAGCCAATTAAAAGAATGCGAAGACTCAAAAGACATTGCAAAAAAAATCAAAGATGATATTCAACAGGGTGGCAAACTGAACATTTCAGGTACACCTGCTCTCTTCATAAATGGGCGAAAAGTAGTCGGTAACCGAGGGTTCGAAGATATAAAAATGGAAATCGACCGCCTACTGGAATAACATGAAAATCAAGTTCGAAAGTGACTACCAAAACAGAATACTGAACATATCATTTGAAGAACGAGTTTCACTTAATACTTCAGATGATATTATGCACTTAAGACAGGTATGGCTTAGCTCACTTTCCTCTTGGCACTCCCCATATAAAGCAATGATAGATTGCCAAAACCTTGAGATCAGCAATGATATTGAAGTTGAAAAGGCCCTGCAGAGATTAGAGGCCTTTATGAAGGGCTTCTTTCTCAAAAAAGCTGTCGGCTGGGGATTTAAAAGCCCCGACTTTGAAAAAGTATTCCCTTGGGACACTTATCCCACTGAGGATGAGGCGGCAAAAGGGCTTGGCATTAGGACCCGAAAATCTAAACAGCCATCCGACTTTCGCGAAAATATCCAAATACAAAATCATTTCCGCCAGCATGTTGTGGAAATCTCCTTCGATCAAGATGCCAATATAGATACTGTAGAAAAAGTTGAAATTCTAAAGAGCAAAATGACCAATAATCTGATGCAATGGCATTCAAAATGGAGCCTGATGGTTGACTGCCAACATTTGAACATGGACCCGAAAACACATCAGAGTTTCAACCATTTAGTCCAGTTCCTAAGATCTTTCTTTATGAAAACAATCATAGGTTACAGCCCAAAAGGGGATAAGTCACAGTACCCCTTCAAGGTTTATAGATCACGCCATAGAGCCGCAGCTATCTTGGAAGGGGAAGGAAACTTTTCCGGCGATGATGCTGACTGCAACTCTAGAAAAGCCAAACCCAAACAAGGTCCATAAAGCATTATCCATTAAAGATATCTAGACATCTAAGAAGGGTCCTGTATATCTTTATTGCCTGAAGCAGAAAAGCTGCTAAAATATAATCCACGTTTGTATATGAGGTTACCGCTAGTGAATCCTGTTGAAATCATGCCAATGCAGGGTACTTTAGTTCTCCGCGCCAGAGGGTCGGAGTTACTTATATTATCCCATCATGTAGCAGAGTTAAAAGAACGAAAGAATGCCGCCGATTTTACCGGGTACTTTATGAATGATGCGCTGATAAATAGACCGGCACGCAAACTCTTCGAAGCTTGGCTAAGAAAAGACAGATCACTTTGGAATAGAATCTATGCTACGGTAAAAGAAATAGAAGATATACCAGAGCAAGACTCTGTAGAAAAAGATAGTAAGAAAGAAAACAGTAAAGAAGCAGAAGCTCCTAAACAGGCTGCTAAATCCAAAAAAACAGAAGAAAAGGCTGAAAAGGCTGAAAAGGCTGAAAGTAAATCGACTGCTAAAAAAGCTACTGCTAAAAAAGCTACTGCTAAAAAAGCTACTGCTAAAAAAGCTACTGCCAAAAAAGCTACTGCTAAAAAAGCTACTGCTAAAAAAGCTACTGCTAAAAAAGCTACTGCTAAAAAAGCTAC
>PBRN01000198.1 GCA_002725955.1 Pseudobdellovibrionaceae bacterium
ACCCTGGACATTTGAGTGACCTCTTATTGGTAATAGTCCGGCGCCCTTGCGGCCAACCATACCTCGCAGAAGAGCCAAATTAGCGATGCTCTGTACTGTATTGGTGCCTTCTGTTTGATGAGTGATACCCATTGCCCAAGAGAACACAGTCGCTTTTGATCTACTGTATAGTTTGGCAATTTTCCTTATCTCCGATATTTCGATGCCACAATATTTCCCAAGATCACTAAGCTTATATTCATTCAAATTATTTTTGAATTGGTCATAGTAATTCGTTTGAGATTGAATAAAATCTTTTGCTAGATTTTCGTTATATTCTTCGATCAGAATCTTACTCAGTGCATAGAATAAAGCCATATCTCCATTAGGATTGATTTGTAGATAATGACTCGCTATTTCACTTGGCTTTAAAAGGCTGAGAGGGTCACTGGGAACAGAAAAGCGTTGTAAACCAGTTTCCTTGACTGGATTTATTACTACGACATGTCCTCCTCTTTTTCTTATGTCCTTGCAGACAGTCATCAACCGCGGATGATTAGAGGCTGGGTTAGCACCGATAATAAAAAGAAGGTCGCATTGCTCGAGGTCGTCTAATTGAATAGTAGCAGTTCCCGTGCCTAGTGATGCACCTAGACCGACTCCGCTAGCTTGGTGGCAATAATAAGAGCAGTTGTTAACATGGTTGGTACCCCAAATACGGCAGAATAGTTGCATTAGAAAAGCTGCTTCATTTGAAGAGCGTCCACTAAGATAAAAGAAACTTCTTTTTTGTTCTGTTGCTTTTAGTTTGTCAGATATTTTACCTAGTGCCTCATCCCATTCTATTACTTTATAGTGAGAGGACGAAGCTGATTTATATAGCGGTTTTATGAGTCGCCCTAATGATTCGAGCTTTAGAGAAGGTAATGTCCTTAGCTCTGATATGCTATGATTTTCAAAAATTACATCTGGAACAGCTGGTTGCATGTCGGCGGCCATGGCCTGAAGCGATTTTTTACAGAACTCTGGGAAATGGCCAGCTTCATTTCTCATACCTCCTTGTTGGCCGCCCATACCAAGAGCACATGTTTTACATGCATTTTTGCGTGACATGGCTTTAATCAGGGGGACGGTTCCTGTTTCCTTGGCTTTCTGGATAGTATATGCAATTGCATGCCAACCACCGCCATGATTTGGTTTTTCCAATTGATACCTCAAATTATGATCTATAATAGTTTTTAATTATGATAGTCAGACATTGTTGATAAATCTATAAAAACAAAAAATTTCTATAATCTTAGTTTTAGATTTTCTTGATACTTTGTTTCTAAATACTAAAATCCTCTCGATCATGACTAACTTTGAGAGGCTCATACGTGAAATTTTTACTAGGAATCTAATAGCCAAAATCTTTAGTTGAAGGTTTCAAATTAATAGTTCTAAATATACTTCCGTTATCTATTACTACAGATTAAATTCCTTAGTAACTTTGTTATACTGTTAATAGACTTATAGTTGAGTTATTTCAGAGCCATTCAAGAAATTTAGTTAAAATAAGTCTTTTTATGGGCTTACCTTAAATTGGCAAATGTGTTTCGAGAAGTTGAGACAATTTAGAATTGTAGATTATTTTTTCGATAAATTGGTATAAATACTCATAATAATAGATGAATAAGAGGCCTTTGATGTTTTTGAAAAAAATGCTGACAATCAGCATTTGGCTAGTCTTTTTTGCGATATCTTGCAAATCTATAAAGCCAGATCATACCCTTGTCAAAACAAAGTCGCAGATCGAGGAAACAGATCAATTCAATGCTAAGATCATAGAGGCTCTGACAATTATGGAAGCCCGAACACGAAACCCTTCTTCTACTGGTCATCAAATTGCTAGGGAAAGTCTAGAGAGAATTAGTAACTATGATGTTACTATTTCTTCGTTTAAAGGATTAACTTATAATGATTACAGGCATGTAATGATAGATTTAGAGCAAACGGTTGTTGAGACGCCGAAGGATATCGACTCTTGGCAGGTATCTAAAAAGGATTTGGCACTGATTGAGTCGCTTCTGTCAGGTTATATGTGGGGTAATCGTCTGTATTTCCGTATTCACAAAGACGACGATGCCGTGGAGCTATCTAGTACTTTAGTTCATGAAGTTAATCATATTGCTAACCGGTCAGAATGTTCCTATTATCAAGATATTAAGACCCAGGAAGTCGATGATACCTTGGCTTCGGTAGAAGAATTCCGGGCTTTTTATGCCGAGTGTTTATATCTAAATAATGTGAGTCATCCGAATCGTGAATGTGGTAAATTTGCTGCTGAAAGTTTAAAAAAATATGATTATGATGACTTTGATGGTTCTAGGTTACAACCTAAGGTGAAAAAAATATATGATCTTTTTCAAAACATTCCAGTAGTTAATCTCTTAGTCAATAGTGCCTGGCCTGATGACTTCAATGAATGTATGTAGAGTCATGATTATAATTGAGATAAAAGTAGCCCATTATCGTAAGGTAAGAATCTTAAGCAAAAGTCTTTGGCTCCCGAGCCGATATCAATTTTGAATTCCCTTGATCTATTTAATGAGTGCATATTGTTAGCTTATTTTGAGGTTGCAACATGTCAGATGAAAGTATCGCATTAGAAAAATTACATGTTTTCTTAATTGATGATGATAAGGATCTTAACGAATACCTTGAATCAATGATGGAAGAAGAGTTTAGGGTTACTCCGTTTCTTGATGGTCAAACAGCTTTCAATCAATTGAACATAGGAGATGTTCCCGACATTATTGTGTCAGACTTTAAGATGCCAGGTCTAAGTGGTATTGATTTTGTTGATCAGGTGCGAAGCATAGATTTGGGGATACCTGTTATCTTGGTTACCGGTGCTGCTGACAAAGATATGGCTATCAAAGCTCTTTCTTTAGGTGTGTTTGCGATCTTAGAAAAACCGATCGAAGGTGAAGAACTTTTGCAAATGATGCGCCGTGCCTTGTCGAGGTCGAGGGCGATGCAGTTATCTGAAACGTTACTTCAGGAGTTTGGTAACTTTACCACTCAAATGCAAAACTTAGTTGGAGCATATGAACTCAGGTTTATTGAGGCAGAAAATAAATTGTTTAAACATGGTTTAAATCCTCAACTAGATAAAAAAGCAATTGAGTATATTAAAGTAGCTAAAGAGAATAGAATTCTTGAGAAAACAATACGTACGACTAAGAAACTGATAGATGAGATGACTAAAGAGTATGAGAATCTAAAAAAGATTTCATAATTAAATACAATTTTTATATATAAATACTTTCAATCCTCCTTCAGTATTCTTATCAATGAATGATCCAGGGCGATCAATTTCATTTTCTAATTTCAAATCTGGTACAGCATCTTCAACCATTTTTTTTAAATCACTATTTGAAAGATGGGTTGCATTTAGACAGGCTAGCAATTTGCCATTGTGATCTAACCATTCAGGCATTTGTCTTATTACTTTTGCATAGTCCCGTTCTACCTTAAAGCTCAGGCCTTGGTCTGTAGGAGGGTCAAAAATGATTATATCCCAGGGCCCTTTTTTTTTGATTTTGTTAAATGACTTTCTAATATCGTGACTAAGAAAACTCACCTGACTAAGGTCATGTTCATTAATTCGGTGATTTTCCCTTCCTCTGGAAAGTGATCTGCTGCTTAAATCTATGTTTAAGACTTCCTTTGCGTGACCTGCAATGGCAGCGACTGATAGCGAACATGTATATGCAAATAGATTAAGAACACGCATACCTGCGGCATTTTCTATCAACCACTTTCTAGTATTCGCCATATCGGGGAAAAAACCAATATTTTGAGGTGATAGAGGATTGATAATATACTTTAAGTTATGTTCGGAAAAAATATATTCTGTGGAAGGTTCTCCTTTTAAGATCATAGGAGAATTATTTTGTTTTAGCTTATGTGATCTTATTTGCAGAATTACTATTTCCCATTGTTTGGGGAAAGACCTTTCTAGTGTATCGCAGAAACCTTTACTCCATTCATAGGACACCGATTGATAACTGGTTATGATTAGGCAATGGTCAAAAGAGTCTATATTTAAAAAGTGCCATTTAGGGATGGATTTGCCTCGACCGTGAAATAGTCGTGCGCATGATTCTATATTTTCAAGATTTAATCTAATTTGTGCGATGACTTCATCAAAGTCAATTGGAGCAATAAATCCAGACATTACAGAAATCTCTTTCAATATAGGAGGATCATACAGAAAGAGAATTTAGATGATCTAGGCCCGGAAAGCAAATACCTTGTGTTATGCTACTTTTTTCTTAGGGTCTAATTTTTCTAATAATTTTGTAGCTTTATCAAGCGACGGTACAAATGAAATTGCTTTTGCTAAGTGTTCTGCTGCTTTGATTTTATCTTTGAGTCGGTAGTAGCCCAGGCCGATATTATAGTGAACCTTTCCGGCAAACTCTTCACTTTTGATAACTTTAAGGCAATCATGATAAATAGCCAGAGCTTCTTCTATTTTATCATCCTTAGATAATTTAATGCCTGCTGAGTTTAACAGGGAAACGAGTTCTTTCTCAGTGTGAGATTCAGATAGGTCAGAAGCAAGGTTAGAATAGTCTCCCTTCGCAATTTTGACTTTGGTTATGACAGCTGCTGAACTTTTATTTGTGGCATCCATCGTTTTAACTTGTTCCATTTGTTTCTGCGCCAGGTCCAAATGGCCGGTTTCGTAGTTACTTAAACCAGCATTTTCCAGTACCTTAATATGGTTAGGGTTTTCGACGGAAAGTTTATCGAGAATTTTCTTTGAAGCTTCAAAATCTCTTTCAGCCATATAAGTGGCTGCTAATTGTCNTTGNGCATGCATAGTATCTGGATTNTTACGAATAACTTNTTCAAGCTTTTCTCTGGCTTTTGCTGAATCACCTTGTTGAATAAGTATCTCAGCAATAAGTACTTCCAGTTTTTCTACGGATCCATATTTTGCTAACGCATCTTGTGCTGTATCCATAGCCATNTCGATCATTCCTTGNGANAATGCTGTTCTTGCATCTCGATAAGATTGTTCNTGAGCACTNAGTGAGCTTTCCTGTTTAAAAATGTAGAANAGTTTGTTGATAATTCTTTCTGGTGTGAANGGCTTGGTTAGAACGTATTCTACNTCATGCTCGTCGAAAACATTCANTGANGCTTGNTCTATGCGATCNCCGACAAACATATGAGGTTCAAGACCNTAATTACCGGTATCGCGGAGCTTTTGAAGCAGGACTATNCCNGGCTGATCTTCCAACTTGATTGCAGTTAGAAAAAAATCAAATTGTTTACGNCTCGCAACTTCGTAGGCCTCATGGCATGTTCGCCANGTAGTGATATTTTTTATTCCCGTTTGNTTCATAATACCNCGGAACATGTCAATCTCATGATCCGTTCTCAGAGTGACACCAATCTTAGAGTTTTTATTTGTGCTCATGGANATCCCCTTCAATNACGTTGGNCTNCNTATCGGTTTANCCCAAATAAGTGTTAAGTTACTAAAACGAATGAATTATCAANANGCTGTAAGTTGTTAATTTGTTGTAAAAAAATTAGATANTAGGCTAANANAGCGNAAATATGGCGNATTCTTTACCTATAATTTAGTTGACCGATCTAAAATGTAGTAATATTACATAAATNTGTGTTTNNTCCGAGGGTTCCGGCTGGAGGTGCGCACTGTGGTTAAAATCTTGGTCTCTAATATGCTTCACTTANTATTTTGGATGCCTCTTCAAGGNTTNGGTATTCAATTAAAGCCATCCATAGGGGAACCTTACTCTATGGTTTGTGAGTCNAAATATGGCTTTGGTCANCTTTGTTCTCTAGAAGTTCAAATTGAAGAANAAACTAACTTTTATTTCGATTATTATCACGATGGNGCATTGCTTTTTGGTGATGGCAGGTCTTCTAACAAAATAGGTCTTCCNGTCAGTCCGNGCGATGGAGCTTTGTTGANTAAAGNNGGTCCCCCACTAAGTTTACCTAAAGGTTTAAGCCTNAGAATNTTTTTTCAAAGTTGGGATACTAGGTGGTGGGTTGATATTATTAGCGATGATTTGTTNGANAATCNAGGTGACTTTCGTGANGGGCAGTGATGCTTTTTGATTGANGAANTAGATTTAGCCTCTCTAAAGTCAAGTCTAGTAGTTTATTTATAGTTTATTTATAGTTTGTAAATATTTATCTTTTACTTCCCTTCGATTTATGAAAAAATTCAATAATAAAATAGAGAATTATTTGTATTTTTCATTATAGCCGCTATTGAAGTTTTNAAAACCTTCATTTGGTGNCTTATTGTTGAATTTNCCCTTTTCATTCCAATCCATAAGGCTGGCAGTCTTCGATCTAAGTTAGCTTTTAAGAAATAGTTTCGTAAGTCGTTTGGTCAAGATAAGTTTGAAAGGGTTAACCTTGAAAAAATTAGCTACCAAGACCACTCNGCGACTCTTCTTGATCTGTNTATCTTTATCGTATCATGTTGCGCAAGCAGAGCCATGGCTTTCNACTAGNTTCGCACAAAATTGTTCTGGTTGTCATAGTCCTGGACGAAGGAACCTTCCTCCACCAGATCGTCGCTGTTCTCTTTCTTGTCAGGGTTGCCATATCAATCCGAACGGTGGAGGAATGCGCTCTCATTATGGTAAATGGAATCAGTCGAAATGGCTTCACTCATTTCGGGTTGGTNAAACTGCAGATACCCNACCTGTTGGNCCTTTTCATNTNCAGANCTATGGTAANGAGAAATANNAACAGTTGGANTCTGCAGAGCTTCAAAGTGTGCCGCTAAATGGCTTCCCNTTGATNTCTAAAAANTTAGAAGGNNCTGAGCTAGATTTATATGGTAAAGANCGGGANATATTCNATCAGATNAATNCAAAAANCTTAGACCACTTTCTCTATAGTGTACCAGAGCATGATCCTTGGNGAAAAGCNAGGACAGTTGCTNTGGATGGGGGAGCAGATGTNCGNACTATNGTTTTCAATAGTGCTTTGCAGTCNATTGATCAAGANGNCCAAATTGATNGGACCGNNNTTTTTTTGATGCAGGCTAGTTTAGGANTCCGTTACCGACCTGTTCACAGTATCCATCTGGTTTATGAAGGTGAGTATCTNGGTAGACCNAACGGTAATNTTAATGANCTAAAATCAATGAATTTAACNCGAAGTATGTATCTGAAGGTTGATGANCTTNCTTGGAACACTTTTACTATGNTCGGCCAATATAANCCGCTTTTTGGTAATTATGTTGCNGATCACACTGCTTTNACTCAACAAATGTTGGCTATGGCCATGTCAGGTCAGAACAATATTTCTAAAGTNAAATATGNGGCNATGTCGATTGGNTTGGCGCCAAATGTGCCTTATGTAAATTTTCANNTNATTGGTTCNAGAAGAGANTCTGGTATTNAAANGNAAGAAACTGGTTTTGCNNCGAATCTAGGTCTTCGATTTGTCACTCTGGGCGCAAGTNTNAACTATAGTTACTGGAAAACTAAGGATGCAACTAATGCTGCGAAAAATATAGGGATTGAGATGCATTCTATTAATGGGGGCTTATCTTACGACCGTTTTCTACTATCTTTGGAAGGGATTTCACTAATCAGGGATGAAACAATGGTTGATTTTAGGGAAGGAGGTGTCTTCAGTTTGGAATCTCGGTATCGCTTCTTTCGAGAAAATTATATGGTACTTGCTTATGCTAAGTCTAATACTGCGGCGGACCTGACTCCAGGTAATGCTAGCCAATGGAAAATTGGTTTACGAAGTTTTATACTACCAGGCTTTGATATCTCATTGTTTGGAAGTCATGATCGCACCGAAAGTAGTATCGCACGCGTTATTGGTAACACGCTGAGCTCTGTATTTCATATTTATTTTTAAAAAGGGCGATATATGAAATCTAGCTTTTTATGTTATCTACTTTTACTTATTTTTTATCTATCAAGTTGTGGTCTCATGGGATCACGCTATATTTCATACCAGTCTTCCCAGCAGGTTAACTTGGAATGTGAACAGGGTATAAAGTACTTTATTGCAAACTTCTCTGGTATAAATGCTTCAAATTGCTCATGTCATATAGGTTCTTCTTTGCCTCCCT
>PBRN01000199.1 GCA_002725955.1 Pseudobdellovibrionaceae bacterium
GTATTAAATAGGAATAACAGGTTGCTTTCATCCTCATTATTCCATGATTTAATCATTTCAAACCAGACGTTCATGACTATATCGTTATCTGGATTTACCGGAGCCAGTGAAAACGTCAGTTTCTGATCGAGATCTCCCTTTAATGAACGATCAGCGAACCCTGATAACACAATGATCTCATCGAGGTCAGTTGGAATAAATAGCTTAGACTCGAATTCCATACCTTTGCGGAAAAAAACTAGAATTTTTTCCAGGGAGTCGCCGCCGATAACATCCGCAATCAATTTTACATGACGATGATCGGGCATAACACGGAAGATAGATGGAATTTCTAAATCTGCATTCTTGTCATTAAGGCAATAGCTAACATGGTCCATATGATCTTCAAATAGACTAGAAACAGTACCATTTTTTGCCAGTCCAAATCGTCCAGCTCGTCCTGCAATCTGCTTTAATTCAGCAGGAGCTAGCATACGGACTTTTTCACCATCATATTTTTCTACTTGATAGAACACCACATGTTGAATTGGTAGGTTCAAGCCCATAGCAATGGCATCAGTACTAACTAATATTTGGGTTTCACCGCTGCGAAAACGTCTAGCTTCTTCTCTGCGGACTTGGGGAGAAAGGTTGCCATAAATGACTGAAACTTTGCGCTCGGAGTTAGCTTCAATTCTTTCCTTCAGGCTAAGGACATCCTTACGAGAGAATGCAATGACTGCTGTTCCATCACTTATTTTGGCTAATGGAGTATGAGAGTCTAGTACTTCGAGCGGAGCTAGGCGTTTGAACTCTCTTACTTCAAGTTTTTCACCCATTTTTTTCGCGATGGCTTGAATAGCCGGGATCGCCTCGGGGGCTCCAGTCATAAATATTTTTTTGGCTGGGGCTCCGACAAGGGCAGCTGTCCATGCGGCGCCTCTATCGGGATCTCCTATGAGTTGAATCTCATCAATGAGAACAGCATCAACCTTTTTTGTGAGGTTAACTAGTTCGATGGTTGAACTCATAAATTCAGCACCTTCACGTAGGTCTCGCTCTTCTCCAGTTAGGAAGGAACAAGCTTTTCCTCTGTTTTCAATTTCCTCTTGTCCTTCTAATGCTAGCAGACGAAGAGGGGCTAGATAGGCGCCGGACTCATTTTCTGTGAGAGCGTTTAATGCGTGATAGGTTTTTCCACTATTAGTGGGGCCTGCGAAGAAAACTAGTTCACGTTTCAATTCACGTGCTATTGGCCATGAAGCAGGATAGTCACTATATTCTTTTGATCTATCTCTAAGCTCTTCTATTTCATGCTGATACTTAACTTCTGCAGCATAGCCCCCAAGCCTTTTTTTGATGTTTTTTCGAAGGGTTTTGTACCTGCCATCTTTCTTGTTACTGCGGATCACTCCCTTTGCGACGTCGAGCAACTCCTTTTCTTGGGAATGGCTCTTGCGGCGAAAGCTGGCATAGACATCTTCGATCATATGTTTTATTTCAATAAGCTGGCTGGCTTGACTTTTCGTTACCACTGCAGTGACTTGGTTTATAATAGGTTCGAAGTCGTCCTTATTTTTAGTTTGGCATAGATCGACCAGCTTTTGCTGTGAGACCTCCATTTGACCGCGAAGAGTTATTGGTACTGGCGTATCAATAATATTTAGAACATGATTGAGGGTCATGCTCAATAGATGCGGATCATTGGGTTGTTGGCTGACAGACGTATGCCCATACCCATACTTTTTAGCTTTATTACGAAATTTTGCTTTGATCATAGAGAAGCAAGTTTCATGCATAAAGTTAGTGACATCTGTGGTTTTTGAGAAGAATTTGTTAGTTATCTTATTTTTTAATTCGTTGCGGAATTCTTCTTCGGAATGGATCCCTTCAAGAGTTTGGCAGTGCAATTGGAAGGCCTGGTTTAATTCTGTAGTAGCATCCTGTTGCTCAGACTCAATTGATTTTTCACATTCGTTGAGAAAAGATGTGATCCACTCACTAGTCTCGCTAGCGGAAGGAGTTTCATCGAGACTGAAATCAATATTATTTGATTTTAGCCACGGCAGAATATTTCTCCATAGAACTTCTTTTTTTGTGGGCAGTGATACGGTGAGTTCGCTGAACTCTATCACCATATTTGCTTCCTTTTTAGAATCTGATGTCGGATCACCGATCCATATGGCAATCGGCTTTTTTTGATGAATTGACCATTTGCTTGTTAGTTCATTAGGTAGTTCTCTCATGAAGAAGGCTTTTAGCCACTTTTTTTGATTTTTCTCCTGAGCCTTATTGCGATGCGTGTCGATAAATGAAGTTAAGGTTTCTGTAGTTACTTGGTCAGAGTTCTGGTTTTCCAAATCGAGCAGGTATAATAGGAATGCGGAGCTTTCGGCTTTCGTTATGGCAATGTTAGAATCAGCAATTAAGGCTCTACCAGCATCTAGCATTAACTGAGAATCCCCCAATCCTGATTCTCCGTTATTGGTCTTTTTGTTGTGATTCTGATTGGGTTGATTGGTGGGCTTGCTATTCAATTTGCTCATACTCTGTTCTTTATAATTTTAAATGCCAACATGGCATGATTTATGTCATTCATCTTCTGGTTTTACCTATCATTGCCGTGACAACTTCCGTCAACTAGGATCGTCCACTTATACCTGAAAAAAGCTATGGTAACCACTGGCATCCTGAAGGTTTTAAGGAGTTTTTCTTCAGTTAGGCTTTACAAGGCATCTATGGAGGAGGAACACGTATGAAAAAATCAGAAACGAGTGTTACAATCTGATCCTTTCACACTATTTGGTTTGCTTTTCGTCTATTTAGGCTCATGGGGAAGGGCTTGTAACTTGCCTTATATTAAAGATAATGTCCTCTAACCTACTGACTCTTTGGCGCAGATCTTCCAGTTCCGTCTGAAGTGGACCGATATCAGTTGTTTCCCCATCTTCTCCTGGCTCTCCCTGATCTCCTTTTGTACCTTTGGCACCTTTTTCTCCCTGAATTCCCTGTGGCCCCTGCTCGCCTTGTGTTCCGGGTTGCCCTGATTCCCCTTTAGGTCCTTTATCGCCTGCAGGTCCGGCTGGACCAGTTAGACCAATCGACCCGGTGTCTCCTTTTGGGCCCTGATTCCCGGCTTCTCCCTGATCCCCTTTTTCACCTGGGTCTCCTTGTTCGCCTTTGGGCCCCGCTGAGCCAATAGGGCCTCTGGGTCCCTGGTCACCTGTATTTCCTTTTTCGCCGGAATCGCCTTTATCTCCTTTATCTCCTTTTGGGCCTGAGATGCCAGAGTCTCCTTGGATTCCTTTGGGACCCGGGATACCCTGATCTCCTTTTGGCCCTTGGATTCCTATTTCACCTTTTGGTCCTGTCGGTCCTGGAGAGCCTTGCTGTCCCTGCGGTCCAGGAAAACCTCTGGGTCCTTGGGGGCCCCGTTGTCCTTCTCCTGCCATAAATGGGTGTAGGGGGACGATTTGAGTATAGCGTGAGCTATATAGTTCTATTTCTAATTCAGATAAATCCCATCGGCCGCTAATATTATCTAATGGCATGGTTTTGCCTAATGCGACTGTAAAGGAACAATGATTATCCATGATTACTTTGTGGTATTCCGGTCCCCAAATTTTTCTACGGTCAGTTTTTGTCAATATACTTATGTCGTATCCTCTGCTCGTATGGCAAACTTGAGATTTATCTGCACATTGGCAGGAGCTTTCAATATAAACGACGCTCGTACTTCCTCGCAAAAGTTCTCCCTCGACTTGAGGTTGGCTCGTGTGCGGTAATATCTTCGGCTCCCAAGGTTCTATCGTCTTGTTACCATTTATATCTAGGCCCATTACCAATGGTTCATTATTAGAATCTTCGCTTATAAAAATAATACCTGTGACATATGTCATGCCCTTGTGATTTTTCCATTGCAGGATTTTCTCTGTGGGTGAGTCATCTGCTTTTCCATCCTTGATTACTAGCCAATCTTCATCGGTGAGCTCTCTTTGGGAATCATTTACAATCAGTCTAATATCGAATGTGATCGAATCCATTGCAAACATACTATGAGTGCATGAAAAATATAGGAAGCATATTAATACATAGCTAATATAGTGTTTCATCAAGCTGTCCTTTTGCTGAATTCGTTTACCTAAATAATTTTAAGTTAGTTTTTATAAGCAGTCATCGATAATTTGGATGCTGATTCAAGTATGATATCGTGGGATTATTACGATTAGTGATTAGTTACGCAGAGATTACGATTGGTTAAAGTGATGAGTTGATAAGCTTCATCAAGATCTTGTAGAGATTGATGCTTCTCTAATTGGTCTCGCCCGATATGTCCATCGATATATAGTCGGGCTAAAGAGCTGGCGATTTCGAGGCGCAGAGCCTTTAAATTTCTCATGCAATAATACTATCATAAAAGTTCCCTAAATAAAGTACTGAGCAAATTTTTCTGAGTGGATAAAATTAACTTTTACTGCTCTTATACTTTTAACATCATAACTTTACCAGATATGAGGTATTATAAAGATAACTAAATAAAGGATAATCAGATGAAAACAATAACAATAATTACCTTAATTTTTTCATTGTTTGCTGAGCTTTGCCTAGCACAGGGCTTACAATCCGCCCGACCCTGGATGGGTGTTGGTATTGAAAAAGGTAAAGACGGTGTTGTTGTGACTAAGGTCTTGCCTGGGACGCCAGCTGAAAAAGCTGGGTTGCAAGTGAATGATGAGATTCTGCAGGTCAACCAAATCAAAATAACTAATCCAAAAAAACTAGTTGAGACTATTGGCGCTATGGGGGTTGGGTATACTGTTGATGTTGTTTATCGTCGAAACAGTTCAAAACTTTCTTTAAAGCTGAAATTAGTAGCCCGTCCAGAGATGGATGAGATGTTGAGGCGAAATCTACTTGGAAAAAAAGCTCCNGAATTTGATCTTCCNGTATTATTCGGTNAAACNGGTTCATTGAAAAANCTNGCTGGTAAACCTNTTCTTCTGAACTTTTGGGCTACATGGTGCCCAGCNTGCAAATCAGCACTACCTGCNNTAGAACGNCATGCATTAGCAATNGAAAAAAAAGGATATAAAGTNGTNTTGATTTCNACTGAGNATAAAAAGGTNGTGCAAAGCTTNNTGAATCAGTGGTTTNAAGGTCGTAAAGTNCCATTTGTAGTGTTAGTTGATCCAANAGGTGAAGTNAGTGGAAAATATTCGGTTTCAGCTTTACCAACTTTTGTTGTANTAAACGACAAGGCNNAAGTCNGTTTTGCNGCTATTGGTGCNGGTCGTATTTTAGATCAGGCTATATCGCAGATGTGAGCTAGTNATTATTTGCTGATGTTAATTACCTGATGTTAATTANCTGATGTTAATTACCTGATGTAANATCTTTTATCTTTCCTTTATTTNNCTNGTNAAAATGCNNAAACCTAGNTGATTCTATTTGAGCTGGATTTCTGTTAATATANATGTATTCAGGCTTAACGAAAGCTTGGCTGTGGTGCGAAGTGCCATATNAGATACACNCCTTATNATTCTCGATGATCAGATANAAAAAAGTTAATTTNGACTTAATAGTNAANTATTTAATTGGGATNTNGTNTTTATGAACAAGTTNTCAAAAATCTACNGTNTGATTGCNTTATTCTTTTTTGCANCTTTTNTATNNNCGTCTTGTGCNACCAAACAANCTAAAAAANTGNATTTGGATTCTGGTNNNTCAGATNANNCTGTCAGNAAATCAANAANCGGNCANGANTTAANTGNTGNNAGCATAGCAAAAGTCGANTCGAGTGAAATTNGNAATNTAAANACCATAAAATCATCAGACCCTAGTAATGNTGTTAANCCTTTTCCTGTTGGGACATTTGAGAAAGTTGAGAGTGAAGTAGTCTATTATGTGAAAGTAGGTGATACTTTATCCGATATTTCAAAGTTGGTTTATGGTGGCCCTGATCATTGGAAGAAAATAGCNAANTATAANNGTTTAGAAAACCCTCATNTATTATATCCTCTAGACNAAATNAAATTGCCTGTNGTTAACACACATTCNAAAAANTTTGCGCATAAATACTATGGTAANAGTGATTTCTTTTCGACTAAAGTTNGCAATAAGCAAATNAAACCTAAGCATCTAGTNGAGGCATATAATAAATTAGATAANGTTAAAAAAANGACTACCAAGGTTCGTAAAGGGGANACACTATTTAATGTNGCAGAAAGAACNTTGGGAGATGGTANTTTATGGCCAATGATCTGGTGGCAAAATAAGGATCAGATCGATGATCCCAATTTGATNAGTNTNGGGCAGACGATAAACTTTNTNGATCCNAAGTCGGTNCATTAAAANNTTTAAAANCTAAATTAGTATTAGCTGTATTTAAAANNTATAGGTTACTGACATTAAGGATCTCTCTACNNCTCCAAGCAAGAATTTAGGGCTCGTCGTGGCAGCTGAAGTCGATTGNACTTCAAAGTTTACTTTAATATCATCTCCAATATTATAATCGGTNAGTATNCGAATCAGCGTATCGTCGTTTGANACNCCTCTGAAATAAAAAAATTGNGGCTGTAGTATGTCGTNAAAGAAAGTCATGCGACTTGATATTCCTAGCCAAAAGTATTCCTGAGCCTGTGANGAGTCTGCTGAGGCCCAAGGTCCATNACTGTANGTCTCTGGTTGNTCCTCCCATAAGTCGATATGTGCTTCTATGCCGAATGTTTGTGCGGATTGTGTTACATACTCTGCGCCTACGATACNTTGTATNAGNTTTGTTCTNTCNATCTCGTACTGNACTGAAGAAGCTGGGTAATTATTATGAAGAGCAAAGTCTCCTCGATAGACTATTTCNTGGCTGGCGATGGCAAAGCTANTACCTAAAGTCAAAATTCTTTCTTCNTTTACTTCTAGCTCATTATTACNNGAATAGCTGGCAAAAGTATAAGAAGGATTTCTGGGTAGATGACTGAGGATGTAATATTGNATTTCNAGAGCATTTATCANTTGGCTCAATTTAGCTCCNTATTCNGATCCTTGTCCNGGTANGAGNTCTTTTGGNTGTTTGACGCCAAAACCTGCAATTGCTTCGGGGAANGGAGTTCTCCTNGTTAATGGAATGANAATGAGCTGTAAGCTNTAGTCNCCTTTTTGATATTCNTGNCTTAACATAAGCTGGCTTAGTTTATTGCCACTATCATAATAACCCCGTGGGTTAGTGACATCNCGGGGATTGACTAGATCGAGNATTGGCATGAACAAATTTTCACCCCAACTTACTTCCTGTAAGCCNAAAATGCTTTGCCCCCAATGAGACCACTGCCTAGAAATAGTGGCAGTTACATTTTTAATNTTTTGNTGCCCGATGCTGGTATAGGTGNTNTNATCTGCTGGNTTNAGNACTAACTTATATTTAAGTTCTAANCCATANTCTCNNGNAGAATATGGATCTAAACGATATNGGTCCTGCCAAAAGAAACTGACGATANTTGGNTTTTCATTATTAAGATCTGCAATGGCATCTGCTCCCANGANGCGTGTCTTGGTNATAGACCATCGGGTGGATTGCTNAGCTTTNTGNGCTGCAGCGCCNTAGGCTAAATTAAACGAGAGCAAAATGATAAACCATTTCACCCNATACTTCATTTTAAAGCCTGTCGGGTAAAATGAGTTGATGGAAAACGGGTTTTTACCATNCTGTTNACAATTAAAGTAGAGGTTTTTGATTTATTTTCAGCGCTCACTATCGTGAATTTTGTTGGTCGCAGANTTCCCGCCATCTTACGGTAGTCGCTAATTTTTACNGTCTTGATAACTTTTCCACCGCGAGTTAGGTATTCAGCTTTTATGGGACGATAACTCTTTTTATCTATCCATACTTTCATCGCTTCATAGGTTAAGCCTGTCTTTTTTGCNTTTANTGCNAGTATCCACTCTTTTTTTTCTTGAGCNACAACCTTNGCNTTGTANTTNCCATGCCAGCGCATGCGTCCTATATCACCGTTAGCAAACTGNCCAGCCATNTTCTGATTTAAAGCGACNCGCAATGCTCGTCTGATGTTGGGTATATATACCCACATNTCTTGTTCCAGCATNAGGAAGTTTTTACCAATATCTCTTTTCGGCTGTATAGTTTTNATCAANGATCTGTTTTTTCCNCCCATGCTGATTTTGTATTGCCAGATGCCGTCGCTAGAATCATTAACAGTGACNTCCATTACNAATGAATCNGTTGGATTTCTNATATTATCAGCTTTTCTCAGAATATCGTCTGCNGTTAGNCCCATACNTATATCNGACCANGCAGTAGANATAGTNAATATGACTAGCANTCTNAATAATGTCATTGNGTTGCTCCCAAATCCAGCTCTGGTTCNATCGTATTAGATGATACTAGGAAATCGCTCAGCCTTGTNTGGATCTTTTCGAGTAGAACTACCATGATTTCATCTGGTATNTTGCTGCTNTGGGTTTCACCATTTGCTCCTTGCTCTGACCATACCGCAGTATGGTGNCCGTAAGCTAGTTTATCTAATGAACCATCAGCATTTTCTTTGTAAAACTCAAAATATAATTCCATGCCGCGATTCCAAAGCTTTTTCAATCCCATAGTAACACGTATNTTATCAAAGGGCATGGCTTCTCTAAGATGNTGTATTTCACAATTTGTGCATCTAAGNTCNCCTTTTTCACCAANACCTCGGAACAGTGAAGGATTGATATCATGTAAGAACTTATCTCTTAGGTTGCCCATCCAGNTGGAATAGTTNCCAAAATATAGGTTGCCTACTAAATTGCTATTGGTTAANCCTGTACTATATAGATTGTCTGCTANGGTNATAGCTGTGCGAGGGCCNTCCTGTGCACAAAATACTTCTTCGCCTACATCTAGATCTTTAAGTGGCTCTGGAGCTGGGATTANNGTCGTTTCGTCACTNTTTTTAGGAATCATCCGATTGATGAAAGTTTTATATTCGGGTGGAAATTCTGCAGGGACAACAATNCCATGATCTTTAATTTCTACCCANGTAGTACCCATTTGNCCTGTTGCGATTCTTTCCTCNACCCCATTCTCGCCGATNGCGACCCAATCAAAATACAAATCAGTAGATGACTCTTTTGCTCCATATAGCTTGGTACACCACATTCTTACCTGAACGACTCTATCAGCNCCAACACATTCTCCCAGTACTTGTATCTTAGCCCAATTGGTAACCAATCCCCATTGACCGCTTTCTAGCATTTTTCTAATTTTTGGCAAGACCGGTAATGCTGAGAGNTCTCTTGCACCNCCCATCCAATTAAAGAAATGGCTGAAGTAGATAGATTTACCAAGATTTGAGAAAGCTTTAAAGTCTGGTATAAAACGATTCACTAGCACAGATTGATCCTGAGGACCATCCTCAGCNAATGAAAGTCTTAACATTTCAGATACTTTATCATANGGAACTATAATAGGATCTTTATTATCCTTCNNAGTATCTTCCTGTTTAGGGCGNGCACCCAATTCAGAACCTTTTATAATCGATTCATTNCGTTCTAGAACAGTTAAAGTGTATCCTTCAATTTTTTCTCTAATGATACCATTTTCATCGTGNATATAAAGGTTNGCTAAATACGTTTTGTCTCCAGATTTGTAGATTTCTGTATAACCCTCNACATTATCNCGATTCAATGATACTGAAGGACATAGATATAGCTTTTCTATNCGCGTCGGTAGGCATTGATCCTGNGGGATTACTAGTTGCCCTGATTGTAAGAGTGAATCCCTTAGGTATGGGTCTCCNAGTAGAACGCCATCTGAACAGTCTTTGTCATACTTCGANTCATAGCGTATNGTTCCGCCAATAATATCATCAGANTTNACTGAGAAAATTTGTTCGATACGCTGAAAACGTTTGCCTTGAAAAAGTACCGGACCATAAATTTCTTCTTGAATATTGATGTCAAGAGGTTGCTGGTCNTTATTCGGAACCAGTGGTAATGGAGCTTGATCCTGATNCAGAATTATNTCACACGAAAAATGATCTTTCTTGTAGCCNGTGTTAGCTGCTCGGATACCGGTCTGAATGCGTGTGGGAGATCCTTTTTTGGATTCTAAAATTTCGGCATAAATTTCAATATCTGCTCCTGCTTTACCTACCGTAATTGGTCTTGGTAGGTTGATGTTTTCTATCATTAGAGAATCATACTTTTCTATTCCCGCCGCTATAGCACTTACCTGAGCCATTGCTTCAAGGCCGAAGACGGTTGGAAAAAGAAGTGTACCATTATAGCAATGGTCTTCTAAATAAGGATCATCTTCATGTGTTAAATGGACTGCAGTGATCGCTTCCACTCCGGGCTGGTAATGTTTAATATCTTGCGCAAAACGCCAATTTGTAGGAGCCTTTTTAGTTATGCCATTTGATCCTAAGCTTAGTTGTCCTAACCTTGAGGTTACGACGACTTGCTGTGCTGGTGCTTTTCCTTCCACCAGTTCTAGAAAACGCCGTATGCCTTCTTCGGGAGTGATTGTTCCGATGCCTTTCTTTTCGAGGTTTTTATCACTTCCCATGCGTGCACCCATACCGATGCTCGACCAAACACTGTAAGCAGTGTTAATAACATGGGTGCTAGGATGTCTTTTGCCGTAGCTGATAAACATGTCATTGAGCCGCTCATTGGCTAATGCGTAATATGTGTTACCTGGCATACCCACTACGCCGATGATAGAGGTAAGACCCGAAAGGATCTTGAGAGAGTCGTGGGCGAAAGTTTCGATGATATTGAGGCCTCCGATTACTTTGGGCGCCATTTCGGTTAAAGCAGCTTCTTTTGTAACTTGTGAAGCTAATTTTGGCTCATTTAATCCAGCACCGTGAATCACTCCTGTCACTTTACCCAGTTTTTGACCCACCTTAGTTACCATTCTTGCGAATGAATTCTTATCAGCGATGTCACAGCTAAAATACTCACATTCTAGACCTGCTTCTTGGTATTTACTTAAAAGGACTGCTGTTTCTGATTCTGTATCATCTGGGGATATTGCCCGACGTCCGACGAGGGCCATTTTACATTCGTATTTTCTTGCAAACTCTAAGGCTAGTGCTCCTGTAATTCCTCTGCCACCGCCTGTTACTAAAATAACATCAGTATTTGACAATTGAAGTTTGCTTTTAGGAAGATTGTCATGAGTTAGTAAAGAATATTCAGGGAGTAGTCTCTTTCCTTCAGGGTTAGTCCCTATGATACTTAGCCCAGCTCCTGCCTTGTCACCTATCAAATTAAAGATGAACTCAGCAACATTCTGCTTTTTGAAATGATCTCCAAGGTCGATGACTGAAACGGCTAGGGATGGTTTTTCGTGAAATAGGCTTGAAGCCCACGCTTTGTAAGTACTGTCTGATTGACCAAATTTACCATCACCTTGTTGAATAAAACTTAGGGATTTTACTTGGCTAGATAAACTCTGAGCCAATGAACTTAGCGTGCCCACCTGATCTCGTAGATCGTCGATATAGTTTGTGACTGAAGAAGGGGTAACTATAATTCGAGTTGGTTTGAAATTCTTAATTGCTTCATGGATGTTAGTATTATAAGCAAGCGATAAATTACGGATACCGTTTATATTCAAAGTTGCTAACAGAGAATCTTTTACTATGGATTCACCACCTATTACGGCTATTGAATCATTCTGATAGAATTCTGTAGAGGTTGTCTCGAAATTAGAGTCCTCTTTGAATTCTTCTACAAAAGATCGTACCCAATTAACTTTATTATTACTCTTTGATACTTCTGCAATCGTTGATTTTAAAGGTAGTGCTTTTTTGGCTTTTGTTAGTGCTTTTACTGCCTCTACTGATTTTTTAGTTGAAGCCGCTACTGTAATATTTTTTTTTTCAGCTTCATTATCTGGTTCTGCAGGTTTTGTTTCCGGGGTTGGATGAGCAGGTACAGCAGTAGCCGGTGTCATATCAGCCGAACTATTTTCATCGAGAAGACTATCTAACGCATCTGCTATCTGCTGAAGGCTTGAATTAATATAGTAACCAGGATCAATTTCCCCTGCTAAACCTAGCTTCATCGCTGTTGAGCTAATAAATTCTGTCGCCTTAATTGAATCCATGTTTAGATCGTCAAGAAGTAAAAGATCTGGTTCTAAAGTATTACTTTCAAAACCAGTTAATGCTGTGACCGCTTCATATAATAGTTCTATCGTGTTACCAGCTTCTTCGATTATTTGATCTTCTATTTCAGTCTTAGTCATAGATTCAATAGGATTCATGGCCACGGAGGTTTCGCTTTGTTGATGAATCATCGTACTACGGGCCGTGCTGTCATGTTGATGAAGTTCTTTCAGAATTGTAGGCTGCGGCGTTGGGCGTTTTACGTTCTCATGAGTCAAAGGATCTGCCGGTGTTTGCGAAGGTATATACGTTTCAATAGGACTTTTAACCGTTAGGTCTTGGTTAACTGGTCTTACATGATCAGTCTTAATCTCATGTTCACAAGGGTTTACAATAAACTGCTTTTCTTGAGCGGATTCAAATGGTTTTACTAATCTATTTTCATATAGATGCGACCAGTTGATTTTGGTTCCTTGTGCAAATGCTGTTGCTACCAGTACTTTAAAATCTCTATCTTGTCCTGGCTGACTTTCGACTGGCAGGCATTTAGCTTTATCTGGAGAAATCGAAGAGACTAATCCAGATAATACTTGACCTGGTCCGACTTCAATGAGCTGATGACATTGTTGCTGCATTTCCTGGATGGTATTGACAAAATCAACTGGTGATGTGATTTGCTCTGCAAGATAGTTTTTTAAAGACATTCCATTTTTTAATTCTTTGCCGTTGATTCCGCTGTAGAATGGTATCGAATTACAAACCTGATGTTGGTCATCGACTAGCTCACTAAATGATTGAGCTGCTTCTTTCATAAGCTTAGAGTGGAATGCATTTGAAACGGGCAGCATTTTTGCATTGTAGCCTTTCTCTTTAGCTATCTCCATCGCTTCATTCACCCCTGCTACCGAACCTGAAACTATAGTTTGGCTTGGGCTATTGACGTTCGCAATATCGACATAATAGTTGAGACCTTCTAGCATCGATTCAGTTTCTGATTTCGATGCTCCAATAAATGCCATAGAACCTGTCTCTTTAGTGGCAGCCATGAATTCGCCTCTGTGGGTGGCTAATTCTAAAAGTTCCTGGCTACTTATGGTTCCTGCCGCATATAGCGCAGACAATTCGCCTAAGCTGTGTCCAGCAGTTACGGAGGGAGATATGCCCACTTCTTTTAATCTTTTGAACCATAAAAGATTTGCGAGGCTAATAGCAGGCTGTGCAATTCCCGTTGCTTTTAATTTATCTTTTGCCTCTTGCTGTTGTTCTATCGGTAACGATAGTAAATTTTTAATATACATAATATCTTTTAGGGAGGTATTTCCATTTTTAGATACTTCTTTTTCAACTGCGGCTAGATACTCTTTTCCCCAATCAAAGCGACCGGCTAATGTAGCTGCCATGTTGACCTTTTGAGAGCCTTGTCCCGGAAATAGAAAGCCGTATTTTTTTTCTTCAGCATGATACGATAGCCAGACATTACCTTCTTGCTTCGTTTTCCCAGAGGCGATGCCTCCTTGTACAAGCTTTTTGAGCTTAAGTAAGTTTTCTTGAAGATCTGTAGGTGTCTTTGCTATAATGACAGCCTTCACCGCTTCGTTATTTTTTATGTATCTCGATTTTTCGTGCCCAAAATCGCTAACCTCTGCATGGCTAATAAATTTAACTTGCTGAATAGCATCATCTATTTTTTCACAAAGGTGGTCTAAACTTCTCGCACTAAAAGGTATTAACTCACTGCTTTCAGCAGATATCATGAGTTTTTCTTCCGGTATTGAAGTTTCTAATTTATTGCTAGGACGACCGAAACTTTCCAATGTGATATGAGAGTTGATCCCACCAAAGCCCATGGCAGAGACGCCGGCTTTCATATTTTCTTTAGGGTCCTTCTTAATGCCATCGATTAGAGGGAACATTGGACCATTTGAGAACACTGAGTTTGGGTCTTGTACTCCAGCTGTTGGCGGCATGATCCGACGATTTACTGAGATCACCGTTTTGATAAAAGCCCCGATTCCAGCTGCTGCCTTGGTGTGACCAATGACAGACTTGAGAGATGTCAAACCTATTTTATTATCATCGATGGAGGTATTGCTGGCTAGATTTAGGCCATTTATTTCTGTCTTATCGCCTAATGGAGTTCCAGTTCCGTGACCTTCAATAAAATCACAGTCGTTTAACGAATATGGAGCCATATTATAGGCTGTCCCAATGGCTTTAGCTTGACCGGTAACACTTGGAGCAGTGATTCCGCCTTTACCGTCTGATGAAATACCCCAGCCATTTACTACGGCATAAATTTGATCGCCATCGCGCTGAGCATCTTCTAGTCGTTTCAATACCACAAAGCCACAACCCTCGCCCGGGATAAATCCTGAAGCCTTTTTATCGTAAACGCTCATTTGGTCAGAGGTCAGAGCGCTAGTTTTAGCAAACCCGATTAATTCAAATGTGTCGAGACTAATGTCTATCCCACCGACAAATGCCATATCAAGTTCGCCTGATACTAATGATCTGGCTCCATTAATCAAAGCTAAGAGCGACGAAGAACAAGCGCCATCTATGGTATAACCACCGCCATTAAGATCTAATTTATTGCATATACGACCGGCTATAGTATTGGATAGTCCACCAGCAAGGGTATCTTCGGTTACTGCTGGAAACACTGATTTGTATGCTTCCTCGACTTCATTGATAAATTCTGCCATTTCAGAATCTACTAACCCTTTGGCTTCGGCTGTTTTCTCGAGTACTTTTCTGACAAATGGCCAACGTGTTCTCATAGCATTCGTCCTAGTGAACTCTCCTGTAAGAGTATTACCTAGAATAAC
Source organism: Pseudobdellovibrionaceae bacterium (assembly GCA_002725955.1). Taxonomy (GTDB): domain Bacteria; phylum Bdellovibrionota_B; class Oligoflexia; order Oligoflexales; family Oligoflexaceae. The sequence goes on from PBRN01000199.1 coordinate 14,918, forward strand.
GCCAGTGTTTTCTTTGTTTATATTTTCAGGGCTGTATCCAGCATCCTTCATAGCTTTTAATGCGACATCAAGAGCTAACCAATGTACTATGTCTGTTGATTCAAAAGCAGTCTTTGGGACTCGTTTAGCCGCCCAGTCGAAGTTAAATCCATCTATAAAACCACTTTCCTTA
>PBRN01000200.1 GCA_002725955.1 Pseudobdellovibrionaceae bacterium
AGCGAAGCTAGCTGCTACCCCTCCCGTGGTAGGGTGGCATAGAACAGAAATATAAGGCACTCCTAGAGCACGGAGCTGACCCAAAGCAGCACAAGTTTTACCCATTTGCATCAGACTTATGATTCCCTCTTGCATTCGGGCTCCACCGGACGAAGAAAAGACAATAGCTGGCTGCCTCTTTTTGGCTGCCCTCAAAAAAATGCGGGTTACCTTTTCTCCAACCACAGACCCCATACTTCCACCCATAAAGCGAAAATCAAAAGAGCCTATTTGAACCGGCATTTCATTTAAAGTTCCTTCCCCCGAAACAAATGCATCCTTCAAGGTCAATCGACCCTGGGCTTGCTTTAGCCTTTCTTTGTAGGGTTTAGTATCCGTGAACTCCAGTGGATCATTACTTTCCAAAGTTGAATCAAGCTCCACAAAAGAGTGAGGATCCAAAAAGCGTTCCAATCTCAAAGCTGCTGGAACAGGAAAATGATGACCACACTTAGGACACACATATAAGTTGGCTTCAAAGTTCACTCTAGAGATAACTTCAGAGCAACTTTTACAACGATCCCAAATTCCATCGGGGGTATCTTTTTTATCAGATTTTAGAAGCGGAGCCTTATCGCGATTTAGCCAAGCCACTTTTTCACCTCTCTAAGGTTGTATAAGCTTTTATTTTCATCAGATTGTATTTTTATAAGAATGTGAAAATGTTAGCAAAGCATTAATTTTTGTCTCAATTATAAAGATAATTTCTTTAAGGATTACAGTATTTTCCATTTGATTTACGCCTTTCTGTCACATATGATACTGCTAATCAAAGACCAAATATTGATAACTCTAGGGTGCTGAATAAGCGTCCCGCCTTCTTATTCCTGAAGTTTAGGAATGACACAGGTATCTCTGAGGGTAATTCTGCCACTAACTTCAATGCCGCAAGGCATAAGACGGGAGTCAGTATGTTATGCAAACGTTGTCCCCATATGGTGCGACATGGACAAGCTAGCGCAGATAGAAAAGGCATCGACTTTAAAAATATGTGCGGCCTGGCAATGAGAGAAGATGGAAAAGAAAAGCAAACCGGGGCTTTTTTAAAAGGCAGGAAAGGTCCGGGAGCCGCCAGAGGTATCCTAACCGTTCCGTTGGGAAAGGGCGTTGAATGCAAACACCACCCTTTTCCAGACATTTTTGACTATATTGACTGTGAGGTTTACCGATCAACCTTCAAATCTTCATCTAGAAAAAATGATGTTAATCCGACTAAAGACTTTCAATATTCTGATGCAATTTCGAATCACTCTATCACAGATTTGGAACTGCTATAAATAAAGCCTCCCCCAAAAAATCAGGGGAGGCTCTAAAGAAATTCTTTAAGCAGTTACTTTTTCAGCAGTCATTCGGTTCTTCTGCCATCGCTCGAACCACAGCACCAGGGAACTAGCCACAAATGTGGATGTCAAAGTCGCAGCAATAACACCAATTCCCATAGCCGCAGCAAAGTTCCATATTTGAGCAGTACCAAAAATCAATATACCGCAAAGAGCAAATAAAGTTGTTACCGAGGTATTGATAGTACGTGATAAGGTTTCGTTTAGAGAAATATTTATATTCTCAGATAACTTTCTACGTGGGTTAGTATTTAAATTCTCACGAATCCTATCATAAATCACAATCGTGTCATTTACGGAATAACCAACCGCAGTCAAAAGAGCTGCAATAGAAGTTAAGTCAAAGGATCTATGGAAAAAGATATAAAAGCCCATCACAATAAAGACATCAACTATCATTTTAATAACAGCGCCTGGGGCAAACCTCATATCAAAACGCAACCAGATATAAACAACAATCCCTAAGATGGCCAAAACCACCGACAGAATACCTTGTTCACGTAGCTCGCGCCCAATCAGAGGACCAACAAAGTCCGATCTTTGAATAACCGAACCATATTGTGATAATTCTTGATTAACAACTTGCCTCACTCCCTCTGCATTACCATCCTTATCGCTAGAACCAGCATCATCCTGTAATGATTTTTCAAAACGAATCAGGTAATGATCGTTCTTATCGCCAATCGTCTGTAAAACAAGCGAACCAATACCTGCCTTCACAAAAGCGCCACGAACAACGTCTGATTGAACTGGTTTATCGAAAGTCATTTCCACTTCCGTACCACCTGCAAAATCTACAGACCAATTCATACCCTTCGTGGAACTTACACCTATAACAGCCAAACCAATCACGATAGCCACAATGCCNGCTATACGNCCAAAGGATAGAAANTTNATAGATCCAACTCTCATTTGTTTGNCTTTNCCAAGACCCAGCCAACGACTCAACTGAGCNTCAGACTTGTCTCCAGATAGAGCAAATTTAAANAAANTCTTGGTGACGAAAAGTGAAGTGAACATCGATACTAAGATACCAAGAATCAAAGCCACGGCAAAACCTTTGATAGGTCCAGATGAGTTGGTTTCAATTAATACCGCTGCAGCAATCAAAGTTGTCACGTTAGCATCAATAATCGTCCAGAANACCTTATCAAAAGCAGTTTCAACCCCTTTTCTAGGNCCCTTACCTGATAAAACTTCCTGCTTAATACGCTCATTAATAAGAACATTGGCATCAACAGCCATCCCCAAGGTAAGGATAAATCCNGCAAAACCNGGTANAGTNAACGCAAAACCGAAAAANGCCATAAGAGACAGNAGGAAAAGAGCATTCAGGACCAAGGCACCACAAGAAATAANACCTGGTCGACGATATACAACCAACATAAATAGNAGAACCAACATAAGGCCACCAANAACGGATTTGACNCCCCTATCAGCAAGNTCAGGTCCTAANGTAGCTCCGACTTCCCGTTGTTCCATAATGGTAATAGGNGCTGGTAANGCACCAGACTTCAGAATAAGAGCCAAATCCTGNGCTTCTTGGTATTTTTCATTGTAGTTGGTACCTGANCCCAGAGTAATCTGNGCAGANCCNCCTGAAATACGCTGGTTAATCACNGGAGCCGAAACAACCGTATTATCAAGAACAATCGCCATACGCTTGTTAACATTATCACCCGTTAGATCAGCAAACCTCTTGCCTCCGCCACCNGTGAACTTCAAAGAAACNGCGGGGTCNTGGCTTAGTGAACTAGAGTCAATAGTTACAGAAGCATCCAAAATATCTTCACCNGACAAATCCACAGCAGAAAACAAAAGGTGGGAAGTNTANCTCACTTTATTATTGGCCANCACCTCTTCCTCAAAGTAGATTTCACTACCATCAGGAACTTTACCTTCAACTAACTTCAATATCGCATCTCTGTCTTCTGATATGAAAGAGACNGCCTTATNATTACCACGCCTCTCACCNANAACGCCNTCAGGGGCACTNCCAATCAAAGNTATCAAACCATCAAACTCTTCATTAACCATTTTAAACTGCAATTGAGCAGTTCGNCCCAANAGGTCGCGGGCCTTTTCGGGNTTTTTGAAGCCGGGNANCTGNACTAATATACTGCCATCAACACGACGACTGATAGACGGNTCAGAAACACCCCACTTATCAATCCTGTTACGAACAACTCTCTCCGCCTGACTAAGAGCTGCATCTCTTATTTCTCGAAGCTGGCTATCACTGTANTTAAAGTCCAGCTTCTTCCCATCCCGNTCAGNTTGAGCTAGACCTGGAAANTCTTTTTTAAGAGCTACTTTAAAATCACCTATGTCAACTGAGTCTTCCAACTCNATACGCAGAGTTTGCTGCCCTTTCCNNGCCCANGCTCTNGANACCTGCTTTTTANTCTTNTTNGCCCAGCGGGTNACTTCNGTNCCAACTCGNTCCATTTTATTGTCAATGGCCACATCAATATCNACACCAAGCACCAGCTGAACCCCACCCTGAAGGTCAAGACCAAGCTTTATATGCTCTTTACTGGGNAGCCAATCAGGCAGNGCNGCTGACATTTTTTCAGCATCATTNCGCTCTGCTTTTGGAATTGAAAAATAAACAAAAGTGGGCACTACAGACNNNGCTGCAATTCCCGTTAACAAAACTATAAAAAGTATCCGGTTTCTAAGGGAGTTCATCTGTACCCAGTCGCTCCAAGTGTATATTAACAAAATTCCAGTAACTGATAGAACACAACCTAACAGATACCTTCAAGGGATAAATTTTGCACCAAAATTTATCCGAGACCCNAAAATGTAAGCCACAGTCAGTTAATGGTTAAAATCCATACAATATAAGACTNATTTTTTAATNACTTTCGCCACCATGACAATAGCCTCAAAACTCATAGATTCCTACNGATAAAGTCGTTATANTTTNCCATAACGATCTAAAAACAAAGGGGTTAAAAATGAGCCTTCCGCCAGCACCCAGAAAAAGAAAAGGCTGGATGTCATTAACTATTCATAAGATTCTCCCTGAAACTCCAGATACACTATCGTTTTATCTGCGAGACGACGACGAAAAAGACATTCCATTTGATTATATAGCCGGCCAATACTTAACTATTCGCTATGACACTGTAACAGAAAAACCTGTTGTTCGATCCTATACTATGTCCAGCTCACCAAGCCAGAAAGGATACTGTGTTCTTACTGTCAAGAGAGTCGAAGGAGGACTAATATCGAACTGGATGTGCGACAACTTAAAGATAGGCGATATACTGAAGGCAAGAGGACCGATTGGCAAATTTTGCTACCACGAGGGAACTGCTAAGTCCCATTTAATTATGGTAGCAGCAGGTAGCGGCGTCACCCCTTTTATCAGCATCCTTAGAGAGTATACCGGCAACAAGCACCCCACCGCACCAGCTAAAATGACCCTTCTAGTCGCATACAGAACTACAGAAGATATTATCTGCCGTGAGGAACTAGAAAAGTTTCAAAAACATGAAGAAGTAAAAATAATCATTACACTGACCCGCGAAGAGACTGATCAATATCATTTTGGCCGCCCTACCCAAGAGATGCTTGATCGATTTTTAAATATTGATGAAAGTGACACAACAATAATGACATGCGGCCCCGAGGCAATGATGGATATGGTAACCGATTGGGGGGGGCAAAAAGGGATAATAGAAGAACAAATCTTAACAGAATCGTTTTAGAATTGGATCATTCTATTCTATCTATTCTATGGAGAGATGACTTCTCGTATTCCCCATGAACCATCGGCGTTAATCTCTGAATGCCAAGGGCCATTTCCTCCTGAAAGAACATAGGTTTCCCCTGGCTTCATCGCTTTAAAAGCACCTGTTAGTGTAACAATAGCGTCTGACCACCCAGGATTATGCCCCACAACCATCACAATTTTAATTTGTTCAGATAAGCCAGCAACCTCTTCTACAATCTGACTCAAACCCTTCAGGTAAAAGTTTCTGGTAAAACATGGGGTGACAGCCATGTCTCCGCCTTTCAGAACTTCCTCGATTGATTGTCTTGTTCGCATTGCATCACTTGAAATAATGTGTTGAGGCTCAATATCCATCGATCTTAAAGTAGCCCCAACCTGCTGACACTGCTTAAGCCCATGTGGAGTAAGAAATCGACCCTTGTCACCCATACCGCTGCCTGCTGGCGCAGCCTCACCGTGCCTCATAATAATCAGAACCCTACCCAATTGGAAACTCCTTAGCTTACATCATCTAGTGTAGCTCGGTACTCTTTTAGCTTCTTATGGGCAGCTTCAAAGTCTGGAGCTAGAGTCACTAGTCGAGATAAGATTTTGATCGCATCTGTAGTGCTTCCCATAGTATATAACAAAACAGACTTGTTATAGAGAGCAGACTTATTTTCTGGATCCTTTTTGATCACCGCATTATAAATCTTCAACGACTCCTCATGCATCTTAGCTTCTTTATAGCAAATACCCAACTGATTCATATAAACAATATTTTCGGGCTCATGCTGGAGCGCTTGCCTGATATGACGAATCGCTTTCTTAAAATCTTTCAAGACATAATAAGCCTGACTCAAGTAATGATGCAATGCGGGAAAAGATAATTCATTCTTTATAGCGATATTCAATAAGTTTACCGACTCTTGATACTTACCCTTTTCAAAAAGTAACTTAGCAGCAGCTTCATAACGAACTGGATTCAGTGGTGACATCTCAATAGCAATTTTGAACTGTTCTATCGCCTTATCAAAATCTTTCTTATCCGCATATATCTGCCCCCGGGAAACATAAGTATGCACATAATGCTTATTTCGAGTTTGTGCTACCTCTAGAAAAGCAAGAGCCTTTTTATGATCCCCTTCCTTCTCTGCAACTTGAGCTAAGCCTACATAGGGCCGGGCAGATTGATCGGCCATTTCACCTAACTTTTCATATATCAGTGTCGCTTGTTGATACTTTTCTTTGCGAAACAAAGCCTTTGCTAAATCATATGCTTTTTCCGGGTTCCTAGGATTATGATAACCCTTAAAGGCCGTTTGTAACTTGGGTATCATATCCTTAAAGCTAAATGGCTTTACCAGAATCTCATTAACACCTGATTCGGTAGCTAACATAATTTTTTGTTTATTTGGATTATTAACAACTAGTACAAATGGACTTCCATAGCAATCGGGATCGGCTTTGATCTCATTGATTAAGTCCACTCCACCCATCAAGGGCATTTCCATATCGCTTACTATCAAGCCAACCTTAACTATGCCTTCCCTCACTATATCCAAAGCTTCCATTGCATTTGAAACAGACTTGATTAATTTAAACCCCTGCTTGCTCAGCTGATGAGAAATAATGAGCCTCATATCCTGCATCGGGGAGACCAACAAAATTGTCTGTTTTGGGTCAATTTGTGTCGGACATGGAATTTTCAGCTGCTCAATAAAAGTCTTTGTATCAGACATTCTTACCTCCGAAGGGTCAACACTAAGGCCTATTCGGAAAGTAAAATGATAATTGAAGTTGCAAGTGACTCGAATTTTTTAAGTCACTGTTTTTATTTTATTATAATAAAACCTAAATAGATGAGGGGGCAAGCTCAACGCCCCATAACTGCCAGAAACTTATCATTATCTTCTTTTTTACCAATGCTCATCCGAAGGCAACCTGCTAAGCTTGGGCCAGAGCCAATATCGCGAACCAACACACCTTCTTCAACCAGTCTTTTCCAGCATTCCTTTGCTTCAGCCTTACTATTAAACTTCAACATCAAAAAATTAGCCTCTGAAGCAAAGGTTTCAAAACCTAATCGTGCTTCGATCGATTTTAATTCAGAGAAGACTCTTTCCCTCTCTGACTTGGCATTCTGAATATTTCGCGCAACAAAGTCTTGCATTTCTTGATCTTTAAGCACAGCTTCTCCAGCACAAACGGAAAAGTGATTCAACAAATAAGGCAACCTTTGTTTACCCAATTCTGAAACCATTTTTTTGGAGGACAAAATATAACCCAGCCTTACTCCAGCAGCACCCAAGGTCTTGGACAGGGTTCTAATAATAATGAGATTACTATATCTCTGTAAAAGCTCTGTATAAGGCTGTTCAGAAAATTCAAAGTATGCTTCATCTGCAAAAAACATAGTTTTAGGATGACGATCTAGTAACTTTTCGAACCTATCTAAAGACAAAGAGTTACCAGTTGGATTGTTGGGAGATGCAAAAATAACAAGCGACCCAGGAGTCAACTCAGGCAACAAAGATTCATCATACTGAAAACTTTCTGTCAAAGGCCATACTTCGTAATCAATGCCTGCGTATGCACAATGCATTTCAAACAAAGCAAAGGACGGCCTAGCAATCACGACTTTGGAAGCCTGCGGCCCTAATACGTTAAGAACCATAGCTATCAAGTGATTACTTCCTGGACCTGTTAATATATGCTGTGGGGAAACACCTATATGTTCACTAATAGCAGCAGTTAGATTTTCAGAGAATGGGGTCGGATATCGATTCCATGATAAGTTCTTTACATGATCCAATATTTTAGTTTTGACCGAATCAGGCCAATCCCATGGTGACTCGTTTTGATCCAACTTTAATTCGACATCGACGGCCGTTTCTAGAGAATATGGTTTACCCTTCAAAAGCTTAGGCGGAAAAAACTGATCCGCCCATTCATTATCTGGCTCTATGGGAAGAAACTGATCTGACATACTAAGCCTCCATCAAGCCTCGCCTCGAAAGCTGGTCGTAAACTACAATGGACACAGCATTCGCAAGGTTAAGACTGCGAACCCCAGAATGAAACATGGGGATATTATAAAAATTTTCAGGAAATTGTTGAAACAGCTGATCTGGCAGACCAGAAGTTTCACGGCCAAAAACCAAAAGCTCTGTATCATTAGGTACTTTAGTATAAACCTTTGAAGCCTTCTTAGAAAAAAAAGCTAAACGAGATCCATATAATTCAACTAAAGATTCAAAGTGTGAATGAATCTCCAGATCCAAATATGGCCAATAATCAAGACCTGGACGTCTAAGGTTTTTATCTTGAGTAGAAAAACCAAAAGGCTCNACCAAATTAAGCCTACAACCTGTAGCNGCCGCAAGCCGGGCAATATTACCAGTATTTTGTGGTATTTCTGGCTGATAAAGACATATCTGTGGATGNTTATGCCTCATNNAGACTTACCTTCTGCCTGCGAGGGCTCGATGCNTCCTTTTGCTTTTTNATTCGACTGCTGCTTTTTCCAAGCNCNATGAATCATAATAAATGAAAAACCGTTAACTAATATATGNGCNAAGGTTGAAGACCATATNTGNCCATCTCGATCCGCCAAAANNCCNAGTACNANACCAGAAANTAGAGCCCATACACTCCATGAGTTCGGNAATCCCTTNGGCCCCAAATGCAGCAANCCAAANATAAGAGCCGTCAGAGGAACGCCAAGCATNGGCTGCAAACCTCCNCTNAAGAANACTTCTTCACTAACNCCTGAAACAACTGATAAAAANAANAGTTGAACAGGAGCAATNCCACCGAAAAGGTTTGAAAAACTATCTCTCAAACCTTTAAAGGANTCGAATTGCCTTTCAAACAGAGCGCTGGTGANCAACAACAANGAAGCTGAAATCAAACCAAGCAAACNAACCCTTATCCATTGATCTTTTGANAGTGAATATGGATACAAGGAAGCNATGTCNCCCTCGCCATANTNGCACANCAATAAACCAATACCACCAATGATTAGNTAGGTATTTATCGAGCTAAGTACCAAAGAATCATGTTGATTTTCGGNCTCTATTTGCCGNTTNTTTTTTTCTGACATACCATCTTCCTTTGTCATATAGGGCGGTTAATACCTAATCAGGTTTTTTTTGTCTATATGAAACCCTATTTGATATCATTTTAGAGTTATCTTATTATCCNGAANTACTCCTTCTATACTTAGACATTGGATTATCATGACANATTCANCTCGATCAAAATCAGTCCTTTTAACATACTTNATATTGCTTTGGCCTAATATGGCNACCTCAGTTGCNCTNNAGCAAAAAGAATCNACCNANAAGATNTTAGGAGAAGTTTTTNNNATNCTAAAAGCTCANAACTANCTATCCAAAGAAGAGCAAAANTCTTGGTCNTCAAACCTATCGCAAATAAGANGTAATTTAAGACCGGCCAACTTAGGTATTATAGGANGNAANCTTCTGTCAGACAGTGGNTTGCCNACATCACTGTTAGTCAANCCAGCAGATCCAGATTGGNTNGTNACANAAAATAGGCGCATNCCTTGGCTAGGGGTTTTAGTCAAAAGAAAGGGTAGCCAATGGTTNGTAAAAACTGTTTTTCCTAAAACNCCNGCAGATAAGGCTGGAATTAAGAGGGGAGATCAACTTTTAGAATGGAATCAAAANCCATTCACCCTAACTGCAGTGNGACTAGGCAAAGCGGGAAAGCATCAAATNAANTGGCGNTCATTCCCATGGACACAACCTAAGAGTCAGATTATTACTCTNCAAACCGAAGTTCCNGCTAANCTACTTTTAAATTATTCAATTACATCATCACAAAGCTTTATNAGAGGGNCNTCGAAAGGAAGATACATCCACTTATGGATTAACTCTAACCNCGCCCAAATTGAGCTTACTAAACAANTTAACGAANCTATTTCTNCTCATGAGTCAATCATCATTGATTTACGGGACAGCTTCAGNGACTTTTCAAGCTCACTCAAGCCGGAGCTAAAAAATGCNATAAATAAACTTGGCAAAGTTTCNCGAATCATCGGAATAGTCAANCCTCTCACNCAAGGCCCCGGAGTAGAAATNGCAAGACAAATTCAAAAGACNAAAAACGGCATTATTATAGGNTCATCAACAGACTCNTTTTATCNAANAGAAAAGTTAATAGCNCTAAAGGAAAAACATTGGTTTCTCNGAATCCCCGAAANAAAGGGGNNTCTCGNAAACTCNGTTAGACCTGACAAAATNATTNCTCACCCACTCGTTTATGCTGGTGGCCAAGATGANATTATTCCAGANGCNTTAAGCCTNTTAGAAGNGAATTAGNATCCANNATAAANGTANTTNTCTAGNNNANATTAGGGAGAAAAGGGCAAACTACCTTTTGAAAATAAGTGAATNGCATTAGCTATATTNCCNTTTTCTAATACNACTTGCTGNAAAAAGTCAGCCTCTACATGATATTCNAAACCTGTATATGAATCGACNGTATCAGTCNTNTTTAACAAGGCCTTTAATTCTTCNGTTTTTTCAGGATCAAGTACATTGTCAGTGGCGATTAAAGAAAACATTTGCGACCAAACNCGNCGCCAACGAATAACCTCNACCCANTTAGGATTCTGCACATCNTCAACTTCACATTCCTNAACAGAANCCCAGTCAGAAGAACTTTCCAAACAACTTAAAACCCACAANCTCTCTGTCAAAGTAGCATCNNTCAGAAGATCATTGCCTTGAGCTAAGTTTAATTGCCATTTGAGTCGAGCCTGNAAATCATTGCGCACAGANCCNAAATCTGCANCTAGCTCTAATTTATCCAATGCTAAAGCAGCCATTTTAAGACAGCCCACATANTAATTTGGTGGCTCAAGCCAACCGATAGANACTCGNCTTCGTCTGATCCAGTTAGGATCCCATAACAATATACGACTCCACTCTGCTTCAATAAACGATTTTCCTGATAGAAATTTCTTCCACTTATTTTTACTTTTTNACCATCTTTTTGACCAACTATCTAAGGAACAGTCNTTAGGNGCAGGAATAGATTCTACGCCTCTTAAATATCTTGGCCTTANGCCNGGGAACTTACCNGACCTTCGATANGCNAATACTCGAATATAGGGAATCCACTGCTTGTACTGTTTTTTACTTGCNTTNACACGTTTTACTATTTCTCTAGAATATCTNTCCATATATGCTTCAAAGGGAACCTGATTCTTACTCTCATACAAATTCAAAGCTCTNGCTGGATTCGGCTCCGNTGGAGTAATCCANCTCTTTAAAGTTTCCTCCTTGCGGGCAAACAGCCAACCCCCTCCAGCCATAATGAGGATCAACAACAAGTATCTGACCCTTCTCCAGACTGACCTTCCTGCAGAGTTAGGGCCCTGATATTGGTCCATGTAGTTATTTGATTGTATCTCCCCCCATCCCGCAAGCATCTCCTGCTTCACTATAAAGACTAACTCAGGATAGTACTTCTCTATACCAGCTATATCATCAAAACTAATCCACTCACTCAAACTTCCCGAAATTTCGTCTTGAAGACCAAACTCCATATTTTGATAAGCAGCTAGGACTTGATCTGCAGTCAGCGGTCCTAAATAGTTTTCAACATTAACCCGAATTAGATACAACTTAGCCGCCATATCTCTTAACGAACCTCCGATACAATAACAGTAATATTATCTCTACCACCTTGCTTATTCGCTTCAGCAATCAAAATTTGAGGTAGTCTTTCTGGATGAGACCTATTCTCTTTTATGATTGAAGCAATCCTTTTGTCCGGAACCATATCTGTTAAACCATCAGAGCATGTTATCAGCATCTCATCCGAATATAACTCCTTCTCATAGATATCTACCTCACACTCCATAGATAACCCTAAGGCTCGAACCAATGACTCTGGTTTCCCATTTGCCAATGCTTCTTGCGGCAACCAACCACGCTTCACATATAGTTTTATATTATGATCCAAAGTTAGTTGCCACATCTGACCATTAACGAATAAATAGGTGCGCGAATCTCCTAAATGCCCTATATATACTTTATTCCCAACAAAAAGCAGGGCATTTACAGTAGTACCCATCCCAGCCATCTGAGGATCTGCTTGACCTGCTAATATAATCTGTCGATTTACTTTATCAATGCCTTCAGTCAAGAATGGAGCGACATCTTCATGACGCAACGATTCGCAATCCAGTATAGCCTGCTTTAATCCCCTTACCGCTATACCGGAAGCTACTTCACCTGAATTTCTACCACCAATCCCATCAGCCACAACAGCAATCCCTAAACGACTATCAAAGTACAAATTATCTTGATTATTTTTTCTTTGACGCCCCACATCAGTGGCACCAAACATACGAATATCCAAACCTACCCCTAACTTTGCTCAATATCTTGATTTCGGAAAAAAATACAAAAAATTTAGCTAACGATTAAGCAAGTATGGATATGAGCCGCAACCCTTCTGTCTTTTAATTGTCTAAAATTATAATTTTTATTGTAAAAAAGGAAAAAAAATCAAATTATCGATGTTAAAATGGATAACGATAATTTAATCATCATTCTATAACTTCATGTGCTTCGATCTCTCGCATCAATGATTTAGAGAAAGAACATAGAATAACCAAAAATAATGAAATAACATGGCACTCTATCAGCAAATGATTACAGAAAGCCGCAAGTAAACTCAAATGGCATAGAACATCAACATTAACTATCTGGATATTTCTTTAACACAGACAGGCCGCCAACCAGGAACACAATTCTGTCACAATCTAATTTCTAATATAGGAAGAACATAGAAGTGACCAAAAAATGATCGAATAATAGCTAATTGTTTATTACATTCAATCAAAATAAATCGACTGTAAAACCTAATCCAGTGACTAATTTGCGTCATCATAAACAACACAACTAATCGACCAAAAAGGCGTGCCATATTTGCACCAAAAACATGACTTTTCAAAAAGATCTCGCTAGATCATCCCGTTAGTTGTTAATATATCAATATACTGATTTAAAAGAGTAATTATTCGAAAGTCGATTATAATATGAAAGATCTCGACCGGATTATAAAAAGAACTCTAATTGCTTTAACCATAATAATAGTATCTGCTATTTCGTCCGAACAATTAATAGCTAAAACTCAAAGTAATTCACTAAAGCAAAGAATTACGAGAGTAAAAAACCTATATGCGAAACAAAAATATGATACAGCCATCATCGAATGCCGAAAAATCCTACGAAAAAATCCGAAACAATATGAGGTTTGGGAGCTCTTAGGAGCTAGTTATTACTATGCAGGGGTACCTCTAAAAGCCCTCAAAATTCTAATTAAAGTATCAAACAAGACAAATAATAAAACGTTTAATCACTATCACCAAGGGTTAGCACTTGGAGCACTAAAAAAATACAATAGTGCTAGAAGGCAATTTACTGAAGCAGCTAGGGGAAATGACGAATTTAGCGAGATGGCTATTTTTGAACTCACCTTAATGGAATACAGGCTGCGGAATCGCAATAACGCACTTTTCTGGTCAACGGAATATAGAAAGCGCTTTTATAGAGGTCGCTGGATAAATGAAATCAAAAAAATAGAAATTAGTTTAAGAAACGGTGTCTGGACTGAGAAAATCCAATCCCATACTAAAGCAAACAAGAACCAAGCTTCATTTTTATATAGTAAGTTCTCACTATCAGATAAACCACACTACTGGTATAGCCAAGCAGGTTATAACTACAATTCAATAGCCGAAAAAGTACCCATTTATACCGGCAGTAATATAGAGGCATTTCAAAACTCAGGAAGGGAAGAACACAATATTCTAGTAAACGTGGGGATTGGAGCTGGACCACTACTGCGCAAAAGCTTACGAGTCCGATTTGGCTACTCATACTTTATGATATGGAACTCTGACCCTGAACGACTATTTACTTATGCTGAAGACCCCTTAGACATAAGCTGGTTTCCTTGGAGGGCTGACTTACTAGAACGTCACCACCAACTTTATGTAAAGATTGAAAAGAAAATTCTCAAGAAAGTAAGTGCAGGCCTCTTAGGGTCAATGGAGATTGCTACTATTGGTGCAAAATACTTCCCAGGACCCACCGACGCCTCCCTCAAACAGGTCTTAAAAAAATCTGAAACCATACTTATAGAACCGTTTGTAAAGTGGAAATATATTAAAAATCAATATTTATATGGTTACTTATACTTAAGACAGAATATTGATAAAAACTCTCCTGATTTATCAAATAGATCCCATACTTTACTGAATGGCGAAGAAAACCCAGGAATCAGTCTTGGCATGCGATATCACTATCGA
>PBRN01000201.1 GCA_002725955.1 Pseudobdellovibrionaceae bacterium
GCTTTATTGGTAGTGAGACGTTGGTCGGTGATAGGGTCGTTATCCAGGCTGGTGTTTCAATAGGCACTGATGGTTTTGGTTTTGCAATGGATGTTGACCATAACTTTAATCAGCTTCCTCATCTNGGNCGGGTTGTTTTAGAGGATGANGTTCATGTTGGCTCAAATACATGCATCGATAGGGCTGTTTTTGAAGAAACACTCATCAAAAAGGGTACGAAGTTAGATAACTTATGTCATATTGCTCANAATGTTGAGCTTGGCGAAAACTGTGTTCTAACTTCGGGTTTTTGTATAGCAGGATCTTCGAAAGTTGGAGATAGGGTGATGTCTAGCGGACANGCTGGTGTGTTCCCTCATATTGAGGTTGGCAGTGATATCCATTTNCACTTTCGGGCNGGGGTTATTGATTCTATTCGTGGGAAAGGCGAATGGGCCGGGTTACCAGCCAGACCGATGAAAGACTATCTCAAGAATGAGTCNATTGCTCGAAAGTTGGTTCCTTTAAGAAACAAANTACGAGAATTAGATAAACTTTTAAAATCNAGCATCAAGGGATGAATTTGTGGTGGCTGCGGATCCGNTCAATGGCTTCATCAAGGCCACNCATAGTGAGTGGATACATATCAGAAAAAACTTTTCTGACGATATGGTTNGAAGGTATTTCCCACCATTTTTGTGGTTCGGGATTCAGCCAAACAGCATTTGGTACTTTCTTCCTCAAGCGATCNAGCCACACAATACCTGGGTCCTCATTGTGATGCCAATAATCTATGCTGCCTCCTGGGGCTGTTANCTCCCAAGGGCTCATCGCCGCATCACCNACGATCAGGAGGACCCAANTNTCGTCAANTTTACGGAGTACTTCTGTGGTACTAACCGCTTTCTCTTGANTNATATTTTCGTATANCAACTCGTAGACACAGTTATGGAAATAATAGTGTTTAAACTCTTTAAAGTGTTGGGCTCCATGNGCNGCTGAAAAAAGTGTCTCGCATATTTTTGNGTANGCCGTCATTGANCCNCCTACGTCCATTAACAATAGAATACGTAGCTGGTTTTCTTTTTTGGGCTTAAAGACTAACTCAATATCTCCAGCATTTTGGGCTGTCTGATTTATAGTCTGTTCTAAGTCTAGATCTTCACTTATTCCTGTTTTGGTGAGAGTTCTTAGTTTTTTTAATGCTAAGCTGATTTGTCTGGTNTCGAGGANCACATCATGNCGTAGGTTCTGAAACTTCCTCTTGGTGGCAATTTGTATNGCNCTTTTATTNCGGCTTNTTCCTCCTACCCTGATGCCTGATGGGTGNAAGCCATTNTTTCCAAANGGGCTGGTACCCCCNGTGCCTACCCANCGGTTACCNCCATCATGCCTTTCCTTTTGTTCCGCTAGACGTTCCTCAAACATNTTTCGTAATTCTTCCATATCCATGGCTTCGATTTTAGCCATCGCAGCTGCNTCTAGNTCCGGCGGTAGTTTTGCATGTTCTAGCCATTCTAATAGATTGTCGGTGACCCCATCNGGCATTTGAGTGCCTTTGAAGTAATGGGCAAAGCATAGATCAAATGGGTCATANAAGTTTTCATGTTTGACGCAGATAGAGCGNCANAAGTAATANAACTCGCTCATGGATTGGTTGCCAAGGCCTTTCTCGAGAGCNTTCATCAGTAAGAGCCATTCATTCAGAGTGACCTTAACTTGATTGGCTCTTAANAAGTAGAAAAAATCGATAAACATGATCGTACCTTGTTATTTNGTTAGCTAAAGCTCATTAGGTCCGATTCTTTTTTGAATAGAACTCCAGCAAAAGGTAATGATTTTTCGATTTCCTGATACGANATNCCCCCTTGGTGNATTGCNGCTATCCAATCCACCAGTTCGCTGGTTGAGGGTTTTTTNCTNAGATTNGGCTGATCTCTTAACCAGTAGAACTTTTCTAAACACAATTTCAGTAGTTTCTTGTCGAGCCCNGGGTGATGCACATCGATGATAGACTTCATTAGTTCAGGTTCAGGAAAAGCNATATANTGAAAAATACAACGCCTTAAAAATGCATCAGGNAGTTCTTTTTCGGCATTTGAGGTAATGATNATAAAAGGNCTTTGCTTGGCTGTGATNGTTTTGTCAGTTTCGGAAATATGAAAGCTCATNGCATCGATTTCGTGTAATAGGTCATTTGGAAACTCTATTTCNGCTTTATCAATTTCATCTATGAGNACAATTTGCTTNGATGATGCGTTGAAGGCTTTNCCTAAGGGGCCAAGTTTGATGTAAGACTCAATGTTATCCACTTCNCCNGTGCCAAATCGACTGTCATTCANACGCTGNACCGTGTCNTACACATATANCCCTTCTTGAGCTTTAGTAGTNCTTTTAACATGCCAGGTTTCAAGNGGCAGGTTNAGCGCTTCTGCGATTGCTTTTGCAAGTAAGGTTTTTCCTGTTCCAGGTTCCCCCCTAATGAGTAAAGGTCTTTCCAGAGTTGATGCCATATTGACAATGCTAATCAGTTCTGCGGATGCCACGTAGTTGCTAGTACCGTTGAATGTGGTCACAGTGTCTCCTTTTTAAAGTGCCTCATTGTTCTACAATGAGTTGCTATTGTCTGCCATGACTCAGTTAGCGCAATGAGAGAATTCATTCTATCGTAAATTCTTATGCATAAAATTAGTAAATTAAAAAAGCAGTACTGATAGGTCTCCCGGCCAAGGTCGTAATACATTTGCAGTATGATTTCAGTACCTTTCATTCATTTCATTGATGTCATTTTGATGACAGCGCGACCGGTGAGTGCTATAGAAAATATGTAGAGATCTTTTAAAGTGATGTCATAAGGACGGGGTAAACCCATGAAAAAAGCAGCTAATGAAAATGATATCGCTAAGGCAGTAGGCGGGTTTTGTAGGCTGTATGATTTAACTGCTAGGGAGGAAGAAATTCTTTCTCTTTTGGTTGGTAAGGTTGTAACAGCAGAAAATATTGGCGAGTTTCTGGGTATAAGTAGAAATACTGTCCGGATTCATTTTCAGAACATTTTTAATAAAATTGGAACTTCGAGTAAGTCAGAAATTCTTGGAAAATTTATTGAGTTTTTGATGGAGGGCTCTCACCTCGATGTGCCTAAAGATATTGCGAAAAAGCTTACGATCCTAATGGCTGATGATGACCCAGCATATATTAATTTGGTTGTGCGGGCTTTGGAAAAGTTGATTGGTGACAGAGTCGTCTTTAAAGAAGTTGGGGATGGTCAGCAGTTGTTGAATTATATGAACAACTGTGAGAGCGATGCGGAAAAGTATCCGCGACCAGATCTGATTTTATTAGATATCAGTATGCCCGAAATAGATGGCTTTGAAGCATTGGTTAAATTGAAGTCAAATGATAACACCAAGCAAGTCCCTATTATTGTTTTTAGCTCTACTAAGGAAGCTGCGGACGTTAAGAAGATTTATTCTCTGGGGGGCAATTCCTTTGTGCCAAAGCCTCCTAGTTTCAGGTCTTTGGTCAAAGTGATGAGTTCTATTTTGGTCTATTGGGGGCAGGTTGGGGCTTTACCTGCCTATACGTCTTCTGACGAAGCCGTTAATAAGGTTGGGAGTTAGTGTGTTCTGCGACTTTATTCAACGTAGCCATCATTCTTGGTTGAGAGATTTACAAATGCATTTTGGGCCGTGGGGTCGAGTCCTGTGATCTTGAGGTATATTTTCTCTATTGGAATTACAGCCGGCAGTGGTATCACTCATATAGAATAGATAAATTGGCTATCTCGGACGGAGATGGCCTTTTTTCTTCTTAACTACCTGTTTTTTTTGATATAAAATGATGTTGAGCAAAATCTTACTATCGTCTGCAATATCACCGAAGAATTTTGTTCTTTAACTTGGGATTAAAATGCGTTTTACCAATGGGGGGTACCTTGATAGTCTTCAATTTATCTATGTCAGACGAGTGCAGGGCGGAATTGATGACTAAAATTAAAGAAATCAGTTTAAGGCCAGAGCCTGTCTATATAGACAGTGACAATGAGGAGCTTGAGCTTGATTTAAAGGAGCAACAATTGGTGGTGCGGTTGAATCAGGTTTTGTCTAACAATGCTGTAAACCATAGAATGTCAGGTGGTTTTTGGCGCAGGTAGAGATTAACTGAATGAGAGCCCAGTTTCAGCTGCAGCAGGATGTGACTTTTTTGAATCATGGCTCCTATGGCGCATGCCTTCATGATGTTACCGAACATCAAATTGAAATGATTCGATCCCTCGAACGTCAACCCGTAAAGTTTTTTAATAAATTCCTACTTCCAATGCTTGAAGATGTTAGGCAGGTGTTAGGAGATTTTCTTGGCTGCAGCCCCAGTAGCTTAGGTTTTGTGCGCAATGCGACCTCAGGTATCAACTCGATTTTGAGGCAATACCCCTTTGATAAAGGTGATGAGATGGTGGTCACTAATCACGGTTACCGTGCCTGTGCCTATGCTTCATCAGCGGTTTGTAAGGATAAAGGGGTCGCTGTTAAGGTAGCTGAAATTCCTTTTCCTCTTGAAGACCATCATCAGATTATAGCCTCTATTCAGAAGTGTTTTTCTAATAAAACCAAGTTACTAATGGTGGATCATGTGAGCAGTCCCACAGGTCTGATCTTTCCAATCAAGGAAATCATTGATTTGGCGCATGAACATCAGATTACTGTGATTGTTGATGGGGCGCATGGTCCAGGAATGTTGCCCTTGGAACTTGAAGGATTGGGTGTAGATTTTTATGTCGGCAATTGTCATAAATGGTTGGCCGCCGCAAAATCTTCTGGGTTTATCTTTATGGACAAGCGACATCATTGCCATTTTCGTGGTGAAGTGATTAGTCACGCACAAGACTGGGATTCAACAGCTCCTTTTTTCCAAAGGGATGGAGACTGGCCAGGTACTTGGGACCCTTCACCGGTTCTTACTATTCCTACCGCTATTAGTTCCATGCGGTCCTTATTTGGCAGTTGGGATGCCTTAAGGGAGCATAATTCTTCTTTGGTCGCAGCTGCGACTGATTTACTGACCTTGCAGCTAGGCGTAAGCAGGTTGGCTCCACAGTATATGTTTGGTTCCATGGTTCCATTGCCATTGCCTCTTCCTTTTTCTTCTCTCGATATAGCTCAGCTTGGATCAATTAAGGATCGGCTGTTAGATGAATTTATGATTGAGATTCCCCTATATTTGAGTCCTAATGAATCTTTCAGCGTATTCCGGATTTCTGCGCAAGCATATAATGTTTTAGAAGATTACAAACGTTTAGCCGAAGCTTTTCAGGCGATCTTACCAAAAGCTTAAATATCTGCGTGATATTTTATCTTACTACATTATTGATACTTAGAAAGCAGTGGAGAAAAACTAAGATAATAAAAACCATTTTTTTGTGGTTGGCAACCATAGATTGGTGAGTTCAATACAAATGGTAGCTCCATATCATCTTCTAGTATTGGCATGGTATTAGTTTTTGGCCAGTTAAGGAAAACTTTCTTTAATTCAGGCATAGGTTTCATCATAAATGCCTTGACCCTAGGGGAGCCAGAGGATGGGGTCATTGCAATTTTTGAACGATTTATACCGATAGAACCAACATAAAATTTCTTACCTTTAAGAAACTTATAGCAGGTTGGTCTAATCTTAGGGTTGATATCAACTCTAAGCCCGGTTGTTAATCTAAAAAATAGTTTCTTTTTCCTTGGTGTTTTTATTATATATCCTGAAGGTAATGCTTCCCGGAGTTTTATCCATTCGCCTGTAAAAATAAATTGTTCGACCTGTAGAGTACTGGTTTTAATTGAGAATTTGCAGGGACCCGAATTAATATCTATTTTAGATTCGGGTGGATTCGAGGCTAATATAGGTACGCTTTTGAAGCGATTACGCCCTCGACCTACTTTTACTGATATTGGGAGTGAAGTCCTCTCAACGATAGCTGTTTTTTCTACCTGCCAAGAAGGTTTTAATTTAACTGATTTGGTAGTTACATCAGCTGGCGCAGAATCGTCTAGGGAATAGTCATTATCCATGCGCACGTCCGTTTTTTTGGGAGCGCATCCATAAAAAATTAGGAGTAGCAATACAGCATTAAGCAATAGTAATACCTTGCCTATTGGAACAGAGGTTAAAAACTATAATTTGTTCCCAGAGACCATGTACTTCTGGTTTCATCCAAAAAAAATGGGTCTATTCGATTGGTTGCCAATACCATATTACCAGAATTTATGGAGCTAAATATTCCTAGTTGATCGGAAGCGGTATATGACGCTGATAGGGTAGTCGAGTAACTATCTCTTTCGAGGTTATCTTTATCACCGATGAATGGAGTGCTATTGCCTGGCTGCTCATAATGAGTTTGTATCCAATTTCCACCAATGGACAAGCTTAGTTTAGAATTGACTACATGTGAGTACGATAAACCACCATAAATCTGAAAAATTGGCCAGTAGTTATTTGTCGCTTGGCTATCAATACGAGCGCTTTTGAATTCATTTACATAATATACAATTCCAGCTTTAGGGCTTAAGGTTCCTCTTTTTCCAACTATTTTTGTTAGATTTTGTTTCAAGTTGAAATTGAACCATCTAGATTCTCTCCACGAAACTTGTGATGTAGGCAAACCTATACTCAATGATTCTGACCAGTTAAATCCGAGAATCTTCATACGATTTTTTTTTGTTATTGTTACTTGAGAATCTTCTAGGTTTATTTCGTTCTCACCTTCGGAAATCTCAAACTTTTTAGTTACATTCATATTTGCGATCAAGCTAATATCAGTCGTATATGGATAAATAGCTAGTACGGAAAGAGATAAAACTCCACTTTGTTTCAGTGTCACATTATTAATAAATACTGCAGAAGATTGCCAGTTGATGTCATTTAAATATGAATTATTTTCAGTCTTGAGTTGATTGTTATTCTCTGTAGTTGTTTTCTCGAGTGGATCAGCTGGTACATTACTTTTTTTCCCAGACTTTATATTATCTTCAGTCTGCTCTGTATTTGAAGGTTGGCTGTATGCAAAGTTTAAAATATTGGTAGATAATAAAATTAAGAATAATTTTTTATAATCGATCATTTGGAAAAAATATAGCCCTTTTGCAAGGTACTTAAAATTTTCTCTAGATATAACTAACGACATTCGGGGATTCTCCCCTTCGTCAATAAGTGATATCGGTTGTAATTTTCGACAGCTTGGTTTACTGATAATTTTTTCATGATTTCAAAAGCTCTTGGATTGCGATCATCAGCAGTTATGTAGTAATGATCGCCGGTGTTCAATATATTAAGTTCGTTTGTATTGCTATAATAGGCCGAGGTGACATTTTTTCCATCAAGAGAAATAGTATCGAAAGAAGATGGAGTGCCGCTATAATCAAAAGTACTATTAAATGTATTAGGGGTGAAACATGCAACCCTTAATCTTTCTAGCATCAAGGATCCTTGTGCCGATTCACTTTGATCAGTCGAGTTTTCTATATACCTAGCCGCATTTAATACATAAAATAAAGAGCGAATACTACCGAAGCCAGTATATGATGGTGTATCATTAATTAAAGTATCATTGATAGCATTATCTATACTTTCAATACTTGAAAAACTGATAAAGGATCCATCGGATGTGCCAATATTGGGGTTGTACTGAAAATAGTCCACTCCCAGTAAAGATCGTGCTGCTAGAATTTTATCATCAAATATTCCAATCTGTTCCAGCGCACCATTCCATGAGTTGTACTTAGGTGCGAATGGTCTTTCTGTATCTGATTGCGCTACAACTGAAGCGAAAAATGCTGCTGCAATTTCAACTGCTGTGACCTGATCTGCTTTGATATTGTCTGCAATCGAACCTAGCAGACCGGGGTTAATACCTGGACTACCTGACATTTGATTTATGACTTGGCTTCTGGAGTAGGTCGCTGCTGTAAAGGGAATAAACTTTTTTAGGCTATTCATGGTTCTATACGCTGCATACCAATATCCTTTGTCTGACCACCAAGCTCTGTTATTTCGAAAATTTCGACTCCAGTAACGTTCGTCATAATTCCGGACTATACTCATAGCAATTTCCGATGGCGTTGTTCCATAGTCGAAGCGATTACATAGAGCATTAGTTGCTACGTGTTGATCAGTGCAAAAAAGAAATTCATTTTCGAATTTTGCTTTATCAATTTTACCGTCAGAATATGCGAACACTAATGCGGCTTTATCATAACTTTTCCAGTCTCTCTGTGCATACATTTCTTGTTCCAGACCCATATAATCCATTACGGAAGATGTATATTGTTTAAAAAGCTTCGGGCTAGAACTGTCACCATTATTTTCCTCCATGATAACGTTTCCATTTTCATCAGTTTGTGAAATGGGGGAGTCAAAATGCACTTCGTCAACAGAACCATAAAAGTTATGTCTTAAGTTAAGATTGTGGCCAAATTCATGTAGAGCAACACTATATAGTATTGTATTTATAATCTTATCCCTGCTAACTCCCTGAAGTAATAGCTTTTTCGCATCGGTGAGTACGCTGTCTTGTGCGTATACTGTATGGTGATGATTTGGTTGAGTCAGCATTTGTCGATTCTGTTTTTCAATTAAATCATTCATATCGTCCATTTTTTTAATATGAGATTTTAATTGTGTATAGGAGTTAGGCGTTGAAAGCCTTTCGGCTTCGTTGAGCATAGGTTGATAAATATTATTATCCGACTCATAAGAATTGGAGAAAATATTCCCTCGAGGGTGGTATGTAAAATCAGGAAGCAAGAAGTCAAAGACTAGACGATTGGCGCTTCCATTTCTAATGTTATCAGCAGTACTGGTCCAGTTTGTTTGACTATTGCCGAGGTATTTTTCCATCCCTTTCAGTATGGAAGAAGGCAATTTGTCTCGGTTAGATATATTCTCTTGAAGGCGGTCCATAAAATACTCCAAAGAACCAGTCCAAAGCACTGTATTTGCACTTATGATTTCTCCTGTATAAGGATTCGCATCAGAAGGCCCGTAACCGAATGGTGAAGCGCTATCTCTTTCTTCAACGACTTTGATAAAGGAATAACGGATATCACCAAATTTATGATTTTCATCAGCATCTTTGATTTCAAACTCAAGATTGATTTTATTTGATTTGAATAGACTATTTGTCCTTGCAATAATTCCTTCTTTTGGATCGTTGTATATCGATTTATATTTCTCCGGAAAACCTTTAGCAAAATAGAAGGTGTGCTTTCCTTTACTCCATCTTGTCATAAAAAAGTTGTTTTTAAATGAACCATTCTTTTGTTCACTTTGTCTGAAGACATTAAAGTAACCATATTTGGACATGAGAGGATCATTTTCGCTAGTGTACAAATAGGCCTTGTAGTTACTGTCTTTAACAGGTGCAAACGAATATTTATAATGCACGGAGTAGGTTGTTTCGTCGGTTGATAGGCGACGAGAAACGTCGCTGGTTACATATTGATAGTTNTTCATTAAACACTGGACATCTACNGAATAATCTACNGCTACAGTAAAGCTAACATGATCTGGAGACACTTCTGAAGAACCTTCAACTAAAGAAGANTTCTTTTTGGGCCAGCAATNTCTNGCAAAAGTAAAAGGGAAGGANTCTACCTCATTNATAACAGCNGTTTCCCAATCAACTGTAAAATGAGACTTTTCTTGCCAAGCCATNTCTAGGTTTTCTTCTTCGATNTTTGTTACTTGGCCACTNANTTTCTTNAAGCGATATTGACTNTGGGAGATATCCCAAGAGTTAATTAATGTTCTTGTCGTTTGTTGNTTCTTGTCATCTTTGGCATCATAGAAGTAAAGCTTNNCTTTAGTAAACTCGAACTCTCCAGTATTCATACTGCTTTGACTTCCAACAAANGCGAATAGTCCGTCTTGGCTTGTTTTCGTGACAGTGACTTTTCCCATCCAGATCTNATCGGTTAAGCTNTTTTTTGCCCATCGATTATTATCAAGNTTTCTGACTTTCTCTACTGATCTTTTGCGNGCGCAGNTCGTACTTAATAAAGCGAAGAAAANAAATGTGAATAAAAANTTCATTTAAAANGACTCCTGNAAATNCTTTATCTATAAAAAGTCGTTGATTTCAATTGTTTCTAAAATGCCATTTTTATTAAAAAANAAGGCAGTATTTTTTGAGCTAAANTCAAACTTNATCCCGNTGGTGCTAGCAGCNATGGANCANGTACTTTCGGTTAGGCAGTTATCTGTATTTTGGAANATATGTTTTCCTAGNGCAATGATCAGATCATCACCNTTATTNTCCTCAAAATAAGTGGAGAAATTTTGTCCCATNACTATATTGTNCCCTAACTCAGCTGATACNGTGATTGGTCCAGCNTNTGTATCNAGNANTTTTAGNGCAAGAGGTGTGGCTGTGGGNGAGGTGTAGTCACTCCACTTGATCCATAGATCATTTTGAATCCCNTAGGTNTGCCATTCATTNGATTCATCAACGACAGNCTCGCCGATAGCTGCTTCTAATGTNGACTTTTGTAAANNNCTATNGATATTTTGTCCGTTACACGTAATNGATTTATTTATTANGTCTCCATTTCCGCTGCAGTTTCCTTTTTCGATCTCNACTAACGTACTTTCTACCAANACGATAGNTTTATTAGCATCGTCAGAGAAGTAGATGCTACCAATATCTTTTACATCAAAACGGATTAAATCATTTCCTTTAAATACNGCGCANTTTAACTGCGAAATACAATCTTCCGGTGCGCCNGNAAGAAATTCTTTTCCTAGGTCCCGGCTAAAGTTATATCCGTGCGGNTCAGTNTCAGTAAATTTTATAGACCATGAAGATTGGTANAGTGACAAGTNACTGCCGATTGTNCCAAGGTTAATNTTTCCATCATACAAGTCAGTAACTATGATAGATTTAGGNTTNTACTTTTCAGAAGGTGNATCCAAAACCCAATCAATAAAAAGATTGTTATTGTCGTAGGCAATCAGACCTTCTTGNGCAATAGCGAAATCAAGAAANTCAAGTGTNGGNTCCATCGTTAAGCTNGCNCCACCAGCACCNGATCCAAAAACAACCGGATCANCTAAAAATGGAGTTTGGGGNCCACGTAANGGGGGGGTTATTGCTATTTGNTGGAGTATGATNTGGTCNTCTGTTTTACTAAAGAATATTATGCCCCGCGCAAACGTCATTGTAATTGAACTTTCATTGCTAACAACGGTACACGTGATGTTTTTGACGCAATCATATGATGGATCTTGATTTTCAAAAAAACGATACCATTGACGGGCGATATCTCTTCCGGTTAGGTCATTTTCGAAAAGTTGAGTTAAACTATCACCTACTTTTATAGATCCATATTCGCTAGGCAATGTTAGGTATCCTTCATATCCGGGTAGTATCCATATCCCGTTAACAAAGAAAGGAGAAAATAAGCTCCAAGCTACTGCTATATTTTCTTTGTAATAAAATATACCATTATTATCTGTGCCTAGCGGGTCTGACAAGATGTCCCAAGATTTAGGTTGAGAGGTTGAAAAACTAATATTTGCTGCACTTTGACCAAAGACAATTGGTTGGGATATATTTCGGTTAACTCTAAGTAAGTTTTCTTTGGCATCATGAGTTGGCCTCCGAGCATCGACTTGTCCGCCAAATGGGTTCGTGGGTTCAGTTGGTATCGGCGTAATCAGGTTATCGGATTTTGCTTCTGGCTGAACAGCTGATCTCTTACCTATTAAAGCATTCATTAGCACGCTATCTCGATTACAGCCTAACGTAGTTAAAATGAACATCATCAACAATATTATGGGTAGCTTCTTCAAAAGAGATTCTCCTGGAATTAACTGAAATCATACTCGCCCAAGGTCTTTTATCGGCAGGCAGGAGTATATTCTTGATGTGTTCATCTAAGGTGTTGGAAATATATGACTATTCAATTTTTTTTTTGAGTTGAAAATTCTGGTCGCAGCGTCATTTTAGTGTAGATTAATAAAATTAGGTACTTAAATAAGGCGTGA
>PBRN01000202.1 GCA_002725955.1 Pseudobdellovibrionaceae bacterium
CATGTTGCAATGGTTGGGGCTTTGAATGTGGGAAGGATTAAGACCCCCCATCTTAGTGATTTTGCAACTAATGATTTTTCTGCAAAGAAAAAATTTCAGCATTTTATCCTGGAAAAACCCGTGGCCATCAAAACGGGTGATGAGTTGGGTACTTTTATGTTGGGCTCAACCGCAGTTGTGGTATTTGACGAAACTGCGGCCGGCAGATACAAGATTCTACAGAGTGACCAGCCTCTTAAAGTGAAGATGGGTCAGACACTTATCCAAGAACATAATTAGTATATACTTATGCTTCCCGTACGAGATATTCAAACAACTGTTGTATGGTCATTTGGTACATCAAGCTTTAATGATCAATTAATTAACACAATCAGTAAGCAGGAGCGTCAAACATTACGATTAGTATCTGATGCTCAGGGCTTAGCTAAGTTATCCGATTTTTGCGGTAAGCTGAAGAAACTGAATAATGATTCCAGTATTATGGTTGAACTTTTAGCCAGAAGCACAGGGTCAATTAAAAACCTTAAGGATCCACTTGAGCTAAAATTTAGTCAAAAAGTCACAATTACGGATACTGATGGTGATGGCGATTTAATTATTTCAGTAGAAAGCTGGAGTAATTTATTTGCTTCAAATTGCGATATTTATTTTGGTAACGGTTCGGTTGTTTTGAAACCAATAAACATTGGTGATGGTTCTATTGAGGCTGAAGTGATTCAAGGGGGGAGTGTGACCCCTGATATGGAAGTACACGTCCCGGGCACTAGAAAGTACCCTTCTTCAGAAAGGCTATTAAAAGATTTAAAACCTTTGGATCTCACTAACGTAGATTTTCTAGTTATCCCTGCAACGGAAAAGCCGATTAGTTTTGAAAAAGTGGTTGGCGACCTGGACTGTAAGGGGGTGGCGCCTTGGATCTTTTTGAGGGTAGAGACAGAGTATGTTGCGAATCATCTTTTGGATTACCTGCCCTTGGTTAAGGGTGTTCTTATTTCTAGGATTGACTTAGCCTTAAATAGCGACCCTGCTAAGGTTCCAATGATGACTAAGGAGATCATACAGCTCTGCAATGACCATTCCAAAATTGTGCTGGTCGCAAGCGATATATTATGGAGTATGAGGCATAATGCAACTCCAACGCGGGCCGAGGTTTCGGATATAGCTAATGCCGTTTTTGATGGTGCTGACGGTGTCGTTCTTTCTGACGAGTTACCTAGAGGCAAATATGCTGTTAGGGGCTTGGAGCTCGCATCTAAGACTATTGTAGATGCTGAGTCTATGGGCGAAGACCATGATTCCAATTGGGTCAAACATGATCCTGAAGTAACAGATATTCTCGCCTGTATAACGATGAGTGCCTATAGGACTGCGCAGAGGAATAAAGCGCAGGCGATTGTTTGCTTAACCAAAGCTGGCAATACAGCTTTGCATTTGGCATCATATAAGACATCAATTCCAATTATTGCGGTTACATTGTCTGACCAAGTATGCAGAAGGCTGCGCTTAGTGAGGGGAGTGGTTGCTGTTAAGTTGGAGGAGACGCCCCAAACAGATGATATTTTACAGTTAATCAATGATAAACTAGTTAGAGAAGAGTGGCTTGTTACTGGTGATAAAATCGTGTTTGTATCTGTAACCCTTTCTTCGGTCGGTAAAGATGCCAGTAATCTATTTACGGTGCAGACCATTGTGTGATTTATCCATTGGAGGATAGATGAGATTTTGGATTAATAGTGCTCTGTTCTCATTGGCATTGGTCGTATTTCCGCAGATATTATTGGGTATAGCAGCTTCTAGTGATATAGAAGCGCAACTTGATGTTGAGATAGTTTCAAAAAAGGCACCTCAAGCATACCAACTATGGGGTAGGGGTGAGCTTAGGCATTACAATCCCTTCGTGCTCAATAATNATGGTGACGTCGTTCAAAAGCCCTATGTNGAGGCNCGNATAAANGCGGGTTCTTGGNTNTACAATGGGTCGNTAAACGTNTTTGTNACCTCAGGNTTGGTCAAGANACCTAAGACACAGCAGGTTACCGAAAGAAGAACAGANGTGGAGCTGGATTATTATCCTTGGTATGGNAAATATGGNCAGATTATTGTTTATTTGCAGAACAAACTACCNTGGACTGANCCGGAAGATTTAAAAGNGNTATANGATACGACATATACNATNGGNTTTTCTCCCCTGTTGNTTTGGCCGACATCTNTAGGGAGATCAAGGCTGAANCTNTTCGTNGGAACGGATNTATGGGCTGAATCNTATAGTTCCCGTCANTATATTGATCCAACTGATTTGACTAGGGATAGCAGAGAAAAGCTNTTGGCTCTTGGCCGAGATGTTAATGATCAAGAAGATTATGCTGCNAGGGTATATTCTGTGAGTATGCTGGGTATTGGTATTAAACCAAGATCAGGNAGAGGCATGCTGTTTGAGTTAAAAGGGTGGTATGGATTTGATAATATTCCAATTTACAATGTTGTCGATGGNAATTTGTCCCCCAGNTATAAACCNGTCAAAAAATCNTGGCTGNGATTNAGAAGTGAATATANNTTGTCAAAGAGNCTTAAGATAAGACAGGATCTTTACGGCTACTATNGGGGNTTTTTTAGAGATCGAAANGTTGANGTNGATGATCGACAGNTGAGTACTACCGTTACTTTGCTGTGTAATTTCTGAATANTAANNNTATGCTAAGCTTATNTTTTGCGNTGTGCTGATCTTTTTGAATAAATCAAAATTTCTNGGTNCCACCTCCTTGTTCTCTTTAACCTTGGATAGTATTACATTATCACTTAGAAACTTGATTCATTTTAAAATAACTAAATAAGATGAGAGGATTCNAATGGTTCCGGTAGATCCTGCCTTTGCTGAGATCGAGCATAAGTTTTTGGTTGCGGACAACTTTGATGAGCAAGGATTCAAGGACTCAGTTAGGGGAGTAATGCAAGGAGCAGAAGTGGAATCGGCTGTNGTCGATACCTATTTTGTAACTGCAAGCTCTAAAGGTTACCTATATCGCCATCGATTTGATGATAAAATTCAGGACTTCTCTATCAAAAGTGTTGAGAAAGATAGCGAATCGCGACTGGAGATTAACTTGAAGTTATCTCAGTTATCGGGNTCCCAGCTTCATTTTGTCCGGGGNTTTCTNAGNCCATTAAATATCTTGTTTGAAGGATCAATAAATAAGAAGTTATGGGCTATCGAAGGAGCTGAATGTGAAGTTGTATATTATATGGCAGATTNTCGNGGTGTAACAATTAGGTGTATAGAAGTTGAATCTAAANTCGCTGATNCAAGCCAGAGTCTTGAGGTGCTGGAAAAGTACGAAAAGTTACTCGGATTAGACNGCCAAAATAGAGAGACCCGATCTATTTTTGAGCTTTTACTAAGGCCGGAATTACCTAAATCAGTGAAAAACCTGATGGGCTGGCATTAGCATTATCCACAATGAGATTGAGCAAGAAAGATTTATTTTATATTTTCTATTTTGATATCTAGCAGGCTATAGTGGCTTGATTTTTCCTGTTGGTTCAGCCATCGTCCCATCACNAGGGCTCCTTCAGCAAATAAGTCTCTAGAAAGTGCTTTATGGGAAATGCTAATTTCCTCTGATTGNCCCATGAAATGGATNGTGTGTTCACCAAAAACTGATCCGCCTCGTAATGCAAACACACCGATTTCGCTNTCTTTNCGCGCTCCTCGTCTTTCAAATACGGGGTCAAGATTTTCTTGGTTGCCTAACGCCTCACTNATNAACTTAGCTGTACCACTAGGTGAATCAATTTTGCCTTTGTGGTGNGACTCGATTAACTCGATATCAAAGTTTTTACCTCTTACCCCCTGAGCTACAGCTAAACAACTTTGTAAAGTCAGTAAAATACCTAAACTAGTGTTCGGTGCGAAAAGAACNGAGCAATGATTAGTGACTGCAAATTCCTTCCACTGATCNCGTTGTTCTCGCTTCAANCCGGTAGATGCAATAAGAATCGCTTTTGATCGGCACTGGTNCTTTTTAAGCATTTTCAATAATTCTAAGTTTCCTTCGGGTACTGAAAAGTCGATGATTAAGTCAGTACCTGCAAAAANATCTTCATTGACTTCCTTGCTAGATAGGTATTGTTCAGANGTGATGCTATAAATCCCTTCTGAACCACTGCCGCCGGTGAAGGTGTNGCCTTCACTCTCTAATATTTTCTTTTGAACCGTACTGCCCATACGTCCTGATAGTCCATTAACCCAAGTGTTTAATGAATGACTCATGTTAAAATATCCTTTAGCTCANTTTGAGCNTGGTCCATGATTTTTTCTATCTTTAGATAATTTTCTTTTGTTACNGAAACAAGAGGCGGTCTCAGATAATCGGCGCATATTCCNCTAATATNAAGNGCNGCTTTTAATGGGGCTGGATTTGGCTCGCAGAACATCATATCGATCACAGGGAGTAGNGCATTATGAATTTTNAGAGCCNTCTGATGATCTCCCTGGAGAAAAAAAGATCGTAATCNAATAAATTCTTCAGGGAATATATTAGTTATNACACTTATGACGCCATNAGACCCNACNGCNAAGCTCGCTAAGAAGGTTGGATCATCGCCNGATAGCACGGGAANTTTTGAACTATTCACTGTGCTATTTAGTAANCTNATATCGCCACTAGCTTCCTTTATGGCTTGGACCGAATCAATTTTGCAAATAGANGCCATTTCGTNCGCTGATAGTGATAGNGCAGTTCGACCTGGAACATGATAGAGGCAAATAGGGGCTGATATTGCGTTGGCAATCATGGAAAAGTGAGTCTTNAGGCCNTCTAAATTAGGCTTATTGTATGGTGGTGTAACTATNAGTAGGCTGTCNGCTCCAGCGTCNACNGCNAGCTTTGANAGTTCAACGCTTTGGCCGGTATTATTATTCCCNGTGCCAGCCATAATACGNATGCANTCGGGTAAAATGGCTCTTGCTTTNCGCACCAGTGAAAGNTTTTCTTGTATGCTNAGAGTNGGAGCTTCTCCTGTAGTTCCNGAGACTACAACCCCGTCAATACCTGCAGNCCTNTGAGTTTCTAATAAGGCNTCAAACCCCTGCCAATCAATCTCTCCTGTTTTCAAAAANGGAGTTGCTATTGCTGTCCAAATACCCGAGATAGGATCACTATAGGTCATTCTGATTGCTCCGNTTNCTTTTGTTTTNTATTTCACCTTTTTTCTTAAGTGGTTTGGCNGCTTTANTTNTTAATGGAATGCTNGGTCGGAGATCTTTAACGTCGGATCTCGGNAAAGTTTTGAGGCCGCAGCCAGACGGTATCACAGCGAGATTCATCGCTGCAAGTATAGTAATTTGTTTTATGGNTTTACTTAGTNTGTGGTTTGACATTTTTTTGGTTTCCATCTGACTCGGTCATCCTTGCTCTAACATGGATAAGCANCTCTTTTTCCGAGATGCCTNATTCAGATATCTTAATGNATTACTGGTAGGTATATTTTTAGCNGGTTNCANTTGGTNCGATTGGGTTACTAANNTTAACTNCCTGTTATCAAAAGTTAAAATTNGCCCAAGTCTGTATTACAGAGACATCAGCTGCNCTATCGCTGCTATCATTNTGGAAAGCATTGCCAACCATTGCATAACCACCAGCCACTCCCACTGTAACTTCTTTGCCGAAGTGCNTNTTCCANCTTACNTCTATTTCAGTNNCGAGTGCGNTGCCCCCATANCCTACAGGCTTGTCANNGGAGNTNGCATAATTAGCCTTCAGTTCAGNCGGCATTGTCTTAGCCAAAGANGCATTGATAATTTTNACTTCAATGTCNCCAGATTGAAGGCTTTTGTANCGATAGCCNNCACTCATTACGGATGCNTTCATNACTCTAGANGGGTCATATATGCCATCNANNCTCANNTTATCTTGAGCAGGNTGGCTATTAAAAAGAATCAACGCTGGTTTATAATTTCGATGAAATGCTACTGCNTCNGCCNCTGTGTTAGTCCGATTAGTTTGATTTTGATTATCTAAGCCNGTCAAGTATCCGTCGCTATCTCCAGGAGCGTAGGAATAATCTACAAANACTGANTGACTAGAAGCATTGCCTTGTCGAAATGATTCTGGGCCGACGATNCTGCCTGATCTTGATAGATAATATTCAAAAGAACCNGCNGATGCCAGAGCTTGCAGTCGNTTNGTTACAAGTTGGCCATTGCTNCGTGNNCCACCTAATCTAGCCCAGTTNGGATCAGCTGAGCGACCAAGCCTAAAGAGNAACTCACTTTTAAGGGTCCAATTGGCCGAGAAAAACCCTAGATAGAGATCAGCAAATTTTATATCGGTATCAATATAAATAGGAGTNGAAGTAGTACTTGCTGGCGCTGAACTGACGATATTNGCAAAATAGATNCCAATTTGTTGGGTTAATGAAGANCCTGTCCCTGAATTTCTATCNTTATATTCAATCGTAAAATATATTTGATCTAAGTCATCAGATTTAGAAGTNGCTCCGGTTCCTGTNGGNGGNGTNGCNANTGTTTCCTCNATATTGCCGTAAGCTGTTTCAGTTATTTTNTCATAACCAANTGACATACCNAGNGTTTGTGACTTCTGAATATTTAGGTTGCANGAAACNCCATCAAAAACCGANGAATCCGTGTCGAAAGNNCCTCTTCCATCGTTTAAAAATATGCCTAGACCCCAATCNCGCCCNCGGCGCCCTGCTGTTAACAAGCATTTTTCAAAAGCAATNTTGGGCATAGGCTTTTTGGATTCTAGGAGTTAGCGATTCGTATCTTGGTTCTCCTGATGGAGTCAGGCGGTTTGAGCAGTCAGATGCATTACCGGAGTTACTTACAGTTGTTGTGCCACCGGAGGTGGTGGTGGCGTTGCAGTCTTTAGCAATCGATTTGTCACCCAAATAGGCAGATCTCTTATCGGGGAAAATACCGAACTCTAAGAAAAAGCTGAGCTTGTCACTGGATCGTACTTCTGCTTCGAGCTGGAAATTTTGTAAAATAGCGGCGAATTCGCCAGTTTTGGCGCTAAATCCGGGGTTTTTTCTTGTTTCTCCAATTAAGGAATAGTGTCCTTTGCCATCTACGAATATTGCGGAAGCTTTAGTTGACACTATGGCTGTCAAAACTAGAGCGGTTTGCAAAAGAGTCTGAAAATTTATTTGCCTAAACATGCAACAAAGCCCCTCTATAACTGTTATCCCCTAAGAGTATTCTTTTTTTCACACAATACCAGCAGATGTTTACTTGGCATAATCTACATGCTGACTTTCTCTAAGCACAGTAACCTTTACCTGGCCTGGGATTGTCATTTCACTCCGTAATTTAAAGGCGATATTTCGGGAAAGGTCTACCACTTCTTCATCGCTGACCCCTGATGGAGAAACGATCGCTCTTATTTCCCTTCCTGCTTGGATGACAAAGCATTTTTCAATTTTTTCGAAGTCATACACGAGCTTTTCCATGTCATTAAGTCGCTTTACATATGATTCGAGTAGTTCCCGGCGTGCTCCAGGCCTGCTTGCAGAAAGTGTATTGGCTGCATGAACTATAGTTGTTAGCATATCCGCACAGACTTCGTGTTCGGAGTGATGGTTTCCTATGGCGCTGATCAATTCGTCGGACTCTTTATGCTTTTTTAATAGCTCTTGACCAATTTCAGCATGATGACCTTCTATTTCTTGGTCCACCGATTTGCCGATGTCATGAAGGAGGCCAGCTCTTTGAGCTTTTTTCACGTCAATTGACATTTCTGCGGCCATAATCCCACAGATATGGGCGACTTCGAGTGAATGTTGTAGAACGGTTTGTCTGCCTGTTGTTCGATACTTTAGTTTACCTAGGTGTTTTAGTAGAGCAGTTGGCAGGTCGGTTATACCAATGTCAAACGCAGCTTGTTCACCATTTTCTAGGATAACTTGTTCAAACTCGTCAGTGACTTTCTTAACCGTTTCACTAATTCTAGCTGGGTGAATTCGACCATCTGCAATCAGTTTATTCAAAGCGATCTTAGCTATTTCTCGTCTAATCGGGTTAAATGAGGAAAGAATGATGGCTTCTGGGGTGTCATCAATGATCAGGTCCACTCCTGTTGCCTGCTCAATTGCTCGAATATTCCGACCTTCTCGGCCAATAATTCTTCCTTTCATTTCATCATTAGGGAGGCCGACCACTGTGACTGTTGAGTCGTTAACATATTCACTAGAAACTCGTTGTACGGCCAAGCTGACGGTTGACTGTGCCCGCTTCAGGCCCTCTAGCTGAGCTTCTTCTTCAATTTCTTTAATAGTATCCTTTGCTTCAGATCTAGCTTGGCCTTCGAGTGATTTAATTAATTCTTTCTTGGCCTCCTGTTGAGAAAGGCTGGCTATCGATTCTAGCGTTTTTCTATTTTGTTCAAGGCTGTCTTCGCATTCTGTAATTAGCTTCTTATAACGTTGCTCTTCATCGTTTAAGTGGCCGGTCATTTTTTCTAGGTTCGATTCTTTATTATCTAGAATCCCAAGCTTTTTCTCGATAGCCTGTTCTCTTGAGCGTAGTTTATTTTCTATTTTCGAAATTTCTGAACGCTTTTGCTTAT
>PBRN01000002.1 GCA_002725955.1 Pseudobdellovibrionaceae bacterium
TGGCGGGGATGACGATGTCAAAATCAAAAGGTGGAAGACAGGCAATGGGCGCTGGGTTTAATAAATTGGCCGCAATGAAGCGATAAAATAAACTAGTTAAAGAAGTAATTTTCCTTTAAGTTAATGATATTAAGTATTGACGTCGGTATACGCAATCTCGCAATGTGTATGCTCGACGAAACGTCCAATCTTATTGTTCAGTGGGATGTATCCGGAGTACCCCCTGAACATAAAGACGGCTTATTTGTTTCCATGAGAAACCATTTAGACGATAAACCATGGGTTTTAAAAGCTGATACGGTTCTCATTGAGAAACAACCCGATAAAAATAGAAAAATGAAAATAGTCGAACATTTCTTACACGCCTATTTTATCATACGTAACCCAAAAGCCGAAACGATCATTTACGATGCGCGGTTCAAAATACCCGATTTTGCGGGTCCGGGTAAGGTTATGTATAACAAACGTAAAAAGGCATCGATAGAAAGGTGCCAACAATTTATATGGAACAATACGGTTAATGCACATTGGATACCTATATTTAACGCGTCTAAGAAAAAGGACGATCTTGCCGATACAGTTATGCAAGCTATTAGTTTTACGAAACGCATAGAACCCATGCAACGCGTTGCGAAAAAGGATAAGAAACTCGTACCGAGGAAACCTAACGAGAATCAAAAACGAACCAAGTACTCAAAATCAAACTTAGCGTACGTTTATAAGAATAAAAAGGTCGACGAAGATCTCGAAAAGAATAAACGGTTCATGAAAGATCTCAAACGGTACTATAAAAGTATAAGTGATTTAATTAAAGAATTGAAATAATTAATCTATATAATGAGAGAACAATTATTAAAAGCATTAATCAAACACGCAGAAGGTATGATTGAAAAACATCGCGCGAACGTCGAAGTATATTTAATGAACCCCGCAGGTATAGGAGAACACTCCAATATCATTGAAGCCATAGAAATTGAACTCGATGCTATATCTAAATACCACGATCAAAAAGAAGTTATTGAAAGATATTTTTGTTAATCTTTAAATAAAATATCAGGTAATAATAAGTAAATAATAATGTTTTCACTTTCCACAGTCGCGGCTAATTTTGCGTCAACGCAAAAGAAATTTAAGAAGTTTGGTAAAAAACTTCGCAAACAAAGAGATGGAGAAATAGATACTATGAAAGAAAAGTTAAAAGAAATAGCTCAAGACGAAGTTGAACGTTCCAAGAATTTGTTCGAAAGACACAAGGAGTTCTTTTCCACACAAAAACAGTGTAAAAATACACCAACTACAGAAACTACATCTATTGATTTTTACGAAAAGCCCTAAATGCTAAATCAAGGCTAAGTAAGGATAAAAATATAGATACCTCTTTGTATTGATCTAACAAGTTACCTGCAAATACAGCCGATAAAACACTGTATTGCACGTACCTCATTTCTTTACGAGTTCTTTCTATGGAACGTTTCATAGACGCGCGCGATTTTTCCATACCCAAAACCGCGGTACTTATATTCTTTACACGAGTAGGCATTTCTGTTGCAGTTGAAAATATGCTACCTACGTCTATAACATCCGAAATCTGGTCTCTGAGTATAGGTTCAAGGTACTCTATGTATGTAAAGTTTGGATCGAGTTTTACACACGTACCTTCGATAGTAGAAAACGTTTTTGCAAGATACACAAACGATGTTGGTATGATAAACGGTTTTTCTTGTGCCAATTTGAGTAAAGTATCGTCGCTTAGTATTTCATCCTTAAGATTATTACCGTCGAGCGTTTCGAGATAATTGAGTGTTGTTTTGAAAAAGAGTTCAATATCACTCGTATCCTTTGTCGTCGGTAAAATAACTTTCAAACGTATGAGTACATCAACGATACCTTTCGTATCTTTATTTATTATGTGTAAAAACATTTCCTTAAATCCTTCCTTCATTTCATCAGAAATGTCAATAACAAGTCCAAAATCATAAAAAACAAGTTTTCCATTACCAGAAAAACCTAAATTACCCGGGTGAGGATCGGCGTGAAAAAAGCCCTTATCCATGGTTTGAATAACATACGAATTAAGAAGTGCTTCGCACACTTTCTTCTTATTTACACGCGAATCACTTATACTATCGAGTTTTTCCGAAGGAACGTATTCCATAACTATCATGTTTTCATTACATATTTCTGTATATATCTTTGGTACTTTCATCCACTTTATTTTTTTCATACGTTTTCTAAACCTATTTGCATTATCTATTTCCTTTTCGTAATCCGATTCCGCTAATAAAAAATCTATAGATTCATCGAGAACGTACCCCGTATTTGTACCTGTATCTATACCAATTTTTTCAAGAAACTCAACAATTTGTCTTATATTATCTGTATCATTTTTCATTATATTGTATATATTTGGTCGTTTAAGTTTCACAACAACCTCTTCACCCGTCGATAATTTCGCCCTGTGTACTTGACCTATACTTGCAGATTTAAACGGTTCGTAATCAAAATATGAAAATGCATTACTATTTAAATGAGGTTTAACCATTAACCGGACAACACCTTTATCAATAGGTGGTACGTTATCCTGTAAAGATTCGAGTTGTTGTGTAAATTCTAAAGGGTATAAATCAACGCGCGAAGATGCAATTTGACCTATCTTAACAAACGTAGGTCCAAGTTCAATTATCTGATCCCTCGTCCATTTACCAAAATCAGCCTGATCTGTTTGAAACTGCTTCCGTAATAAATACTCACCCGCAAACTTCCATGTTTTAGACTTCTGTTTGGAGGGTATTTTTATAGGCATTTTCGATGATAAACATAGTGCCATCCTAATATTAATTATAAAAAAATACTTATAGATTTAGTTAGAATAATATTAAAATGACTTTACCTGTTCAAGCAACCGTGTACGAACCAATGTACGAATATAACGAAAAAAAATATTTAAGAATTAGTTTACCGGATAAAGTGAGAGATTATATTAGAGAATTACATCATCATAAATCGGACGTGATTTTGTTCCCAAACAAAATGGACGACCCACTCGAAGGTAACGTTTTAAAAGTTAAGGTTCCGTTCAGGTATAGACGCGTCATGTGTAACGTTGATGGTGATACACCAGTTCAATCATTAAAAAAAGGTGATACTGTTATTACAGAAATTCAATTCAATGGTGTTTGGAACGCACACGAACATAGTGGGTATTCGTGGGTATTGAAGTATATAAAGTTTAAAAACTAATAGTAACAAATGAGTCTTACTCGCTCTGGATACATTACAGGTGATTCACAGGAAATAAAAAAAGAACTCACGGTTCGTGCTGTCGTAAACACGGAATTTGGGTTTCCACCACCCCCCTTTAAAGTATTCAGAAAGGCTAAATCCGGTTTATGTGTACCTCGTTTTTACGGGGAAGATAAAATAGGACCACCAAAAGAAGATCGTCGTCCCGAGCCAATTAAAATAAACGCTAAATTTAATGGAAAACTTCGTGACGAAACACATCAAAACGATGCTATGGCGGCGGCACTTAAGGCAGGGCACGGTGTTCTTTCACTTCCATGCGGTTTTGGCAAAACAACCGTTGCTTTGGCGATAGCGTGTAAACTCGGATACAGAACCATGATAGTCGTTCATAAAGAGTTTTTAGCAAATCAGTGGAAAGAAAGGATCCAACAATTTTGTCCAGGTGCATCTATAGGTATTGTACAACAAGATAAGAAAGAAACGGAATGTGATTTCGTCATTGCAATGCTCCAATCCTTATCACTCAAAGAGTACTCGTTCGGTGATTTTGATAATATAGGAACACTTATTGTAGACGAAGCACACCACATATGCGCGAAAGTATTTTCACAATCTCTATTCAAAATGTGTCCAAAACACGTTTTTGGTTTATCTGCAACACCAACACGTAAAGACGGTCTCACAAAAGTTTTACACTGGTTCATGGGACCGACCTTTTTTTCGGTCGAACGAAAAAATCAGGATCAAGTCGAGGTTTTCCCAATCGAGTATAAATGCGATAGATACCACGACCCACCACCGTGTACACGTTTCGGTAAACTTTCGTTAGCGACCATGATTACCGAACTCACGGAAGATCGACAAAGAAATATAGTTATTGCACAAATTATTAAGGATATTTCCAAAACAACGCGGCAAGTTCTCGTTTTAAGCGATCGTCGACACCATTGCGAAGTACTACACCAAAGTTTTAAGAAAACGTCGGGTTTGTACATGGGTGGTATGAAAGAAGCAGACTTGACAGAATCGAGTAAAAAGAAAATAATATTTGCCACGTTCAGTCAAGCACACGAAGGTCTCGATATACCTTCACTCGATACGGTTATTTTAGCGACCCCTAAATCGGATATAGTTCAATCCATAGGAAGAATCATGCGCGAAACTAAAGGTAAGAAGAATAACCCACACATTTACGATATATTTGACCAATGGTCTATATGTCACGCCATGTACCATAAACGACTCAAAATATACAAACAAGGTGGTTTCGATATACCCAGAAAAAATAAACCACAAGAAGAAACACCGTTTAAAAAAGGCGAATGTTTCATAAACATCTAAATTTTTATCACACGTATTTGTAAGAATGCCAGGTTGCGACTCTGGACGTAATGTACAAAAGTACACGGGTGGTGGAGGTGGATCAGCATCTACACTCCAGGAAGCCCTAGAAAACAGTAACGTAGCATCCATTAATATAGAACTCATAAATGGCGCTAAATATATAGGCGATGGTAGTTTATTAACAAACATACCAGGTGTCGGAGGTTCTGTGGGTACGCTACAACAAGTTACAACGGCCGGAGATTCAACAAACCAAACAACCAATTTTACAAATAGTGTAACAGCAATCAAAACAACGGGGAACGTTTTCGTCGGAGCAGGTTTATACGGAACGAGTAACGTTACCGCGAATATATTTTATGGCGACGGCGGGTGTTTAGCAAATACAGCGGCAACTGCGGGACTTCAGGATATAACAAACACGGGAAACGCAACGACACAAGTCGTCAGTTTTAACCACGGGACAACCTCTTTAACTACGGCGAGTAACGTGCGTGTAGTCGGAAACGTATACGCAACAGGGTTTAACGGAGGTGGATACCACGTAACCGGTCTAGATGCGGCTAAAATAGATCACGGGACTTTACCCGTCTCGCGAGGCGGTACCGGAGTTACTTCGAGTACCGGGTCGGGGAACCTTGTGTTAAGCGCCGGTCCTACACTTTCGGGAACAATTACGGGTGGAACATTCTCCGGAAGCGGTTCTGGATTAACGTCTCTTAACGCGACTAATATAAGTTCCGGAACACTTAGCAACGATAGATTATCCTCAAAAACCGGATCGGGGAACATTGTTATGAGTGCAAGTCCGACCTTATCTGGAACAATTACGGGCGGAACCTTTTCGGGAAGTCATTCCGGTAATGGATCAGGATTATCGTCTCTTAACGCATCCAATATAAGTTCTGGAACACTTAGCAACGATAGATTATCATCAAAAACCGGATCAGGGAACATTGTTATGAGTGCAAGTCCGACCTTATCTGGAACAATTACGGGTGGTACCTTTTCGGGAACACATTCCGGTAATGGATCGGGGTTATCATCTCTTAACGCGTCCAATATAAGTTCCGGAACACTTAGCAACGATAGATTATCCTCGAAAACCGGATCGGGGAACATTGTTATGAGTGCAAGTCCAACCTTATCCGGAACAATTACGGGTGGTACCTTTTCGGGAAGTCATTCCGGTGATGGATCAGGATTATCATCTCTTAACGCGGGTAATATAGGTTCTGGAACATTAACTGTTTCACGAGGTGGTACGGGAACAAATACACTAAACAATCTAATTGCATTGGGAACACACACGACCGGTAATTACGTATCGACAATATCGGGAGGTGATGGTATACAAAGTACGGGTGGTACGTCGGGTGAAAATATAGGACACGCGTTATCGCTCGATCTCAAATCGAACCACGGATTAGCTATAGATTCTGGCGAACTCAAAGTCAATCTCAAAAGTAATGGTGGTTTAGCATTTGAAAGTGGACAACTCGCACTTAAACTAAACGATTCGAGTATTACGGGAGATTTAGGTGCCGGAAAAGGCGGTACCGGAATAACTTCGTATTCGACGGGTGATATAATATACGCATCTGGAGGTAGTGTACTTAGCAAATTAGTATCGAACGCAACAACATCCGGTTGGTTTCTTAAATGCGTTTCTGGAGGCGCACCCCAATGGGCGGATGTTTCTCAAGTAGGTTCTGCAAACCCATACGCACACATACCAGGGACTGATTTAACCGGTGGTAATTATACAGGGGCGGGAGCAGTCACGTGGAACGTTACTTCTGATGCTTCTGCAAGTAACAATTCAATAGTAAAACGCGACGGTAATGCAAGGATAACTGCAGCTGGGTTCTATGGGAGCGTTGCTTATTTTAATACGGGTACATTAGGCACGGATCGTCTACCAGTCGTACCTGAAAGTAAAGGTGGTACGGGTACTTCTACTAAAACTGGTACAGGTAATAACGTTTTATCAGCTAATCCAGATTTTACGGGTGTGGTCGATTTTACAAATAACAGTACAACCACAAATATAAATGGCGGTAAAATTATACTCGGAGATCACTTAGACGGTGTTGTAAACACGAGTAGTACGAGTAAAAACGTATACGGAAAAATTATACAAGCAAGTAGTGCTACCGGTAGTAAATTGGTAGGTCAATTAAACGAATCGGGTACGAATAAACACGTATATGGTCATACAATATATGGCGAAAATCATATAGAAACACCGTTAATACAGGGTGTTGGTACAAATGGAATGGTTAACTTTTACGGTCAAATAGCGGGGTCGAACACTATATCGGGAAGTACCATAACAGGAAGTACTACAAAGGGTACAAATCATATAGAAACACCGTTAATACAGGGTATTGGTACAAATATGATTAACATTTACGGTCAAATAGCGGGGTCGAACACTATAACGGCAGATACCATATCAGGATCTATTATAACGGCGACTAATAAATTTAGTGGTAGTGGTGCGGATCTCACAAATATTCCTGCAAGTGAGCTTGCGGGTAATATATCATCCGCTAGATTACCAACCGTACCTACAACCAAGGGCGGTACTGGTAGAGGAGGTAATACTCCTTACAATACAGGTGATATGATTTACGCAACGAGTGCAACAGGACTTGGTGTGATTAGTAAAGCTGGTTCAAATGCATCACAATACCTAAAAATGATAACCGATAATTCTGGTAACATTACATCATTAGGTTGGGCAGATGTAGCTTCTAGTGGTGGTAATACAGTAGATACAACAACAGAATCCACCGATACAGAATGTTTCCCATTGTTTACAACAGATTCTACGGGTAATGGACAAGCCGTAAAAGTAAATACAAGTTTAAAATTCAACTCGAATAAGGGAACATTACAAATGAGTAATATCGTCACGTCGGATACAACATCAACCGGACTAAACGGTATATCGAATACTACATCAACAAACACACTTTCGGTAGGGACGGTCGTGAGTATCCAAGAAACGTCAACGGGGGATGTTATTATAGTGAGAGGTAATGGATATAACGAAGGAGACTTATACGTAGGTAAAGTATTAACAGTTCCTCGAGGCGGTAAAATAGTCGCAGATACCATAAACGTTACATCACTAAATGTTAAAGAATCTATGGTCGTTGCAGA
This sequence comes from Pseudobdellovibrionaceae bacterium, assembly GCA_002725955.1. Lineage (GTDB taxonomy): Bacteria > Bdellovibrionota_B > Oligoflexia > Oligoflexales > Oligoflexaceae. The sequence continues at coordinate 7,762 of PBRN01000002.1, forward strand.
AAGACCAGTACGATCAATCGCAATATAACAATTTTTAAAATATAAATTGATATTAAATGGCATCAACATTTAATTCAGGTGATATACCAAGACCTGATATAACAGGTATTGCAGCCACGTCTATGATGTTAAGTTTTGATAACTCAAAATTACTCGTAGGATCAAATGTAAATGCCGGTTTTGTTAAAGTTTATAAATATACAGAAAGTTCTAACACGTGGTCAACAGAAACAACAATTAACGGAAATACGAATGATAACATGGGTAATTCCGTATCGTTTTCGTGGGATGGTGATATTATAGCTGCAGGAGCACCAGGTAATAACAAGGTCTATTTATATAAAGATACGTCTTCGTCTTCTAATTGGGGTAGTTATGATTACGATACTATATCAGGTACAGGTAGTTCACTATTTGGTTGGTCTGTATCGTTATCTTGTGATATAGGCAATCACGTTGCCGTTGGTGCACCCGGCGAAAACAAAGTATACGTTTACCAAAAATCAGGGACCGCGTTTAATACTTGGTCAAGTGTATACACTAGAACGTGGTCCACGAGTGATTTCTATAACACGATATACGAAAGTTCAGGTAAACAATATCTACTTGATAGTAACAATAATGAATATGCTGGGACAAGTAGTTTAATTTATCTACGAGTACCACATTCAATTGCGTCCGTACGTTTTGGACATTCCGTACACTTATCGGGATTTGGAGAATTTTTAGCCGTAGGCGCACCCGGATCACATGTAGGTACTCTTACTCCATCAGACGTAACATATGTAGGAGGCGGAAGCCCTTCAGTTTTTAGATGTTATAGAGACGTATCACCATTTAATGCAAGAAATGACTCCTCAACAACCAGAGCACATAGACAATTAGGACACGTCATGTGTTTTAAAACGTCTCGAAGTGATTTGAGTTGGGATACAAGTACACACGGTTCTAGTATAATTTCACAACACGGCGATGTAGTAGAAGGATATACAGAAGATGATACGGATCACATGCCTGCATCTTATGAACCTTCTCACGCGTTTGGATTTCCAGCGGCGGGAGCATGTGTACAAATAGCATTAGATGGTTCAAGATTAGCAGTAGGTTCACCGTATTATAGTATGGCAGGTAAATATTCAGGTATGGAGAATGGTAGAATAGACGGGTATAACATAACAGGGGCTAATACGTGGGCTAAAGCACCAGGGAGTACATTAGGAAGCGCAAGGCACCATATGGGTAAACAGTTTTGTCTAGATTATAAAGGAAATAGAATGGGAGTATCTACCAGAAAAGGGTCAGGTGGAACTGGATCAGTATTTACATTTGATTTTAGCGGATTAGGTTGGTATGAAGTAATACCAGGTATAAACTGGCTTGGAAATAACGCTCTGGATTGTTCTTCTATGGTAAATGGTCAGCTCTTAGCATCCGGTCATAAAGGGGATAATAGAATTCGGTTTTTCCATTTCACTCTAACAAAGATGTTTACCGGTAATGAAATTGTTAGTGGATACATGACCGCAGACACTATAAAAGTAGGTTCGAACAATTCATCTTCCGTTACAGATCCATCCACAACAAATGCGCTCAGAAAAATGATAACGTTTGGTGGTACGTATTTCGATAATACATACGATGCTACAGAAATAGAAAACCGAGCATACTATTACGATCCATCCAATGCTGATATACATCAACAAGGTTGGTCAGAATTTTTATTTAGGAAAAAAACAAACTCAGATGCTTACGATATGATTCGTTTCAAATCAAACGAATTCCGTATAGATAATTATATGCCTGGTGATGGAGACTACGATCATAACCCAAGATTAACAATGGATGTTGTTGGTAATTTTAAATTAAATGCAGAAATGACGTTTTCACACGAACGTGGTCAAGCAAACGTACAAGCACTTTTAGATATTGAAGGCGATTCTCTTACGCGAAGACGCGCTTGTGTAGGTTGGACCGGAGGAAACAATACTCTTGGTAAAGAAAAATTTCCGTTTAATATTTTATACGATACGAGATCTGCACTCGTTAAAGATGGAAACAATTCAGTAGGTTTAGTATCGAATGTTTGCGTATGGAATAGAGGTGTAGGTGGAGGTGCAACACGTTGGAATACAAAGGGACCAATAACAGGTACAATAAATTACCACGAAACAGAAGGTGCTATTAGTTTAAACACTACCAGTAGTTATTCTTTAAATACTGGTCAAGATGGTACAATATACGGAGACAGTAATGATTCAGGTAAAGGTGGATTTAAATTATCGTTTTGGATAAAACTCCAAAATGATCACAATACATACTCAACAAAAACACTTATAGGTATGGGTGATTTATCTACCTCTGGTGTAACTGGGTGTAGAGTTCAAATAACGAGTGATAGATTCCAATTGAATTTCGGACAGTACCAAATTCGTACATCGTCGGCGTATACGTTCACGAAAGATAAATGGTACCATTTACACATTATAAGCGATCCTGTTGAGCGTGCAGGTATTGCGCACACATATCTAAGAGTAAATGACGTCATACAAAGTAGAACAACGACTGGTACAGTTGCTGACAAGGGAAGTAATTATAGTAAAAAATTTTACGTTGGTTCAAGTATATCATCAGATAGTGCAACAAATATATACATTGGTAATATTGCATTTTACCCCAACAAAAATGCATCATATTACGGAAGTCCAGATACAGCCAGTTCGACAGACTTGTATAATTGGGGACCGCCACAACAAAAATTAGCGGTTGGTGGGGATGCGTACGTAAAAAGTAGATTAGGTATTAATAACTTTACACCACATTACCCGTTAGATATCGACGGGGATATTAACTTAACGGGTGATATAAGAGTTAACGGCGTCGTACAATCGTTTGGTGGTGGTTCGGGTGCTTGGACAGCGTCGGGGTCAGATGTTTATAGAAGCTCAGGTAATGTTGGTATAGGGACAACAACACCACAAAGGTATTTGGACGTGGCTGGAACACTCAACGCCACAAATGGCGGTCTACTCGTTCGAAATGGAGATGACAATACTGCTTCGGCTAATGCACCACAAATAACTTTTGGTTGGAACGGAAACGATCAGTATAAACATTTCATACGAACGAGACACAATTCTTCTGCTGCAGATAACTCGATTGATTTTTACGTGTGCGATAGTACACAAAATAACTCACTCACATCCGGTGTTACTCATAACCTTACGCTAGAATCCGGGAAAGTCGGAATAAACGGAATCACTGATCCAGAAGCACCTTTACATATAAATGCGAGTAGTACAGGGACAGGGCCTTCTTCGAATGGTATTTACGTTCGCCAATCCGATAATAATAAAAATGCAGTAATGGGTGTGCGAGTAAATGGTAGTGGTAGTGGAAATCCTTATGTTTCGTGGGATATAGAAGGATCAGCCGGTTGGTCCGCGGGTATAGATAATAGTAATGGTGATTGTTGGGACCTATGTGAAAATTGGGATTTAAACTCGTCTTCGGGTAACGTTGTAGCACAAGCCATTCGCGGTTCTGGGAGAACTAAATTTCGAGTATACGAACATGCAGGAAATATAACATCTGATTCGAATTGGCCATCGTGGGGTGGTGGGATTGCTACTTGGGATATTTTGTGTATGAGTATGTCTTATTCGGGGTTAAGTCAAAGATCCGATAGAAATCTAAAGGATAACATTGTAGATATACCCGTTGGTTTGAGTCAAATTCTTCAATTACGACCTGTTAGATATACGTGGAAAGATGTATCAAATGGCGGTCCGCATTATGGTTTAATTGCACAAGAAGCCGAACCTATAATTCCAGAACTCGTCAGGAATGACGGAGACAATAACACGTATCGCATTAAACAGGAAATTGTACCTATACTCATAAAAGCAACGCAAGAACTTAACACTAAAATAACAACACTCGAAACCGATAACGCATCGTTAAAAACAAAGGTTTCAACGTTAGAAACACAAGTCGCCGATTTAATCTCGCGCATAACGGCTTTAGAAAACGCATAATAATTATTAAAAAAACAAATTCACATTTACCATGCTGGAACAAACAGGATGGTAGATGGTTTAATCACTTTTTAGATGGAAGTGAGTCCATAATCGCGAGGGCAATAACACCCGCGATAAAAAACATGACAACGTAATTACATTCGGTATCGTCTTCGCCTAGGAAGGAGGATCGTTGTCTACGACGCACTACCCGAGGTGGCGGAGGGGCCGATACCTCCTGACGCCAAGAAGGTCTCTCAATAGGTTCCTCATCTAAAGGACAATACCCTATCATTTATACTATGATCACAAATTAATTTCNACNGATTTTTTCTTNTTACCACCGCCTCGTTTTGATTTGGTCTGGGTAACTTTAACTTCTCTAACTTCACTATCATCACCATTNTCGTTNCCTTTANTNNTNTCGGCTGGTGGTTCGGCTATNTCCGAAATATCNTCTTCNATATCAATTTCGTCATTCATTGGATTATCAATTGGAGGNATACTCGTNGTACTCATGGAAGGTTGNGGAGGCATCATAATATTACCCATGAGACTCGAAATGTCTATACCTGGNCCCTGCATTTCGTGTCTNCCNTTNGCATCCGTNGATGGTCCCGNCGCCTGTTGTTGCGACTTTGGAACGGTATTCTGTACNGCAGAAACCATGTTCTGAACGAGTCCTGGGTTCTGTTTGATAACATCGTTCATNTTAGGCATGACNGATTTAAACATNCTATTCGTCANGTGNAACATCATCGCAGATCCACCAAGCATCATTATGAGTTTGACTTCTGGTGCAACGTGCATTTTCGTTCTNTACTTTACGTATAACTCTTCGAATACCTCNTCGTAATCGTCAACNTTTTCCATGACGTTNTCAGACCATCCNTCGAGCTGAATTTCAAACGGGTTATANTTTTTATTCAAAAATTCAAGACCTGTTGTACACGCCACNAGCATACGTCTCGAAAATTTAATNGATTTATCAACATCTATGCTATACGTAATTCGCTTAACTTCNTTTCTAAGTTCGTCTATGGGAGAATATNCNTTCAAACGTTTATTCACGGTNAACCCTTTTTTTTCTAATCGACCAANTTTNTTTACAAGATCNGCCTTCTCCTCGTCTATTGTTTTATACCCGGGNGATGGTTTCTCTTCCTCGTANCCACCACCNCCGTATTCATACGTTGGTTCGGGTTCACCCACATCNTCGTACTCNCCGTAATCAACGGGTTCTTCTGGTGGTGGAGCAGAAGGTCTGGTCTGTTTATCCGGGTTCGCNAAAGAATCTATNTCTTCCTGGAAAGTTTGTGTCTCTGGGGGNGTAAANTGTGTAGCCATACGNNTAGGCATTTGCTTTTTTACAGGCTGAGGTCTNGGAACTGTAATTTCAATCTCATCCATCAANGCNTGTTCGTTATCGTCAAGTTTCATGACNTTCGTNTNATTCCNATTNAGTATGATCTCACCGTCCATATTAATCTTTATATTGAAACTATTATAATTTCTTTAACGCACTTAATAAAAAAATATTGGNTCAATACAAATGATTAAACTCAACTCCACTAACAAAAATACNCTCAAGGCNATCGTNNTTGTCTTTGCAATTTTATGCGCCCTNGCNGCCNTGCGAACCAGTAAGTACCAGNCCGTCGATATCGAAACCNCNAACGAAGGGTCGCTCTTCGATCTCGAATCCAAGGAAGANTGTCTCAANGATTCGTANTATTCGGATAGTAGAGGNGGTGTTTGCGGTGGTCAAAANTTGGTNGNNGCACAAGCGGGATACAAGATGAAGTAAAATCTCCAGTATATATAAATGGCNNTAGTGACTAGCCAGTCAACTTTACCNGATTTNGAANACGAANANCANACNGTTATNNTNGATAANTTNGATCACGGTTCAGANAATACAGATTTTACNTGTTTTTTACCAACACCACTCGAAAATGTCGTNCAAGCACAATTAGTTGCCGCGAGTATTAACACAACAGGTGATGCTCANAGNTGTATACANATTGGNATNGAANAACTNAAAAGNAATTTTTCCCAACGTGGNAAANAGGATCTCGANGATTCAGNNGATAACCANNTTAANGGTNTTTTTGGNNCNATTATTTGCGANCATTTATTGCANGCNGGTAGTGGTGCNCAAAAAGCTGTNTTNTTCANAAACGAGTATCCAATNATNCAACANTATTATAGCCCANTNCGAAAANTNGATAGATTAACNTTCNATTTNGATAAACAGGANGGTGGAGCAGCNGCATGNGGNGANGTCGTTTTCNTTTTTANATTCGTTTGCAAAAAAAGAAATTTGCCCTTCAANTAATTTCAGGGCGCCACACACGTATAATTTAAACCTCTTATTAATATAAATGTCTTCTGGTGTTGTTCAACTTATNGCCATTGGTGCNCAAGANNAGCACATAATGGGCGAACCAGAAATTTCATTCTTTAGNTCCACNTTTAAGCGTCANTCTAATTTTTCACAATCCGTCGAAAAGCAAACGATACAGGGAGCTGTGAAAAATAACGCTATGTCATCNATNAAATTTGAACGATCTGGNGATCTNNTAGGNTACACGTATCTTGCTATAGATAATAACGTAAAAGCACTCGATGTTAACAGNTGGGATAATCTCATAGATAAGGTCGAACTACTNATAGGAGGTCAGGTCATAGATACACAAGACTCGGCTTTTACNGAAAAAATAGCCATNGATACNTTCGCAACAAACATGTCTAAAAGCGCCATGGGTACACACCCAGGTATCAGCTCNAGATCATATTTTTACCCGTTCAGGTTCTTTTTCTGTGAAGGTGCNCAGTGTGCTTTACCAATTGTTTCGTTACGGTACCACGACGTTGAACTCCGCATTTATTGGGGTTCACAAGCGAGTAATTATAACTTNGAGTGTTATTCGAACTACTATTACTTGGATAACGAAGAACGCGGAAACCTNGTTTCNCGAAACCATAATTTACTCATTACACAAGTTCAAAAAAGTATACCATCAAATGAACTTATACAAGAACTTACGTTCAACCACCCCGTTAAGTATCTCGCGTGTTCGGATACAACAACNGAAGGTGCGTTAACATCCGCAACGAATAAAGTNAAAATCGAAATTAACGGTCTCGATTTGTGTAATTTTAAATTCGGAAAACCACACTTTATGGAAATACCCAATTATTACCATACGACGTTCGTCACGTCCCCNGATTTCTTTTTATACTGCTTTTGCCTCTCGACGAGCTCACTCCAGCCGACAGGAACGCTCAATTTTAGTCGATTAGATTCNGCTAAGNTAATCAGTCAAANCACNANAATAAATGACCCAATATATGCGGTTAATTATAANATTCTTAGAATTGAAAATGGTATGGCCGGATTAACCTACGCAAATTAAAATACATACTTATATTAATATGGTTAAAAACTTACCTACCATCGAGCGGTCTACCAAAATCCGGTTTGGTAAACACGCTAATGATGATCAGGCCGAAAACACGATCGTGTTCAACGCCTCCGATAGTTCGATTACNGCCNCNCAANCTGGTTCCNTGTACATGACACCANTTAGAACCGCAGAAATTNCAGGGTCTACCTTTTTAGGGTACGTNCCAGGTACAAAGGAAGTTGTNAATACGGGTGTATTAACATCACTNTTAGGTGGTGTGACTTTGGAATCTGCCGCANATCAAGGTAATACAGTATCAAACGTCGTTCAATTTANAAACGAAACAACNNGTTTNATAACATCNTCTAATGTTGGTATATCAAATACNGCACCCACACACGCCTTATCGGTAAAAGACAAGGTTTTTATANGTGGTCCTANAGGTGATNCAGATGATCTTCGTATAGAAGGTAATACAAAAACCNATAAATTACAAACGGGNACAGAAGTTACCATCGATAAAAACGCCACGAACAAAATTCAAGTTTCGGGTATTNTNAAAACAGATAAACTTCACGCAGATTTTATAGGTATTTCAAATGTAGCGCCTACANACTTANTAAGTATNGGTCCCGATGGTCAAACCACGTTNAATNTTCCNNCACATACNNCATATGCACTNANNACGACNGGGAACGTTAANGCNNANAATTANANAGGNGANGGTGGTCTCTTATCAAACATATCNCTACAATCGGTTTCGGATAAGAGTAATATAACGTCAAATACCATTATTTTTTCGAACAATGATGTTGGNGTAGAAGCACTAGGTTCGATAGTAGCAGAGGGTGGTTTTTTTGGTCGGATTAAGGGTTCAAATGCAATAGTCGCAAGTACAGTTACGGCAACTTCGTTTACTGGAAGCGGTGCAAATATAACACAGATCGATCCAACTAATATTAATGGTTCTATTGGTGTTGGTGCTGGCGGTACAGGTTTTACTTCATATAGTCAAGGTGATATAATATACGCAAATGGTTCAGCTTCACTCGCTGTAGTAGGTACAGGTTCGGCAAGTCCGGGACAGTTTCTTAAATTGAATTCGAATAAAACGGCACCCGAATGGTCCGATGTTCCACTCACGTTAGACGAAGTACTCGCATCACAAACTGGCGTATCTAACGTTTCCGACGAAGTCATAACATTATCCAAGGGGTCGGGTGTGGCCATGGAAATAGAAACAGCTCAATTAGCATTAAACGGGTCTGGAATCGTATTAAATGCACCAAATGGTGTTATATCTGCAGATACGTTTGCAGGTAATGGATCGTCTATAACACATTTAGATTTGGGTGATGCTACTAATACCGGTCAAGTTTCTGTTGCTCGAGGTGGTACGGGTGCTGTTAATACAACCGGTACCGGTGATAACGTATTAGCAGGTTCTCCAACTATCAACGATCCAACTATTACAAACGGTGTAGTAATATCTTCGGGAGGTCTTAAACAGGATTCTCTATCTCCGTTGAGTACACCATACGTGAACAGTTCCGGGGTATTAGAGGATAGTAAAACATCTTTTAACCCAGGTACCATGGTCACGTCTATTAGTTCAAACGTAGCCATATCCGGAAACTTAAACGTAGCCGGTAATATTACGGCACAACACACGACGGATCACTTCATAACTGATAATATATTTGCAGTTGCACACAACAACACCATAGATGCTAAAGATATGGGTCAACACATGACGAGACCAGCCGCAAACGTATTTGCAGGTTTCTTGGGACAAACCATGGCTAACGAATATACAATCGCTTACACAGAAAGTAAATCCGAAAGTCAAACTATCGTACCAACTCTTACTACACCAGACGGGTATATTACCGCAAACGTTTGGGGTAACGTATTAGCGGGTAATGTGACAACTACTGGTACAATACAAGCTACAAATCTGAACATTGATGGTATAAACGCAGGTGAATTTCTATATGGTACACCATCTGGTACAATGTCAAAATTATCAACATCGGGTGGTAATGGTAAATTTTTAAAACTTACCGGAACAACACCATCGTGGGCCGCCGTTTCTTCAGATTTACAAACTATTACAGATGGGGGTGCAACAACAACCCACACGATCGCGTTTAATAACGCGACAACGGGTTTAACATCCGCGGGTGATATTGACATCGCCGCTACAAAACAAATCGATTACGCGGGTGATGTTTTGCTTAAATCGTCGGCAGGTGCAATAGCATCTTTGAAAATCGATAACGCTATAAAACTCGACCCAGCGCACGCATCACCTACAAATAACGTTTTATCGTTTAATACGTCCACGGGTGAGATTTACGATTCGGGAGGACAAGGTGGTTCGTCGCTCGATAATATTCACGAGTACAAGGCAAACGTCTCTATAGGTCCATCAGTCGCATCCGCTAATCTTACAGTTAACGTATTCGAATCGAATGTACTCACAGTTTCGGGGAACGTATCAGCAGATAGCATTACAATAGGTTCTTTACACGTCGCCGCATCACCATTTAGTTTGGACGATGTTGCCGAAGCACATGCAACCGCAAACGTAACATCCAACGTTCTTCAATTTACAGGTCCAGTAAACACAGTTTTACACGATAACGCATTTATTACGACGAAAAGTATTAAAATCGGTTCAAACGTTAACGCTACAGGAAACCTCGTATCTCAAAATATACAACTCACGAATCCAGATATAACGGCAACAATGTCCAGTACAGATACCATAACCATAGATGCTAAAAATAAAAGTTATGGAACATCACCTCTTGTTGTTTTAGGAGGAGATCTAACTAGTCTCGTATATTCAAATCTTATAAATGGCGCGCAAATAGTTGTACCATTTATAGCAAACGGTGCAGATAGAAATATATCAAAAACATTATCGAATGTTAACTGGTATGTCCAGACAGCAGATGTTTCTATAAAACAAAATGATCAAGCACTCATGACCGTATCAAATGTTGCAGGGAATGTATACATGAATGCAATAACATTTACATCAGGATCGTAATTTTTTAATTTTTTACTCTTTCATATTATACATAGGCTTAAAAATAAAAAACCTTAGTATAATATAAAATATGTCTGGAGGTATAGCCCAACTCGTTGCTATTGGTGCCCAAGATGCGCACCTTGTCGGTCAACCCGAAGTTTCCTTTTTTAGATCTAACTACAAACGTCACACAAATTTCGCCCAAACTGTTGAAAGACAGGTTATCCAGGGCAACCCAGTCGCTAATGGTATGTCGACCGTTAGATTCGAGCGTAAAGGTGATATGCTCGGATATGTCTACATCTCGAACAGAAGTGCGGATATCACCAATTGGGCTAACAAAGTCGCCAAAGTTGAACTTTTGATCGGTGGTCAAGTCATTGATGACCAAACTGATGAGTTTATTAGAACACTCGCGCCAGTTACCACGAGTCAAACGTACTCCAAGTATAAGTTTAACAACCAATACTTCTACCCACTCAAATTTTCGTTTTGCGAAAACGCTCAGTCCGCGATTCCATTGGTCGCGCTCCAATACCACGATGTTGAATTGAGAATCACGTGGGGTTCGTCGGCGACTGACGACGCGGAAGTGTATGCCCAATTCATCCACCTCGACACGGATGAACGCACGGTCTTGTCCGCTGAACCACAAAACATGCTTATCACACAAACACAAAAGTCTATCAAATCTTCCGCCAAAACGCAAGAAATCAACTTCAACCACCCAATGAAATACTTGGTTGCCGTTAATGGTATGGTTGCCTCTAAGGCCAAGCTCCAAATTAACGGTACGGATGTCACTGATGCGAAGGCGGTTCGACCACACTTTACATCGGTACCAGTCTACTACCACACACAAGCTGCGGATACGACTGCCACTGCGACGTTCTTGCAACCATTCTGTCTCGATACGTCCAAACTCCAACCAACTGGGTCGCTCAACTTCAGTAGACTCGATTCCGCGAGACTCGTTTCTGACAACGAATCGTGGGGTAACGACATCTACGGTGTTAACTACAACATCCTCCGTATCGAAAATGGTATGGGTGGTTTGATGTATTCCAACTAATTTAATTTAAATAGCCAGTTATTATAAATGTTCTGGCAACTTGTTTTTCTCACTGCTTTTATTTTTATAATTACATACGATCCCAAGTCCGGAACTTTGAATCATCTCGTCGACTCCAAACAAGAACCCGCTCAAAATGCAGAGTGTAAAGAAGGTCACTTCCAGGAGATTCAATTTGCTCAACAAGGATACGAATGCCCCAGGGAACAAAGTGTTCACATGGGTGCGATTATACGAACTTAAAAACATAATTCTACATTTCAGTATAAAATGCTTACGTTCGATCGTGATACCGCAATAATTGTAGCCATAGCAGTATGTGTTGCTGCTACTATTTACATGTATTTAGAACTCAAAAACACCAAGGAAGAAATGGAAGGAGTTAAGGGTGTTAATGGTAAAATAACTTCATTTTTATCCAATATTAGACCAGTTGCACCACCACAGTCTTATCAAGAACAAGAACAAGAAAATAAAGTTGTAAAGCAAACCCAAGTAGAGGTTGAGAATGATGAAAATTCAGAAAGCGAGGAAGAATCCTCAGAATAATCATCTCGCTAAATTATAACTTGCAAATGCGCAATGAAGAAATACAAAGCTATTGCTATTCCTGTATCGTTTACTGGTGATAAACCAAAATTTCTCACTGTCCGGGATCGTAGATTCAAAGATTGGATTTTCGTCACCGGAGGGTGCAGGCGAAGAGAAATACCGAATCCCATACGGTGTGCCTTACGTGAATTAGACGAAGAAACACGTGGGGTCGTCAACCTTAAAAAAGGTGAATACACGGATTTTAAGTTCATTGTGAAAGAAAGTCCGGGTGTCGAATTAGAATATAACGTTTTCGTATTTTACGTAAATTATACTAAACAAGAACAAGACGAACTTGTACGAAAGTTTAACGAAGAAAAACAAAAAACAAATTTAAAAAAAATACAAAAATTACCCATTAAGCGAACGCACGACGAAAACGATTTTATGAATTTTGAAACACTAACCGAATTTAACAAGAAGAAACAGTGGGATAGGATTGTTAAGAATGTTCTTAATAACCCCGAATTCTACTCGTGTGTGACTTCTATCCATAGAAAAAACTTCTGTATTAAATAATGAAGTCCAAGTCTTATATTTTATCTCAGATTAAGGAACTACTCGTGGAAAGACATGGTTATACCATGGAAAAGGCAGAAAGGTACGCCGAATTACATAAGGAAGATAAAGTTTATGAATTACTCGTTTTAAAGAAAAATTTATCAGAAGAGGAAGAATTTCCAGAAGTTTCTTACAGAAGAACAATTTGGAGACACCACTACGATAGTGAATGAATATAAAAAAATAAATATAATAATTGGTAAGTGAAACCATGTCTAAATTTAAACAATGGTGCAAAGAACAAGGGTTCTGGCATGGCTCCAATATATCACATGTGCTCATGGACAAAGGCGTCCTTTCCGTGCCATTTGATAGATTGAATGATTTTTATGAAAAATGTGTAGAATCCTACAACTCGAGTGAAAAGATATACGTTGTAGAACAGAAAACAGAAAATTATAACTTTTTTGTAGATCTCGATTATAAAGACGAAGAAGCATTATCACCAGAATCCGTGAAAAGCATTTGTCAAGTTATATGTGATAAGGTAAAAAATAAAGGCGGTAAAGATGCACTCGTTTCATACGCACTACCAAAACCAGGTGGTAATGACCTTATAAAGACGGGTGTACATATAAATTGGCCAGAGTTCGTAGTAAACCGATCATCTGCACTAGCTCTCAGAGAACATATAATAAATACACTCAATACAGCATACGGTTCAAAAGATTGGAATGATATAGTGGATGTAGCAGTATACGGAAGTTCTTCTAGAAAAACACAAGGTAGTGGATTTCGTATGCCATGGTCTCATAAAATGGGTAAACACGAGAAGTGTTCCGGAAAAGGGTGTGAAGAGTGTAATAACACGGGGAGAGAAACACAGGGAGAATATAGACCGGTATTCATGTATAGAGCAGGGAGTGATTTTACCATGTTAGAAGAAATAAAAAACAAGTCTGTTGCAAATGTTGATATGCTACATATGGCAACTTTACGAACAGAAAGTGATGATCCAATAATAATCGAAGGTACAGGAATAAAAACACAAGACAATACTTTCTCACCCGAACAATTGAAAAATGAATTCAAGGATCAAGAAGTACTTGGATTAATAGAAGATTTTGTAAGAAAAAATTTAGAGGGTCAAAGTACAGCGAGAATAACGAAAATATACGAAAGTAATAATCATTTTCTCGTATCAACAAACTCATTTTATTGTGAAAATAAGAAATGCGATCATAATTCTAATCACGTATGGTTTCATATAATAAACGACACAATAACACAAAAGTGTTTTTCTACTACTAACATAATAAGACAATTTGGATTTTGTAAAGATTTCAGGGGAAGAAAACATAAATTACCACCAAAAATAACAGATAAACTATACAAGGATATAGAATTTGCAAAATATACAGAAAGAAAACCAGTTAAAATAGAACCAGAGCCAGATAAAATGGAAGATGTCGATGTAAAAGATCTACTCGAAAAGTTTATTAAAAAATATTTAGTAAAAATCAATGATTTTAATATTATAAAACTGGAAAAAAAGAAAAAGGCAAGGACATACACAGTTCATATTTCCTCATACCCGTGTGAAGTATGCAATAAAAACGTACATTTTCAAATTTCTAAAAATAAAATAGAGAAAAAATGCAATTGTATGAACCGGACACATATTCTCTCAGATAAAATCACAACTAAATTATAGAATGCTAGCTATACTCTTCTTAGCGATTGTTATATTCATGGTATCTTCCTTAATAAAGAATGAACCAGACACTAAAAAAATACATGATTTAATAAGACAAACCCATAAGTATTCAGGTCTAGACCAGACCGCATACACCGATTTTTACGCAAACATAAAACTTGCATTAGATAACATTAACCAAGAAGATGTTTCTAAAAAGTCTTTACACATAGCCCTTGCTAATTTAGATGAAATTGGTTTAAGTACAGTATCAGGAGATACAGAAGTTCAAAAAGAACTTTATAAGATTAATGTACAATTAGAAGCGTATTTCGACGAATTATATATCAGGGAACGCATAAAAACGATAAATGAGTAAAATGCTTAAAGGAAAATTGTTTTATTAAATTATAACATGACTATGGGTGTTAAAACACGATCTGGGAGAATATCTAAAAAACCAGATAGATTAGAATTATTTGAAGAAGTAGAGGACGATTATAAGGAAAATGAATACGATTCCGATGTCGATTTACTACAGACAGATGATGAAGATTTTTGTACTGATGACGAAGAAGACAATTCGGAAGAAGAATACGACTCAGATGAAGACGAAAACGGAAATCTAAAAGATTTTGTTGTTGACGATGAAGACGGCGATGAAGAATATTCAGATGAGGAAGACGAGGAATATTCAGATGAGGAATAACGGGCTTAAAAAAATAGTTTTAAAAAATATAAATGGAAGCAGACGTTGGAACACCAATCGAATACAATCCTGATGACTTTTCAAAACAAGATAATTTTCATAACGAAAACGAAAACGAAAATGAACCGGAACGCGATGAACACTATTACGTTCCGCCTCATCAACAAATATACCCACAACACCAACAAATGCACCAAGAAAAGTACGATATATTCGCGAACCTTGATAAAACAGGGTATGTTATAATATTCGTAGCATTTCTATTGGGTTTTTTTATGGGTAAAACCATGCAACCAGTCATTCTTAGACCTGGATAGTTTTACCGCTTATCCACATGTGTTGCGATTTTGATTGTTGCCCCTCAAATGTACCAAGACTACCATATGTAGTACCAGTAAAATACGACCTACTTACAATAAGTGGATCTTTCATAATGTCAGTTGCTACATCTGATGCAGTAACAGGTTCTTCAGATTCTGATTTACTTTTTCGATCTCTATACAATCGTAAAAATAAACCAACCGAAAATATTACAATAAGAATGGTGATTATGTTCAATATAATACTCAACATACTTACATTTATATAACAAAAATAATTTACGCTTCTGGATCAATATTTTCCTTATTTTCAGACGAGACTTCCTCCTCACCGCCAATTTCTTCCTCCTTTACCTGTGCATTTACGGAATTTTCAACTTGTGCCTTTTTAGCTTCAATTTCCACGGCCAAATCTTCCTTTTCTCTCCTTTCCTTTTCAGAATCAAATTTTTGCATGGCTTCAATCGAATTGAAACCACGATCCTTCGCATCTTTTTCCATAGATTCCATCGCATCTTTTTCCCTCTGTTCTTGTCTTTGCTTCATTTCTTGAGCAACAATAGCGTCTGCTTCCTTAACAAGTTCTTCCATGTCCACATCAGGTTTCTCTTTCTGAAGTCTTTCCAAAACTTCTGCTGGATGACTAATCGGTGCTTCATCAGGTTTCGTATAATATTTGGAATTTTCATCACCACCCTTGAAATACGCATCAGAGCCTACAGGTTTCTGTGCTTGCATATCACGCTTACGTTCTTCAAACATCTTGGCAGCCTCGGCCTGGTTTTCTCTATACCCACACATCAATTCTTCAAGCTTTTCGTTTGAATAGTGTGCATCTTCAATTTTAGTCGGATCTGGTGGAATTAACAACCATTTATACATATCAACGACATAAATATCAAAAGTCGCATCTTCCTTTTGAAGACGCTTCGCGTGGTTCGCAGCTTCTTCACGAGTATTAAAAGCCCCTCTAATCTTAATACCAAATTTATCGTTTTTTTGTGGTGCTTCCGGTCCTACGACCGACAAACAGGCGTAAATCTGACCCGGAACGGTAGTATAATCTTGCTCTAAAGTTGACATATTTTATATAATTAACTGGTTTAAAAACTTTAAGTACATTTATTACAATAATGAGTAAAAAACACGATTTTTGGAATAAACAACCAGTTCCACAGAATAAAGTCATATTTAAACAAGACGGTGAAATAGACCATTCCAGAGAATTAAAACACGATGAAAATAAACTTCCAGATGGTTATAAATGGAGTTCGTGTAATTTAACCGAATTATGCGAGTTCCTAAAATATAATTACATTCAAGACGATACCTTCGAATACTCGTATTCGAAGGATCTTTTGGAATGGGCAATACATCCGCCATGGTACCGAGATGAATGGAACATAGCTATACGAAAAAGCGATACAAACGAAATCGTCGCTTTCATGTCAGGTATACCTCTCGATATTCGTGTAAACGATAAAACTATGCGAATGCTTCAAATAAACTTTTTGTGTGTTTCTAAACAACTTAGGGACTCTAAGTTTACACCCATGCTTATAAACGAAGAAAAGAGACGTATGAATTTACAAAATATATGGCAAGCCGCTTACACGGTCACGAAGTTTTTACCGACACCCGTCGCAAAAATTACGTATTTTCATAGACTCATACACACAGATAAACTCAACGAATTAGGGTTTTGTGAAGTAAACAAACATTCACACCACGTAAACGGTGAAACTCGTTTCAGAGAAATGCAGGAATACGATATACCGAGGGTTAAAAAAATGCTACAAAATCATTTTAATAAGTTCAAACTCTCACTAAACATAAACGAGGAATACATAAAACATTGGATTATGCCTAGAAAGGGTACAATTTATTCGTACATTAGCAAAGAAGAAGACAAATTCCTAACTTTTTATAGTTTGGATTACGTTATGAAACCAAATAATAAAATTATAAAACAAGCTAATGCTTTTTACAACGTAGGAAATTGCTTACAAGATGCCATAATATTGGCACGTGATTTGGGTTTCGATATGTATAACTGTTCAAATATATCTGTAGATGAAGAAGAATTGAAGAAACACGGGTTCGTCGAAGGTACGGGAAATAATCATTATTACCTTTGGAATTGGAAAATAAACCAGGAAATCAAACCAAAAGATATAGGTTTCGTTATGATATGACGTCCAAATCCATTCATTTCTAGAAGATCGAGATTGTAGAAATGGGTGGATCTAAAAAATAAAAAAGTTTGTTACTCCGTAACTTACAAACAACTTTTTTTGAAAAACTTATTGTTCAACCAAAGTTCTAAAAATAGAAAATACAATTATTAA
>PBRN01000203.1 GCA_002725955.1 Pseudobdellovibrionaceae bacterium
GATGCAACAATGATTTATGTTCCAGCTAAGTTTGCAACATCAGCAATTATTGAAGCAATTGAAAATGAGATACCTTTAATTGTTTGTATCAGTGAAGGAATTCCCACATTAGAAATGGTTAAGGTCAAAGAAAAAATAGCTAAATGATCTATAGATTAGTACAACCGGATGTTTGCCATCAGGTTGTGCTGATCAATAATTATGATATATAAGTATGAGCGATAATGAACACGAATTTCTAAAATTCATACTCGATTATCATGTTCAAAAGTATTGCGATCAAAAGGCCTCAATTAAAGACAACCACTTTGAACAAACCGCACCTCTCTGCTGACTTTACAGACTATAAAAGAAAAAATGTGGCAGAGTAGATAGTTCAAGGTTACACTGTCAATAATATACAGGAGATATTTTATGTTTGGAATCGGACCCCTCGAGCTAATGGTTGTCGTAGTTTTTGCCCTNGTATTTATTGGGCCNGAAAAATTACCTGACCTTATGAAAAAATTCAGCCGACTGTTCGTCCAGGCAAGGCGATATACATCCGATATAAGATCCGATATAAATAAAGTTATCGAAGATGCTGAGCTGGANATAAAAAAAGAGGAAATAGCAGANCTTCGCGAACAACTTCTTNCGAAAAATCCTATNGAAGCTGGTAAAAAAATGATCGAGGAGACCATNAGTAAACCCTTAGGAGAAGCCCCNGCCAACTGGAGAGCACAAGCAAAGGAGGCTTTTGAAAATTCATCAGATGGCTGCAACCCTGAAGCTTTAGCAGATGNNGACAAAGANCNTGATGTTGCAAGTGAACCNGNTGTTGCAAGTGAACCAGATGNTGCAAGTGAACCAGATGATGAAACTAACATGCCACACAGCGTTTCAGCNCCTAGGCCNGGTCAACTAGAAGACGATAAACCAACGGANTTCTCTTCTTCNNATTCGGAAGACCCCTCAGACGAAAAAAAAGAGTAACTCATTAATCAAACANCATAAAATATGNNTTAATTTGATTAATATTTAATAAAATATCTNTTAAAGAGATTAAGANCTTCTCTGGCATCAAATAANACATGGTCGNTTTTCAAAANCCAAACACTACTTAGGNACTAATCCAAGCAAGAANTTCACTAAGGCCTGCTTGTCAGACACCANCAAAGCCTGAATTTTCTTATTTTGCCCACGAAAGATAGTCTGNCCCAATTCGTCACCNTTTANATTNATTGCGATACACTGAACTCGATCTGCATATGNTCCNACAATTTTTTCNACTTCACGAAAAAANCGAACGCTGCCTCCCTTGGAAATAATAAGCAAGCGCGACATGCGACTAGATGGTTCAGNNCCTCCNTTCCTATCCTCAAGGCCCTTTTGTTCTGTTTTCAAGACTCCTTCAATCGTCTCAAGACCAATAGTTAACTTCTTAGTTCCTTTCAGNAAATTTANNCCATTAACAAGCCGTTCATTCAAATCTATAAGCGGCACAACAAGCTTTCCATCATCCCAAAGTTGAAAATCTTTGTTAGAGAAAAGAGAACGTATCGCCTCGCACCTTTTATCTTCCTCTACTCGCTTTGGGAAATTTAAGTTAGACATATAATTCAATCCTTTAACCAACTGTTGANACAAACTTCGCTTCCTACTTTGATCATAGCGCCATCACCTTTTAGCAAAACTGCATTTTGCCCAAAGAAAACNCCTCCCTTTTCTGNTGCTGGAAGCTTCTGAAGGACTTTGAGAAGCTCTGAACAATCTGCTTTATGAGTCTGCTGATTCACGGTGACAACAGTACACCTGGTGCAAGGCTTTACAAATTTTAAGACGACATCAGNACCGATTTGNAAATGATCGATTTTAAATTCGTCAAAAGGATTTAAGCCATCGATAACAATATTAGGACGAAACCTATCCATTTGCACAGGATTCAATCCTTCCTTTAACATCAATTCGTTNAGNACTTCTAGCGATCCGGTATTTGCCACTAAAAAGGGATAGGCATCNGCAAAACCCACCGGGCTATCACCTGANTTAAATTTGACCCTTCGCCGACTTTCNCNNGAAAACCTGACCAGCCTTGGGNTAAAAGACACATTAATCAGGNCACGCAAAAAATCGGAGGTCCCTCCCCCCCAGACCTGNGCATTGAGCCTATCTTTCCANACAGTCACTTCCTGAACACCTTCATCNGGCGCCGGCANAGTATGACACTGCTCCCNATCAGCNCCCTNATAAGATAATTGCATNGCCCCACTATCTNTATACTGCACCGCACACCCCGACATTAT
Organism: Pseudobdellovibrionaceae bacterium; assembly: GCA_002725955.1. Lineage (GTDB taxonomy): Bacteria > Bdellovibrionota_B > Oligoflexia > Oligoflexales > Oligoflexaceae. The sequence goes on from PBRN01000203.1 coordinate 2,286, forward strand.
GGGGTACTTTCGTTGGCTCATAAATTTACCATCCGGATCAACCACCATCATTTGACGATCGCCATCCANACCCATTTCACCNCATTGGATGGATTNATGGTTGAGGCCCTTAAAAGCTTTAATNGGATAGGTATNTAAGNCTGATACTCTCATTTTAAANTNACCTTTTAGTNTTCTAAGCAGNGTCAGNCCAAATTAAGAATACATGATCTGAATNCGGATTCTACTGACAAAATGTGCTATTATCACATAAATTAATTATCTACATCTAAAAGCANNTGTNACTCATTGGGAGCAACTTTGCTAAGACTAGTATCCATTATCATTTGCTTGATTACTCCTACTCTTTNCGAACTGCGTGCNAGTNCCNAAAACCTAATTACACCGCATAGATGGCAGGGTGAATATTTTGATCAATCCATGGGAGGNATCTGGTTCCATCTTTATTTTAAGGGAATGGGGCCTATCTCTCATCAAAAAGCAAACATTATTATCACGAACCTAATCACCAAAAAATCTTACTTAATNANTCAAGCACANTCAGATATGAAAAAANCTCCNAGTANTATCTGGAAAATTCCCCAAGGAAAATACTTTATCAAGAANATTNCTTTAATTGATAGCAAGGGTCAGGAACGAGAGTGGANAAACAAGAAAAGAAGACGAAAATTTGTAGTGAAAAAGNTACATCTTTCAAACCTTGGAGCNTGGNTATTANCACCAAAAATNNNAACGAACCAAAAAAAACCGCAAAAAATCAAAATTAAGTTTTATAAAATTCCGAACAAATACAAGGAGGCTTCGAAAGATGATTCGAGTGTTGTAGCAGTTATAAACGGCTTCACTGGTTTAACCCAAAGGGTAATCGGTGGCGAATCACTTAAGAAGAAGGAAAAAAAATTATATACTGATGATTCAGAATTAAGAGCCTCTTTTAAAACGACACAAACCATAAGTATGTACTATGCCTTGGACCTTATGAGGCATAATAGACTTGCTAACCAGGTCGTTCCTATTCTTAATCATAATGACCCTAACATACGATCATGCTATACAGATAGACTTTATGAAGACCCTGAACTAAGCGGAACAATTGAATACAAATTCATAATTTCGTCAGTTTCAAAATCAATAGTGAGATTAAAACCCACTGGTGGAACCATTCGGTCTTCAAAAATGATAGAATGCATATATTACCAACTAAAAGGCATCGACTTTCCAGTAACTGATACCATGGGTGGATCGATTACATTTACCTTCAAAACAATCGATTGATCTAACAGGAGAGAAAATGGATCACGCAGAAATTAAGGACAACGTCCAAAAACAAGAAACATGGTTAAGAGGCCTATTTGCTCTTTTATTTATTATAATCTCCAGCTTAGCCGAAACAATAATATTAATGATAAGTATTTTCCAATTTGGCCATATACTTTTAACCCAAAGTATAAATCAACCTTTATTATTGTTCAGTAAATCACTTAGTAGATATGTATATCACATTACAATGTATGTGTGTTTTTCCACTGAAGAAAAACCCTTCCCAATTGGTGATTGGCCAAAACCAAAATCTCTAGATGATTAACGAGTAATTTATCTCTATATAATAAAAAATAAAAATCTAATCAAAACTGATTTAATGCTGAAGTGGCTTTTTGTTAATCATCAGAATTGAACATAGTAGATACCACTAAGAAGCTTTTGTAGTTTTATCACGGTACTTTCCAAGAACGTATTTCTGAACCTCTTCAGGATCTCCAAACGGTTTCACGAGAATGCCCACGGCCCCTAACTCCATCGCTCTAATAACTTTTGGAGAATCCTCCCCCTCACCCGTACTCAGAAGAATAGGTGCATTCGGTTTTATTTTCATAGATAACTGAATGAGCTCATTAACGTCCACCCCGAGCATATTTAAATCTGTTATCAATAAGTCATAAGCGGTATTTTTTAATACTTCGATAGCTTTCTCTGGAGTCGTCGCATATTCCATAGTGAAGTGGTCTTCAAGATAAAAACCCAATATTTCTGCTACATCCGGCTCGTCATCAACAACCAATATTACAGGTGAATTACCCATAAGAACTCTCCCAACCACTGACCAAACAATTTACGGTCATAGTATTATTATATTGTATTACAAACAGAAAAGTTCCGTATTACTAAAAGGTATATTTTATACTACAGAGTCAATGAATTTAGATTCACCAAAACTCAAAAGTGATGTATTAGATAACGTTTCTTTTAAGTCCATCAAAATTATAAAATGCTCGTCAAACTCCGCTATCCCGATTAACTCCTGGGGATTAATATTAGACTCTACTTTAGGATTAAAATCAATATTTACACTACTTATTTCCTGAACTGACAAGACTTTATCGACTGAAACACCCATGGCTCCTTCGTCTGTATCGACTACTATAAAAACCGCATGATCATTATTTTTATTCTGTTGAATCTCTATCTCAAGTTTAGCCGTTAGATCTACAATTCCAACGACTTGACCACGAATATTCACTAAACCCATAAAGTATTCAGCTGTATTTGCTACAGGCTTAACATATCGAGATTTGATGATTTCTCGGATTGTAGTCAATGGTGTACCAAAAGTTTTATCACCACATTGATAAATTAAGAAACGACTTTCACTTGTAGCAGCGGGTTTAGCTTCTTCAACATTAGACATATTTCAATTCTCTATTAGATGTTTGACTCAAGAAAAAATTACCTACCATAGGAAGGTTCAAAATAAGCCCCGGCTCACCATTTCCCAAAATAGTAACTCCATTAACACCTTTGAGATTTTTAAGTTTGCCGGACAAATCTTGTGTAACTATTGCCTGCTGATGCATAATCTCATCAACTTCAAAGGCTATGCGATTAGATCCAAGCTCCACCAATAAAGCTGGCCTTCTATATTTTTTTAAATGCATCTGAGCTATATCGCTCTGCCCATCATTCCCCTCTGGACTCTCCAATTCTGATACCTCCCGACTCTCACCCAACTTTTCTGAAATCTCAGGATCTTCGGGAAGGTACTTTCTTAATAACTCCAAGGGAATCACATCACCCCTTAAAGTTATCACTGCCCCTTCTCCTGTAGCAGTATGCACCTCCAGATTACCAACATCTATCACTTGGGAGACTTCCTGTATAGGAACTGCATAAATGCATTTTCCAATTTTAATCAAAAGAGCATCGATAATACTTAAGCTAGTCGGGAGTGATATTACAAAGGCCGTTCCTTTACCTTTTAAGCTTTTTATCTCTATCGTACCACCAATATCATTAACTGATTTTTGAACTACATCCATCCCAACGCCCCGACCAGAAAGATCGGTAACATTTTCAGCCGTTGAAAAACCAGGCAACATTACAAATTTATATACTTCTTCATCAGATAAATTAATGTCATCTCTTATTAAACCTTTCGAAACAGCTTTTGATACAATCCGCTGCTTATCCATACCTGCACCATCATCTGCGATAATAATCTGGACACCATTAGTTTGCTGGACTGCCTGAAGATATATGGTCGCCATCTCATTTTTACCACTCTGCTTTCTCACTTCAGAACTTTCAATCCCATGATCTACAGCATTTCTAATAATATGAATTAACGGGTCCGTGATTTTTTCAATTACCGTCTTATCGAGCTCAACATTTTTACCTTCAATCTCGATCTGCACTTTTTTGTTCAAGCTTCTTGAGGCATCTCGGATTGTTCTCTCCATTCTCTGCAGTAAACCTTGCAAAGACTGCATCCTTAGAGATAGGGACTCTACCTGAATTTCCTTCCCTATCTTATGAGATAATAAAATAGCATCACTAGCAGCTTTACTATCAAGTGAGTTAGATTGTTTATGATGCCAAATAATTGACTGTTGGGTTGATAATTCACCTACGGTTTTCATCAAATCGTCAAGCTTTGAGGCCAAGACCCTTATGGTCTGGTTGGGATTTTCTTTTTTACCCATCTTCTTTTGCAATTCCAAAGCTTGATCTACTGCTTCAGTAGTCGTTGACCCTTTATCTACTAATATTTCTCCAATCTTTCTATTTTGGNCATCCAATGCATCTTGCAATTCATCATCAGTAATTGCTCCGCGGCTNGTGAGGATNTCACCNACATTTGNTACNGATTTATCATCNTNNNGNTTTTTNGGTTCTGANNCTTCGACTTTTCTAATNCGGTCGAAATAAATTATCTTTTCTAAAGTAAGNTNAATCTCTTTAACAGGGACATGAGCTATGTCNTCATTGAGGACTCCNACCCATTTGACCATAGTATCTTGTGCNCCTAGNAAAAGAGCTAAGATCTCCTGANTTATTTCAAATTCNCCNTTTTGAAGTAAATCAATAAAGTCTTCNAGCTTNTGAACAAATTCGTTAAATTTNTCCAAACCAACNGAAGAAGATGATCCTTTTAAATTNTGGGCACAGCGNAAAAGNGCCTCTATTCGCTTTTCNGANTGACCNTCTTCNAGTTCTAAGCAACATTTTTCCCAATTATTGAGCAAGTCCAAAGCTTCTTCAATAAATATTCCTATAAACTCTAGATCTTCTGATGACATGATTTCCTCGGAAAAGTTNGACTTGTTCATCAAATATTTTAAACTGTATTCTACTTTCNCTAAACTAATAACTTATACATTCCTGTATAGGATAGAAAGAAACTCAGATATNAAANGATCNACCCGATAAANNTAACGGTATTTCCAGNATTNAGGTATGAAAGACTTATTAGAAATGGATGTAATTGAGCACCTTTTTGGAAAAAATCAATGGGACGAAAAATTGGGAGATGCTGAAGAAAGCATTAAAATCCTAACNTTCAACCTTGGTAATCAAACTTACGGAATCAAATTAGGACAAATTAGAGAAATTGTAGAGCCTTCGCCTATTCAAAAAGTTCCNCATACTCCNCAATGGTATCGNGGTATATTCTCCCTNAGAGGCGAATCTATGCCACTGATCGATCTNAGAACAAAAATGGATATACAACCATGNNCTGAAGATTCTAATAATGCTTTTATGATCTTNTTGCATAATGGCAACCCTCACGCAGTCATCGTNGATCGGGTGAACGAAGTTCTCGAAATTTTAACTTCTGAAGTAAACTTTGAGGTTTTTAGAGANGGTAATACTGAGGACTTTTTTCGNGGNACTTTTATTAAGGATAGCCAGTTAATACCNTTGATTGATATTACATTGCTAAATCTCGAATATAATAGAAAAGCTGAATANCCTTATANNAAGTACGAANTCCACTTCANTTGNCACTATNTTTATTNATTATCAGCTAGTTGNACTCACNAACATCANTTTTTNAGATANAAATTAGCAATTTACAACTATGAAGCCTNTATTNCTCTNNAAATCANAATTANNCTAATAATTATAGANCTATTATCTANCTTCTGNGNATGAATCNATCGCTTTTGAGCAATTTTCTANATTCTTTTCTATGNTCTGTTATTTTANGGATATACAATACGACGCCCTAAGTATATACTCCNCCGAAATAGCTATGGAGCTATTTNAAAATATCAGAGGCATAATGTGAATTGGCATATTTCTAACCAAAAACTTGAATCNCTAGACTTTGAAGATCGCAAACTTGCGAAAGAAATAGTGGCCTATGTTCATTTTTTTCAGCAAAGAAGNCTCATTAACTCTAATGANGANTTTTCCNGATACTATCTAACNTTCTANGTAAATCTAAAACGAATTGNNCTTGAAGAAGAAGCTGAATTCATGCTNGGTTTNATCACCCCNAACTACTANAAAAANTCCTTANAAAATCATATGTTAAAGGCATTNAAGGCNCAAAAAAAATTCGAANNAATCAANCACCGAACCGACAAGGATTCTTTACANCTGAAAAACAAGCTTCGTATCGACTCAGAGTACCTCACAGTAGGTTTAGAAGCTATTAAGTTCCTACAAACAAAAGACTATTTTCCAGGAATGTCNTNTTTTCGTGAATTTACAGAAACATTCGACCCNACNGACTACCATTATTCAGTAAGACCAGTTTTAACTTTAATTCCCTGTAATGAAAATTCCCAAGCAAGACATTGACTCCGGTTTTTTTCATCGTTTACAATTATCNTAGAGATNATTGAAACNTTATGATCGGGAAAATATTTATGGNTAATATGAGTACTAACTGCCCAAAGTGTGGTTCTGATGATATTGTTAAACACGGTAAATCACCAAATGAAAAACAAAGATACTTATGTCAAAACNCAAGTTGTAATGCAAAAACCTTCATTAAGGAATANGAAGAAGAAGCCAAAATTGATCGCGTTAGAGGATCTATTATTGACNATGCAATCCTAGGAAATAGTACCCGAGATATTTCNAAGTTACTCCAAATATCNGAAAATGCTGTAATCAATGAAATAAANAAATCNATATCNGAAGAGTTNATAAATTTTCGNGCNATAGATGATCTAGATGAGCAGCATTCAATNACTCTACATCANGTATTTCACACNCCTGAATCACAAGANCAAGTATGGAATACNGTTAAGCCAACAGACGACTGCGAACACCTATGGTANGCCGTAGATCAAAATACAGGTAATATACTCTTATGGATCATGGAANCTAATGANGAAANTGCNNTAAAATCTGCGAAAAAAATCTTAAAGCCACTTGGGGTTCATAATTTTCATACCGACGATGATTCAGATATGTATGATAATGATGATACAATCAAATCTACTGGATCATATGACAGATGAATGATTAAGATGCTGCCTGCTGATTATTCAACTGAATAATATTTGCAATCACTGATTCAAGTTCTTTTTTACCAATTGGCAAAGTCATATACCAATCAGCTATCCTACCCTCATCACTCAGGCTATTTATATTATAACTGCCAGAGAAAACAATATACTGGGTTGATTTTGGTGTGGCTACTTCCTTCATTTTAGTAACAAGATCCTCACCTGACATGGTAGATAAAGAAGATCCTATGATACATAGGTTTGGCTTGAAATGAATTCTCTGGTTTATAGCAACCTTTTCAGAATGTGAATATATAGTAGTATAACCAAGATCTAATAATGTCTCTGAAACCCACTGACAAAATTCCAAGTCATTATCTACTATTTGAATAAGATAATAGTCCTCTGTAGTTTTTAGAGACATCAAGGGAGCAGTAAAGCTGTTATTATCAAAAACTATAGGCTCTAATACATTCCCTATAATTTCTGAATAACGCAAATAATAGTCACTTGAATATTCGTTCACAACTTCATTAATCGAACTCGTTGCTATAGCCTGATCAATCTGTTGAAACATCTCATTAGGTTTCCACGGCTTATAGAAAACTTGATCAACTTTTCCTCTTTTAATAGCGCTCTGCAACATACCTGATTCAGGAGCACCCGTAAGCATAAATCGTTTACACTCTTTCTGACTTTCAGATACTATTTCTAGAAGGTCTACCCCTCCCTTTTCACCCATGTAAGCATCAGTAATAATAACTTTAACTCTATATGAATTCAAAACATCGACAGCTTCATCATAATTACTCATAATTTTGTAGTTCTTAATATGATTCATTTTTCTGATAGCAAAATCAAACATCTCACGAATTTCTTTTTCATCGTCTACAAAAAGAAGATCAAGAACTGGAACAGAATCTTTATAAAGAGGTATTTTCAGATCAAAACCACTGGCCCAACCTTGTTCCGAAGAATATGTAAGCTCACCATTAACGGAACCCGTCAACTCCTTAGCCAGAGCAAGGCTAAGTTCCATATTTGATTTGATACCACCCTCGTGATTCACCCATTCATATGGTTCAAACAGCTTTTCAACCGAATCTGGAGATACACCTGAACCGGTATGACTTATCGCTAAGTTTATGTGACGATCCTCGATTTCCAGACTGATTGTGATAGTACCATTCTTATCACAAAACTTTAAAACATAGTTTAGTAGTGTCAGGATAATTTTATTAAATTTCACAGGATCACAAGTAATATAGACCTCTCCTGTAGGTTCCATCTTTTTATATTTAGTTAATTTAAACTGAATCGAATGCGTTCGACATATTGTACCAAAATCTGATTCTAGACTATTTAAATAGTAATCTACATCAATGGGGACAACAATCGATGATTCCTTTGATGTCTTTAAAATTTTATAATCAAGCATTCCCTCTATTGCAATTGCCAACTTATAAACTGAATCTTTTAACAAAGAACTCTCTTTAGATTCTTGTTCAAAATCATCAACCGCTCCGACGACGACACTCAAAGGTTTTAAAATACTGCTGGACACCCTATCCAAAAATGCCCCTACGGATTTATATAATTTGATATTTTCTTTTTCTATTACTTTGCTACTATTTTTGAGTTCGACCATGCCACTTTTCGCCTGTTGTAGATTCCTAGAAACCTTATTGTAATCTTCAACTTGGGAAGACAACTTATTCTTCAAACTCTCAACTTCACACTTCAATTCATATATGGTACGTGAAAGATTTTTACGAGATATAGAAAAAGCAACTGATACAATAATTAACAACATGTAGGCCAAACCTATAACAAGATAGGTGGGCACCTGATCCGCATCTTTAACATTGGCATAGGCCAAACTATCGATTGCGAATAATAAAATTAATAGCATATATTTATTAATAAGCTCTATATCTCTCTTCATTACGGTCGATTATCCTTCAGGTAAAGAGATTTTCAACAAAAGTTTAAAATTATAGTCTTTTATCAGACTATGGTTCGGTTACTTTGAGATTAATTCAAGTAAATATTTACAGCCTTAGAAGCGGTATCTGCCTTATACCTGATAACTAGCTAAATTGACGACTGAATACTAAAGAAGATCAATACCATTAGGTTAGCTACTCGAAATTAGCTCACCCTCTGTTCGATTTTTTTATTTATGAGTCAATATTGAGATTACTTTATCTATTCCATTAATCAAAAATAGCAGTATTAATCAGGTTCAGTAGAAACTGTCATTGTATATTTTTAAAAGCCTAAAAAATTAGGATAAAGCTGATAAACTTATTAAACTATAAAATATCACTCTCAATATTCAGATCTGTACGCCGATGGAATATCAGAATATTTTGCGGGGAAAAAGTGATCTACGGATGGAATAATAACAAAATAAGATCAGGTGTAATAGCCGTATTAGGCCTAATATCAATTATCTACCCTAATCATCTATACGGAAAATTCTGGGCCATTAAATGTAACAAGGAAATGCTTAATACAGTATTTGGCGGTGACTGGAAAAAAGTCACTCAATCTAGCTTTCAAACCTCTGGACATGATTTATCAATGCTCAGCAAGTTGAGGCATTCGCCTCAAACTGCAAAAGAGTGGAATTGGAAAATCCTTGAGAAATTATCTAGAAGCATTGTCCTCTTAGGAAAGTCGAATCATAAGGGTGGACCCTCAGACATTATGTGTAGTCAAGAAAAAAGATGCTTCGATCGCTGGAATAACAGTAAGTCTTCTGTTATCTGCTTAAATTCAAAAGTTCGCTATTACGAGCCAGCTGAGCTAATCTACAAAGTGGATTCTGCAGATTGGTGGAAATGGCTAACAGATACTTACGGCAAGCCACTGATACAGAGCGGCGAATCATGGATTTTCAACGATACTTCTGGCTATATATTAGTGGATGGTTTGGAGTATGGCGGTTTTAGAATTCGATTCTACCACCGTCAGTGGATCTCTTATATTGCTAAGGAAGTTTTTCTGACCCAAAAAAATGAGTCTCGATTAAAAATCCAGATGCTCAAAGAAAAAATTATGCTAGAAAGAGCTAAGAAAGAAGCTGAAATAGCCAAAAAAGATGTTCAACCAATGAATTCAAAAAAAACTAACAATAAGTAATATAAAATAATTTAGTGTGCTTCCAGCCAATTTTCGCCACAGCCAATATCGACCTTCATCGGCACACGCAAATCAAACACATTCTCCATACTTTCTCTAATAATCTTGGAAACTGATTCGATTGCATCTTCCTTTACTTCAAAAACAAGTTCATCATGAATTTGAAGGAGAAGACGAACCGGAAGGCTTTCAACCTTAATTCTTTCTGATATTCGATTCATTGCTACTTTAATCAGATCTGCTGCACTTCCCTGTATCGGAGAATTGATTGCCATGTTTCTCGCCCGGGACTGGACTGCACTATTGGGATCATTTAAGCCAGGAATAGGTCTCCGTCGACCTCTAATCGTCTCAGAGTACCCCTTCTCACTGGCTAAACGAAATAATTCATCTGTGTACTTTTTTATACCTGGATAAGCTTCAAAATATTTATTCATAAATTGTTTAGCCTCTGGTAGAGAAACCCCTGTCTCTTGAGCTAACCTTTGAGGACCCATACCGTATATGATCCCAAAATTAACTGCTTTAGCTCTAGATCGCAGATCAGGACTGACCTCATCAAGAGGTACCGAAAATATCTTGGCAGCTGTAGCTTGATGAATATCTTCTCCATTCTTAAATGCCGAGATAAGATACTCCTCGTTGGCAAAATGAGCCAGCAAGCGAATTTCAACTTGTGAGTAATCAGCTGAGAGAAAGACAAATCCTTCATCCTCAGATTTGAAGGCTTTTCTTATTTCTCTACCCATAGCACTACGAAAGGGAATATTTTGAAGATTAGGATGATCCGAACTCAACCGTCCTGTAGCTGCCATAACCTGACGAAAGTGAGTATGGAGCCGACCTGTCTCTTTGCAAACATGCTCAGGCAAGGGATCTAAATAAGTACCTCTTAGTTTAACAACACTCCGATACTCAAGTATTAAACCTGAAAGTGGATGTTCCCCCATGGATCTGAGTACAGACTCGTCTGTCGAATATCCGGTTTTAGTTTTTTTAATTTTCTTAATATTCAGTTTTTCATGTATTTTCAGTTTTTCAAAAATAATCCTTTGTAACTCTTTTGGAGAAGCTATATTGAAATCTTCGCCAGCAATATCGAAAATTTTTGACTGAATTTTTTTCTCGCTCGTGGCTAGTTTTTGGGAGTATCTTTTCAAAAATTCTATATCAATATATATTCCATTTGCCTCTACCTGAGCAATATTAAATACTAATGGTATTTCAATTCCATAAAAGAGCTCTTTCTGACCTGTTTTTTCGATTTTAGATTCGTATACCTGCCATAACCTTTTCACAACCCAGCTCTGATAAGTTGCCAAATCATCAACACAAGATTCATCCCACTCTTCCCCAAAGACTCTATACAGGCAATGCTCCAGCGAATGCTGATTGCTATTTGGATCAAGTAAATAATCGGCTATCATCGTATCAATACATTTGCCTTGTATTTTCAAACCAATCGAATTAAGACCATGTATCGATCTTTTCAGTCCATGACATATCTTTGACACATTTTGATCTTTCAACAATAAGCTTAATGCATCGGCTTGATCTTGATTGGAGTAATCTACGGAACAGACATGATCATTAGAGGTACGCAAGACAATACACAATACTTTGTTATCGATAGGATGATCGTTTTTGGTTACAATAGCAAAGTACATCAAACCATCTTTTTTAACTAAACCATAGAAAGTTTCAATGTCTACGCTTTTTATTTCATGATCTTTAACTACAACCTTACTATGAAAGCTCTGCTTCTTTAGTAACTGCCTGAAATCCATACGCTCGTAAAAATCAGCTAGCTCACTATTATCTACAGACGAAGACCAGTCAAAAATTTTAAAGATTTTTTCCTTCGAGAATTTTAAATTTTTCTCAATAATCACTAACTCACGAGAAAGAAATGCATCACTTCTAAAATCAATTAACGATGCCTTCTGTTTTTTACCTTTAATATCTTCTATATGTTCATATATTTTTTCCAGGCTACCATATTTGGCGATAAGCGTAGCGGCTCCTTTTTCTCCAATACCTTTTACCCCCGGAACATTATCTGCCTTATCCCCGATTAATGCCAAACATTCTACGACTTGGTGAGGTTCGCAGGAAAATTTCTCCCGCACACCTTCAATATCAACTATTTCAGCAGGCTGATCTTTCTTAGGAGTATATAGTAATACATTATCATTAATTAATTGATAAAAATCTTTGTCACCTGAAACTATCACCACTCGCAGATCAGGAGAAGCATATTGATGAGCGATAGAACCAATAACATCATCCGCCTCATAACCTGTATGCTGCAGCACAGGAATATTCATTGAACGGTAGAGATCCTCCAACAGAATTAGTTGCGATCGCAGATCAACAGGCATCTCCTCACGATTTGCTTTGTAATCTGCATATAAATCATGACGAAAAACTTTACCAGAGACATCCAGAGCCATAAATAAATAGTCAGGTTTTTCTTCTGTAATTAATTTATGTAGAAATTGAGCACAACCATATAAAGCTCCAGTCGGGACCCCATCTATATTCGTAAGACGAGTTCTACTGAAAGCAAAAAAATTTCGATAAGCCATAGCCATAGCATCAATAATAAAAAGCCTTTTCATGATGTACAATCCTCCAATGACTGTCTTATATATTCTAACAGAATCGGGAGAAGGATCGTAGCATCACGAATCTAATACGGGCGCATTAATGAATTTTCGATAGTAGTATAGATCACATATTTCAGATTGCGGGAACCTTTTTCTTCTTGGACAGGGCGGGTATAATGCATATATGCATAGTGTGCTGGGAAAAATATTATGTCACCAGTATCAGGTTTATAAATCAAATCAAACTCAGGAAAACATATTTCGCCACCGGCATAATCTGAATTTAAATATAATAAACCACTGCAGCAATGTTCGCCTATATAGATATCGGCATGTTCTTTCATATGAGCACCAGGAGCATACCGCATGACTTCTAGGCCATTGAGCTTACCACCTTTCATTTGATATATTTTTTCGTACTCGCCTATAGCCTCTATATATAACTCACTGACAAAGTATTCTAACGGCGCCATCTGATGTTCATCAATATAGGTATGCAGATTGGATCCAACCGCACCTGTATCCGAATCATGAAAAATCGAGTCATTAGAAGTCCATAACTCACCTTGTTCTAGCTCTTGAATAACTTCTTCATATTCTGACTTTGGCCCCAAGTTAACCTTCACAATACCTGGAGCAAGTTTTTGTATCGTCAA
>PBRN01000204.1 GCA_002725955.1 Pseudobdellovibrionaceae bacterium
TATAAAAATGAGCCCGATCAGCTTTTATGTAATGATCAAATAACTGATTGTAGCTCAGAACTTGTGGAACTTTGTGCAGAGGTAAACGGAGCTCTGTGCGCATGCACTAGCTATCCCGCTTGGAACGGGATACCTGATTTTAATAAGAAGTTGGTGTTTCTAACAATTGGAGATAGTAATCATCGAGGATATCCCACCGGTGACCAGATCTCCGCTTCCTATAAGACCTATCAGCGTATAAAAAAGAAATTTAATGGCTCGTATTATTATGCTCATGCTTCTGCAGGTGCCAGAATAAATCCATCTTTCGTGAACAGTTGCACTGATCAGGCTTTGGCGATTCCCTGTGAAGGTAAAGACATGCATTATGTTGTTACTGTCGGGTGTGGTGGCAATGATCTCGATTTTGAAGCGATTCCTGGTCCACCGGAAGTAACTGGTGGCATGGGCTGGGCCGGTCGCTGGCTTACCTTTCAAAATCAGCTACTAGCTAAGTTTCAGGACAAACAATGTTTTCCAGGTAAAGTCACTTTACTGATGTTTGATCAGCCAGATCCAGGGGATGGGGGCGTTGGCCAAAGCCCGAGTAATAGTTGGCTTGGTTTGGAATCGCTCTATGGCATTTTTGGTCAATACCAAGGTGTTTATAATGATAACGTCAATATTATTTATATAAATACTCAACCCTCATTTACGGGGCATTACAGTTATTGTCAGCGAGGTTGGTGTTTTAACTATGCCGAAGATTATTGTGGTGAAGAGGGATGTGCAGATCGGCTGCCAGGTGGGAAGCATGGAAAACTAACTGAAAGAGATGGAATTCATCAAACTTCCCTAGGACATGATCGTGCCGTAGCTCTTATTTTATCAAAACTGAAAAACTCATGGAGAATCGGTCTTTAGGATTTAATTAGCCGGGCTCTTGATTTTTGGTCTTTGATTCGATTTTCTGTGCGCTATTTTTTTTCTTCATTTTTAGTTTCTTCACGTCTATTTTCAGCTTACCAATTTTCCAGCTAGCACGAGTGATATTGCCTTTGCTGCCAATGGTCAAAGTTTGGCTGATTTTCTTATCTATCTTCAGCTTTAATTTCCCTTTGGATGGCTTTACTGGTTTTATAGTGATTTTCGATACCTTTATGGGATTGATCTCAGGAAGGTATGCTACAGCCTTAGATGATTTCTTCTTCTTCAGTGCTTTCTCGTAGAAATTTTCTTGCTTGAGTGTGCCGAAAATTTGACCTTTATAGCTAAGGTTTAAATTCAATTGTTTATTTCTGTAATTTCCAGTTAATTTGACTGTATTGTTGATGACTTTATATTTGATTGAGCTTGCTACGCCCGTATTGAAATATTTAGTAAAGTCCCCTTCAGCGATGTTACCTGAGTAGTCTAATGTGCGACTATGAATTTCTTCAGTTCCTTTGAGTTGATTTTTCGGTCCTCGCAGAAACATTGAGTTAATGTTTAGCTCCACATTGCCATATGCGGTATCTTTACCATAGATTCTTTGATCACGTATTCCTTGCTTAATACCATTTATATAGGTGAAATAGATTTCTCTGCGGTTAAGCGAGCCATCTTCTTTCGTAGGTTTAACCCTTATCGATCTTAATAGTCTTTTAGCAAATGACCAAAACGTCTTTCTATAGCCGACTTCATCCATATAACAGTAAAGGGTATCATTCGGTAGTGCAGCAGCGAAAAATTTAAAGTCGGCAATAGCGTCTCCTTCGGGAGACTTAGTTACATAGTAAAGATTGGTGCCAATGTAAGCAGCTTTACCACTATATCCAACCTCAATCATGGGAGGGGTTGGTACAGGGTATTGACTAAATATGTTATCTAATAACGACATGGCTACCACACTCAATCCCATAGTTTCATGAGTAATTTGGCAGGTAACTTCGCTTTGAGTCCCTAAATTAACCTTGAACTCTATCCAGCCATCCTGAACAGGAGTTAGTTTAATCGGTTTAGTTGATCTGACAGAAATGGTGTAAATGCCTGACCGTCCTGTTTGTGTTGATTTAGGTAAC
Source organism: Pseudobdellovibrionaceae bacterium (assembly GCA_002725955.1). Classification (GTDB taxonomy): domain Bacteria; phylum Bdellovibrionota_B; class Oligoflexia; order Oligoflexales; family Oligoflexaceae. The sequence continues at coordinate 2,040 of PBRN01000204.1, forward strand.
TTTATATCTTTTGTAAATTCAGGTATGAGCTCTTTTTGCAGTCCTAACTTTTCAACTCCAAGGTATGGGTTATATCCTTTCTTTTTTGCTATCACAATTGATGGTAAGCCAATAAGCAGACTTGTTATGATTGCGAAAAAAGGGAATATGTTCATCTTCTTAGCCCCTAGGTGAATGTTCAACAACAGATATCATATCTTATGGCTACATCCCTGACAATCACTGGATGTGATGGTCAACTCGCTTTTTTTAGATATAGATGAAATGTGGTCCCATGTTCTTTGGGAAATAGGTCTATCACATTGCTTTCGACACTTATTTTCGCGTTGTGGTAGTTCACACATGTTTTGACCAACGGCATACCAAAGCCGGTGCCTTTTTCACCCTGCGTGCCCTGTCGGGTTGTTTGCTCGCCCTCAAGAAAGAGTTGGTTAAGCATATCTTTGGACATACCAATACCATGATCGCGAATTTCTAAATGGATTTCATTCTCTTCTTCGGTTGCCGTAATATCAATGCTACTGCCTTTGTGGCTGAATTTGATGGCATTAGAAATAATGTTATTTAGTATATTTGGGCCGAAGCCATTAGGATCGCCCATGAAAAAAGATTGATGAGATAAGTTGCAATTGAAGTTGAGTTTGATATCTTTATTTTTTAGGATTTCAGCAAAGGCTTCCCGGGACTTAGTGATTTCATCTTCGATATTTAAACGCATCAGAGTCAGTTTCATCTTCCCATTTTCTAAGGATTCTATCTTCCGAACATTCTTGATAATCGAATCGATAATCACACTGCCTTTTTCAATCTGATTGATCAAATATAGAAGGTCAGCTTTCTGTTTATCACTGAGAGCTAGGGTCTCTGACTGCTCTTCTATTAAATAGTTTGCCAATTGAATATTGTTCAGGGGATTCGCAATATCATGACAAAGTATTTGGATCAGAAAGTGATCATGGGATATTTGATCGTCATCCTTTTTCTTTAATTTTTTGTGGTAATAAACAATTGTTATACTTAGCGTCATAGTGATCAAAGCTAAAATAATAGCTACTCTATACTCGTTTGATTCGGGCGCAAGCCAGATCAAAAGTAGGGCAAGACTTATCGAACAAATGATGAGCCCTAGTTCTAATACTGAAATGATTGGTTTGATCTTCACTTCCAGCGATACCTCAAGTAATTTAAAGAGTTTATCTAATCACTTTCTCGGAGGTTTTAGAGAGGGGATTTAGTACAATATCCTGATAAGATCGTAAAAATTTGATTTATTTAACTGATTTTGTTGGGTTTTGTGTGTGGTTTTGGATGGCGAGAGATTCTAATTTTAAAAATACCCGGCCTTTGTTCATTAGGCCGGGCAACATCTTTAATTTCTATATCTTCTGCATTCTGGCTTGTTGCGATCTTTGCCGAAACAATCTAATTGGCGATCATTAGGGTTTCTGCGATCATTGGGGTTTCTGCGATCATTGCGGTCTTCAGAATCTCTGCGATTATCGGAGTTTCTACGCCCATCTCTTTCATTTCGATCACGCCGGGAGTCTCTTTCGTTCTCCTGTTGATCGCGGTAGTTGCCATATTCACGATCAAAAAAATCATTTTTCTTACGTCGTTTGGAACAGTTTTTCTTCCCTTTACGACATTCTTGAGGAAAATTGATCTTCGGTCGACACTTGCGATCTCCTTTTCGACATTCCCGATCTCTACTGCGAAAACCAGGTTTTTTCCAAGGCTTAATAGCCAGACAACGACCATACCATTCGTCGAACATAGTACCTCGTGGGCAACGAGGAAAGTCTACGTCCACACATTGATCTAAAAAGGAATCGAAAAATGTGCCGCCGTAACAGTTAGTTCCAGCTGGTGGTTGCGGATAGTTGACACAGGTATTGAATTGGTAAAAAGTTCCCACCGGACAATTAGTTCCTCCAGGAGGTTGGCAACTGCCGACGTTTTGGCTGAAATTATAGCCCTGCGGGCAGTTGTTAAAATTGCCCTCGATAACCGTAACTGAGAGTTGCACTGTGGTTACATTGCCGTAGTAATTATAAATGTTTACGGTCACGACGTAAAAGCCTGCTAACGAAGGATATCCTTTAAGAACAATGGTATCGCCATTTCTGAAGATGCCGAGCCCAGGTGGTAAGGTATCACCTACTAAGGTTGCCCTGGCAGCTCGTTCGACTCTCCACTCTTGTCTAAACCAAAGGCCTACGACAGCATCTCCCATTTCTAAAGATGGTGTTTCTTCGACTTGTGGTGAGTCTGGATAGCCAGTGTTATTTAATCCGTTCAGGCAGAACTCTGATGTTGCTTCTGAAGAGGAGTCCTTGGCCGTCAGGAAAAAGCACCATTGCCCCGAAAATGCTGGTACCCCTGAAATGGTGGCTGAAGTGCCCTGATATTGTGTTAGGTTTAGGCCTTGGGGTAGACCTTTTTCACCGATGGTCCAGTTAACTTGACCATTGCTTTGTCCGGATAAATAAAAGTTGATTGATGTCTGCTGGCCCCACGTTACTTCTAGGCTGTCCTGTGTCTCAATTTTTAAATCGTTAGCCTGATAGGGGTATGAAGCTGGTGCTGGTGGTTGAATCGGCCCTTGAATAGGAGCTGTCGAATTTTCTTTCTTGTTTGACCCACAAGATATAGTGAAAATTGACATGATAAAAACGCAAAATGCTGTTTTAAATTGTATCATTTTATTACCTCGTCTAATCTGGATTGGCTATAAATGACATAGTTAAATCCGTGATGCAACGGTTAAGGTTTAACAGCTATAAATTGCCGTCATTTCTATCTTTTTTTTACGCTTTTTGCTGTTGGCCGATAGGCCTTTGATTTTTTATTCGATCTGTTGACCATTGATCAGATCGTTATAAGACGTCACTATGCTAAAATAGAGCTGTCTGCGGAATGAAAATTGGATGGGGCAGGGTTTATTATGAGAATTTGGGTCGTGATGTCCTACTTCTTCTTTTTCGGCTGCGGTGAAAAAGAGAAAGAAATTCCCTCGGATATTACTTGGGCAGAAGTCTTGATTCAAAATGCTGCTATATCTACTCAGAATACGACCTATCAACTTAAAGACTTATTAATTTGCGAGTGGAATAGGGACTATCATATCTTTACCTTTGAGGCATCTAATAGCTTGGGGGTGAAACTAAAATTTCGTATTGATCATTTTCAGAATCAGGCGAATATATATTCATGCACTCAGCCCGAAGATAACTATGCTACAGAATCTCAGTTAGGCTCAAGGTTCAGTGGTTGTTGGGTAGAAGATACGGTCCCAGGTACAGAAGAGGGTAAATTTAATGAATATAAAATGCATAGAGATGATGTTGATATAGATACAGGTTTTGAGTATACAGGCCAATGTTCAATTAATGTTAAAACGGCGGAGGAATCAGGTAACGTTGCTGGCACTGTAACTTGTCCCTCCATGATAGAGACAATGCTGAATGATAGGGCTCATTATCCAGTAGATTTAACCTCTTCCCATGACGTCCAGGCAGATTTTTCCTGCACTGCTCCAGTGCTTTGACTTAAATCGGAATCTTTCTTAAAGCTTACCTTTGATAAACCGAAAAGCACAAAGAATAATCTCACATTTTTTGTCGAATTTTGGTGTTTTGAAATTATGTCAGATAAACCGAAGTCAAATCATAACTTAGAAAGATTGTTTCATTCCGATGANCAATATCAATTAGTTACTGNTNACAAGGTAGCTAATGNGTCTGATGCCGGTTTTGACGAAGATACNGAAACATTTTGGTCAACATGGGATAAGGTCAAATTTATGAAGCCTGTNGAACTTGTAACTAGAGTTCTATCNGCGCATGGCTATGTTGTTAACTTTGAAAATATTGTGAGCTGCCTCGATCAAATGATCTTCGGGGTTCGCGGNAAATTGAAGTCNGTTGATTCTGAANNTGAAGTTAGCGAAATCACATCATGTTATGACGTNCTNGCTTTTAANCTNCCTTCTAAAAATAGAGTNGGTTCATTACTTAANGACTTCTATAGTGANATTGCTGGTTANGANCAAAAGATAGCAGGAATGCAGGAGCAAGCAGTCGNTAATCAAGAACANGATTCGCTNCGTGAGGTNCAGGCCGAATTAGCTAAGGTTGGTAAAGAAAATCAGGAGCTGAGAGAACAAGTCAAATCATTAGAAGTNTTCATCCATCGACAAGCGGCGGATATAAAAGATGCCAAAGATGAAGAAGTTCCTCTTTTNCCGGAAGATGTGCATCAAGGTGTTGTCAAAGCGATTAAGCCNAAAGATCGACTAATAACAGTAAGNATACAGCGGAAATCATGGGCGGTNCCCATGGCGATGATCCAGGGTATCCCAGAAAAAGGTAGTCCAGCCTTATTGCGGATTATTGATGCCAAGGTTCAATCAGCGTGGTTTTATCTATCATCCACTGCAGATCAAAACTATGCGGTTGCAAAAGTATTATTTAGTAGTGACGGCAAAATAAAAATTAGAGATTTGAACCGTAAACAATGGATCCTACAGCCNTCGTCATTATTTGAAAAGAAAATTTTTCAGAATTTATCTCGAGGATCCATGGTGCTATTAACCTTATTCAACGGTGTTATTATTAAGCTGTTGCCACTGCAGGAAGATCAAAGTCGAAAACTAATTGATCAAGTCAATGAATCGCTCGCCATACAGCAGTTAAATGAAAGTTTTTTTGAAGATAGAGAATGATAGTTTTATAGAAAAGGGGGTCCTGTGGACGGACTTGGAGCAAAAAAATATCTGCAGACTAGCCGCAAGCGGTTTGACCCTATTGCCCTATTAGTTAGCGTATCCATCATTGTTTTTGTTTTTTTTACCATCAGTGGTGACAGTTCTTTTAATATACTTGACCTGAGAAGCTTTGTTGTTGTTTTTGGTGGTACCATTGCCATTCTATTATTCCAATTTGATTTTAGTAGTGTCTATACTACCCTGAAAATCATTGGTATATCGTTGCTGGGTACCCCAGATAAACATGTTCTTCAGGTTCTGAGGCAGTTGGATGAAGCGATTATGGGAAGTCAAAGGCTAACAGATTTGCGACAAGGATCTGAGGTGAATGGCGAGATGTTGAATGATATTTGTTACATGGTACATCAAAAATTACTATTTGAAGAAATAGATGAATTTATTACTTCTAGGATCAAAGATGAATATTTGGAGCGCCAAGTGGCCGTTGACCTATTGAAAAAAGGGGGGGTGATTAGTCCCGCTTTGGGTTTATTTGGAACGGTGGTGGGCCTGATTGGAGTATTGCAATCACTGGCGGATCCTTCAAATATTGGTCCCTCCATGTCTCTAGCGTTATTAACAACAGCCTATGGTGCAGGGATTGGTTCTCTTATTTTTACGCCATTAGCCGGAAGAATGGAACATCACAATGTGATTTACCTTGAAGTTCATAAGCAGCTTTTGAGTAAAGTAGCAATTCTTATACGTAGGGACGAAAGAGAAATGACCCATGAGTGGTCTAGCGATAAATCTACGTTATAGAGTAAGGTATTTCTATGAATATACGTCATCTTGAAAACCAGGGAAAGAATGAAGAAGGGCTAACTTCCTTTTACATTAGTTTTGGTGACTTAATGGTACTTTTGGCCGCNTTTTTTGTAATGTTAATAGGTATGAGTCGTATTGAAATNGGTTCTTTTGAGAAAATTCGGAGTGGATTTACTGGCAGTACCACNGGTACTTTAGTTGAACTAGCAGCTGATNTAGACCGTATTGTAAATTCAGACCCGGGAGTTCCCGGAGTCAAGGTTCGTCTNGATGAAGATGGGGTTAGGCTTGATCTCGAAACCGCTGCCCTGTTNGCCTCTGCTAGTGCNCATATAAAAGAAGGATCTTTAGTACCACTGAAGCCATTGCTTAATAGGATTAAGAGGACAAGTTATACCTTGGATATCGAGGGTCATACGGATGATAAAGCTTTATATAGAATGACAAATGGAGAGCTAGAAACTAACTGGTCATTAAGTGGCAGGAGGGCTAGTAGTGTTGTTCATCATTTGCTGTCGTTTGGTTTTTTTCCTTCAAGACTGAGAATCGTTGGTTATGCTAGCACGCGTCCGAGGGTCTCGTTGAAGGGTAAGAGCTTTCGGGAACGAGAAAGAGCTAGAAATGAGAATAGACGGGTTTCTATTCTAATTCGTTAGGAGTAATATTTGGCCATTGCTGAGTTTTTCAATCGTCAGAATCCTGAATCTGGTTTGACTGCAAAGTCAGGTCGNNANAAGTTTAAGTTGACNCGACAACTTGATCCNTTGGGNTCTCATGTNTATTTTCTAGAGAATTGTGGNCTCAGAGAAAGGATTAGAATTCCTCGTTTTCTNTTTGACCGCTTTAGAGCTATTATTCGNGACAAACTGAGCGGTTCAGAACAATCTCATCAAGTGGACATAAAACTGAATTTTGCTAGTGAAACCTGGTTTGTTTTTAGAAGTGGCGGCAAGGATTACAATGGAATTTATATCGAAGAGTCAAAACCTTTGGGGGCGACTACGGGAGGTATAAGTATACCAGCTAGTACTTTTGANTCNCTAGATCAGTTGTTATATCATAANTGGTTAGGTCATCCTAATGATGTNTTGATGCGTATTATCTCTTATCANAAATTATTCCAATTTACTTTTGTGGATGGTAGTGAATCTATCACTAGTAATTTAAGTCTTCGGCGTGATGTATTGGCTTCGATAGAGAAATATGTGCCGTCAGTCCGGAGGAAGTCTGTAAAGGTTATTCGGGATGATAGTAACATTATAAAAACAAATAGTAAGCCATCACCCAGATCTAGNAAAAAAGTTAAGTCGACAGAGTCAGANGACCANGCTTTTAAGTCAAGGCTAGGNGAAAAAGANNNNANTAAATCATATGCNATAGACTATCACTCCTTGTTTTCGAANGGGCAGTCAGATAANAAANCNCCTAAAGTTTCACCTGAAATGAGNAATACCCGGTCTGTATTATCAAAAACATGTATGTCGTTGCCTTTNTCGGGTTCAGACATAAAGTCGNTAAAGAGCAANCCTTGGCGTTGTGAATTTGATAANGAGGAAGTAAANCACTTACGTGACTANTTTNTAGTGGATCGCGACAGTGATTTTTATGTTGGNTTTGAGGTANTTGANGCAGTTTTTCGTTCTCATGGGCGTTTGAAAAGTTATCGTTTTCCNCTNTATTATATGAAAGTGACCATTTCAGAGTCGGGGCGTTACATNTTTATTCATCCNCCGAAAGATAATAAGATTCTAATAAACCATATAGCCTTNGCTAATCTAGTGCAAACATACGCACCATTTATTATGGGTCAAGATGCAGTAGATAATTTTTTTAAGACTCTATTGGCTCAATCTATTGAAGTTGATGGNCAGGTGGCTAAGGTCTCATTGAGTCGGNTGCTNCCATGCAGTGAGAGTGTNTTTGATCGTATTCGTGAAGTGCTATTAGGTTATGAGGAAGATAATGGTAANGGAGGGATCTTATCTAATCTCAAGATTATAGGNATTGAGTGTGATTTGGAAGCAACTAGCCTATATAAGGCCGCTCGNATTACCTCACCNTTGGCAGCAGCNTTAGATTACGATNTGAATCAAATTGCTGATACAGCNATGGAATATCCAAAGAGGTTTTATCATTCTCTATTAGGTCGCTTTCTTTCTCCTGAGACGGCGAGACCTCGCAAAGATAAAAAACCTTTTTATGATCGTGCATGGATGCCTGGCTTTCTTCCTAAGAGTAGTCGTAACTTNTTACANCGTTTGAATGATCATGATTTAGTATTANTAGAAGGACCGCCAGGTACAGGTAAAACGTTTACCATTCGTAACTTATTGATTCATTGTGTTAATTCTAATCAAAGAATTATGGTCGTTAGCGACCAGGTAGCAGCGATNCATGCCCTGACTGAAAAAATGACGGAATATCTTTTTGATGGCGACATCGANTCACCNCAGGCTCGTAATTATCTGGATTTGTGGAATCAATCTGTAAAGGTTATTGATGAAGCGCCGGCTACAGGTGATCTTGATGGTTGGGTATCTTTGTTGANAAAAATGCTAGATGTGGAAAATTCGAAGGATATTGAGTGGCCGNTAGAATCAGAATTATTAGAATCTCAAGTGATTGCGATTGANAATGAAATAGACCAGTGGCGCCAAGAAATTCAGAAAATTATGGCNGGAAANTTAGGGCCATCAGCATCAACTAGAAAAAGAGTAGCAATCAAAAGACAACATGCAACNACTATCAGTGATATAGAAGCNTTGGTCGATTTTTTGAGCTTTATAGGACATGGTGGNGATCTGCATCGGGATTCTGCTAGNACTTCCTTGGTNAGAACTTTACTTATCAGATTTATTAATAGTCGAGATTATATGGCACACAAAAACTTAAAAGTAATCTACGATTATTTCAACATACCTGCTAATTCNGATCAGAANCATATTACTNACTTATATGAGACTATTCACAATCTTGAGAANNTGAAAAAGGTTCGTCCACGCAGTGTCANTTCTTATATGCAGACTGTNGATGGGAAAGANTTNAATGAAGTTTTCTCNTGGCTGAAAAATATTTGGGAAAGCCATTTTCCAGAGGATGATAAAGGTTTTACNGGTNGCTGGAGGCGTTTTAAGAGCTATTTTCGNCATCCTTGTATGAAATCGGTAAATCGAATCTATGAGATTGTGAAAAATCAATATAATCTNCTTNNCTTNTTGGATGGTGAACCAACGNCNCCAGGTGTTTGGCGGCAGTTACAAGAAATACATGAAACATTGAGNCCTGAAAATCGCAGNGCTATTCCACTATCTTTNGAAATTTGTCGTTATGCATTGGAAAGNAATCAGATTATCGAACAAAAAGGCCAAAGGGAATCTTCTGTGCAGGATATTCTGGAACAAGTTGCTATTCTGCAACAGAAGAGAGATCAACTTATCAAAAAAAGATTTCTAGCGAAACTAGGAGAAATAGCAACACGGTCTTTTGCTCCCGANGAAAAAGGAGGTACGAANCGTAGTACAACGATCTCANCGCTGCTGAACAGTCTGAAAACATACAAATCAGTTGAAAATGCGGCNGATATTTTAAANGAATTGAAGCAGGTTTTGTGGGANACTTTTCCGATTTGGATNTGTCGNAAGCAGGCTGTACCTAGTCTATTCCCATGTGAGGAGCAGAGCTTTGATCTAGTGATNGTTGATGANGCCACTCAGTGTCGAGTCGATGATGCNTTNCCATTGNTNTTCAGAGCGAAGAANCTGATGGTTGTCGGAGATGAAAAACAAACTGTNTTNGCGAAAAATTCAGTCATTGATGATTACTTATTTAATGAATTTGCTTTGGATGANCATTTGAGAACNACTCAGGCNAGAGGNATTAAAGGTGGTGGNTCACATATATTTGGTTTGGTAAAAGGCATTAAACAAGCTTCCGTANTNCTTGATGAGCATTATCGGTGTCCTCCAGAAATTATCGCCTATTCAAATAAGTATGTTTATGGCAGTGAGTTAAAAGTCATGCAATGGGATTNAAAAGGTAAGCCAGCCTCAGTNNTAATAGATTATAGTGAAGAAAAAAANAGTCCTACCTATCGTAGTGTTCGCGGNAAATATAAAGGNATTGATGTCGAGATGATGGATCGNTTTCTTAATTTTGTCTATCGTAAATTGCGTGCTATCGAAAAGGAAACCGGTAAAAGAATTAACATTGATACTGATGTTGCTATTTGTTACTTTCTATTGAAAAACGAAGCATATATGACAGATGTCAAAGGTGAATTCATTCGCAGAGTAGGACGCGGTGATAAATTGTTGGATGGAGCCGGGGCGGCATTGCAAGGTAAAGAAAGAGATTATATTTTCTATTACTGGGATATAACTCGCTCTAATATGATGGCCTTTCGTCAAGGTGATGAGGAAGATAAGCGGAAGGGCGAATTAAATGTTCTGATGAGTCGGCCTAAGAAGAGAGCTTATCATTTCTTACACCATTCTTTTCGTAACCTGCATCATGACCGGGCCACGATTACTGATTTTCTATGGAAAACCTTGGAAGCTCAAGGGAGTCAGTCGAAGAATAGCAGACGTAAGTTTGTCTCCAGAAAGGAAAGACCTGCAGGAGACTTTGTTCCTTGGCGTCGTTCTAGTGGCCCATTAATGGAAGCGATTTTTAATCATGTGATGCCACGAAGGCGACGTTCTCGATCGGAAATAGCTGATGATTTAGAAACTGAAAATAGTATTGTCGTTGGAGATCCAAGTAATAAGATCGATCTCATGATATTGCCCAATGATAGAAGTAAGGATTCGGTTGCGGTGATCGATCTTGCAGCTTTTGATCCTGATGAATCGAGTGCTGAGCGGATTATGGATTACTTTTTTCAACTGCGCAGAGCCTCTCCAGGGGTAGATCCTGTCTTTACTTTTATCTATGAATTGGCAGATGAACGCACAAAGTCATTTAAGATCCTTCATAAGAAGGTTGAGGGTCTTCAAAAAAAAGATAGTAAACGGAAAAGAAGCTAAAAAATCTAAGAATCTCATCTAACCATATTAGGTATTGCTGGAATTATTTATTAATTCAGATTGACTAAAGATGGCTTATGGAAAAAGTGATTGAGACAAAACGAATGTATCTCAGACGATTTAGTCTTGATGATGCAGTGGCTTATGCCAAAGCATACAGCGACGTTACTGTGATGAAATTTATTGGTGATGGAACTTGGGTGCGACCAGCTGAAGAAGTTCATGAGGTGATTGCAGAGTACCAGAAAACATACGTTTCTCACCCTGACTTAGGATATTGGGCCATTATCGATAGAGATTCAGATCAATTGATAGGTGATGCTGGTTTATCTCCACTGATTCAAACGGGGGAAATAGAAGTGGGGTACCTTCTTAGAAAAGACTTCTGGGGAAAGGGGTTAGCAACAGAATTGGTTGGAGCTCTTTTGAAGCATGCAATAGAATCATTAGGCATAGCCCAGGTGGTTGCGGTGATTGATCCTCGTAATTTAAATTCTATAGCTGTCGTAAAGAAATGTGGTATGCGAGAAGGTGAGCCCGGAGTGTATCATAATAGAGATAGTTTAAAGTATCTATTCCCTTAAGTTTGGGGTCTAACTTTATTGTGGATGTTCGGGTTGGCTAATAGCCTGAGTAACTCTGGTGCTCTGACTGCGCCTGTTGTAGCGAATTGCGTCTGCGGTTGCATCCCATAAATGAAGGCGATGCTGAATCGCTTGGATAGATGCCTCCAGAGCTTCGTTGCGGAATTCAGGGTTCTGCTGAAAAATAAGTTCAAGTGCTTTTTCGATCTGCGGGCCATGATTATCTGAATCAATTTCTATATGACGATTTAAATAGTTGAGTAGTGGAGTGACTCGATCATTGGCCTTGCTAATATCTTCAACGATAGATTGAAACATCAGAGGAATTACATTTTCTCTACCGTAGGAGAATACTGAGATTTGTGCAGCGAGGTTTTGTTTACAAACATTCATCGTATTATAGGTAAAGAGCTTAGCTTGTTGCGGAAAGTTAGTTGTGTCAATTGCTTGTTCTATCTGGATACCATCTTTTATTTTTTGAATTAGCTGTTCAATCGGATTAGTATCGCAACCAATAGCTTTCATGGCATTTAAATACATTTCAAAATGGTTTGTGATCACGCCGTCTTCTAGTAAGTCGGATTCCTCATCAAGGACAATTTCATTGATGATTCGGCACAGGTGATTGTTGTCGCTTGGTATCCATGGTACCTGGACGCAAGTTAATTTGAGTTGTAGGCTCTTTAATAAGCTCATGAAATCCCAAACACAGATTACATGATGCTCCATGTAGATACGGATGGCTTGGATATCGGTCAGCTCTTTATATAACGGATGAGAACTTAATTTTTCCTTTAATTGCAGTAGTTTTAGGTTTTGATCGCTCATTTATTCATCCCTGCGGTTAGTCGCAACTAACAGCTCTTTCTAAACTTGTTACTGGCACAGTGGCCTATCTTTAGTAAATCAATCGAGGCGAAAAGGAAGTTCCACATAAACTATAATTATTATAAAGAGTTAAATTGCCGTTACACCATCATAATTCTTATCATAAGCTTCTTAGCATAATCAAGGCGACGAGAGAAACAATAATTCTGACAAATGTTTACAAAGTTAGTTTGAAAAAGCGCACGAAATTAGTACCTTGTATATTAATATGTCATTATTACATGCTTTGACGCTGCATGGAATATCGATACGATCATACAGGGAAGCTGCTTGGTTTTTTCCTATGAAAATAGCCAAAATAGGCGAGAGTGGTTATCGACAAGAACAGCAACTCCGATTATGATAAAGATATCATAAAATTATCAGGGTTGGTTTTACTGTTTCTTCGTTTTAAGGGATGTTGATGAGTCGTCTTGTTATGCTGCTGATCTATACCGGTATTCTATGTATCCTGACTTCTTTGGTTCACTATTATTTATGGAAAAAGTTAGTTAAGGACCCGCAGCTGACTCACTGGAAAGCAAAGTGGATAAAGTGTTTTTTAGTTGGAGCTGCTGTTGCTATTCCGTTGTCAGTGATTGCCCGCATTACTTTAAGTTTTGAAATTAGCAGGTATGTAGTTTATTTATTTATCTATGGTTAGTTTTTGATGGGTGGCATGGGGGTAATCGTCCTTACCAATACGTATATATGAGTCCTCACAAATTTCTGCCAAAAATTAGGAGCTGACTAATTTAATAAATAGGGGTTGGATGCGGGCTTCTATAGCTGGACTGCAGATCCCTTAGAAA
>PBRN01000205.1 GCA_002725955.1 Pseudobdellovibrionaceae bacterium
AGTGCCAGCATCGTTAATTTTGGCGCGGCAAGACATTGCTGCAGCGTCAGTTCCTGCACCTGATTCCGAAAGTGAGTAAGCACCTACCTCTCCAGCAACTAAGCGTGGCAAATAGTTCTCTTTTTGTTCATCATTACCATTTAGGGCAATAGTCATCGAACAAAGGCCAACATGAACACAATACATAACTGCAAATGAAGGGTCAACTCGTGCTAATTCTTCTATGATTATCGACTCAGATATGTCATCAACTGGCGTACCACCATATTTTTCAGGAATTGTAATTCCCTGTAGTCCTAAATCAAGGAAATTCTGCCACTCATCAACTGGAGGTGATTGATTACGATCACGTTCATTTACAGTAGGAGCGAGTACTGTTTCAGCAAAATCTCGGACCAATTCTCTAATCATCGCCTGTTCATCAGTTTCAAAGAAGTGCATCGCATGTAGCCAGAGGGCCGTAGGTCAAGATGGTTTCCGATAAAAACTGAGGATTCATATACCACTTCAATGACGCCGATTCGGGTGGCCACATGGAAGATGACGTGATGGAATTCTCAGTAGCACACAATAGAAAGTACTCAAAAGAACATGTTTGGTATCAAGAAAAGGACGAAAGATTGGTCATAGGAATCTCTGATTTCCTAGCTGAAGACCTTGGTGAAATACTAAGAGTTATTCTTAGACAAGCGGAAAATGAAATCGACGCCGATGAGAGTATGTTCTCTCTTTGGACAGCAGATGAAAAACTAGTATTCCCATCACCATTCAGTGGTATGATTGATGAAGTAAATGGTGAAGTTGAGATTTCGCCAGATTTAGTAAATGATTCTCCGTATGATCTCGGCTGGATTATGATTCTAAATCCTCACGAATTGGACATGGAAAACCTCCTAGATGCCGATGAATACGTGGAATATCTCGCAGAGTTGTGAAGGAGATAATTCGATGGACCCGATACGAAAACTTCGGGGGAGTCTTGAGAAAGCACCTATAATTTGGAAAGGTGATTATCCATATTTTATTCATTCGATTACCGATGGTGTCCCTCGGCTCGACCCGGATGTCTTACAAGCAGTAATCGATTTAGCCGTAGAAAGAGTCGATTGGCAGGAAATTGATGCCATAATTGGTATCGAAGCGATGGGGCTCCCCCTTTGTGCTCCGTTATCATTAGCAGTCAATAAGCCCTTGATAGTAGTAAGGAAACGCAGTTATGGGCTAGAAGGTGAAGTGAAGATTGACCAAGCGACTGGCTATTCAAAAGGAGAGATGTACATCAATGATATCAAAGATGGCGAACGTATCTTTATCATGGAAGATGTAATTTCGACCGGGGGAACTATGAGAGCAGTTCTCAAAGGATTATCTGGTACTAAAGCCATAGTATCGGTAGTTATGACCGTAGTTGAGAAAGATGAAGGTATGAATCAACTAAAATCAGAGTTTCCTAGTATTAAGTTTGAATCACTAGTCAACCTACATATGGATGGAGCAAAAGTAGTATTACACGACTGAGGTGAGAAAATGGATTTAGAGAGACATGATTTTGAACTCGAGAATTTAATTGAATCCATCAAATCTAATGATAACCGATTGATTGCATTGCAGGTCCCTGAAGGATTAAAGATGCAAGCTCTTTCAATGATGGATTCAATAGAAGATGAGACTACTGCACAAGTGGTTCTCGCTGCTGACCCTTGTTATGGAGCCTGTGATTTAGTCCATGATAAAATGCGCATGATGGGAGTAGAACTGGTAGCCCATATGGGTCATAGCCAAATGAATATTGACTCTGGTATGCCAACACATTTCATCAATGTCACATATGATGGTGATCCTGAATTGTCTCCAGTATTACCTATACTCGAAAAACATCGGGCAATGTCACAGGTTCGCTTAGAACAACAAGATGGAATTCTAACTGAAAAAGAGGCTCAAGATAGATTCCTAGACGCAGTTGGTCGTGTCGCACCTTTGAAAGGAAACAAATTAGGATTGGTAGGAAGCATCCAACACTTGCATCTTATTTTCGATTTCAAAGAGAGACTGGAAAAGGCAGGATTTGAGGTAGAAGTACCAGTTGGCGGAGATAGACTGACATTACCTGGACAAGTTCTGGGATGCAATTACTCTGGTGATGACGATACTATCGGACACTATCTATTCCTTGGAAGTGGTGACTTCCATCCGATTGGGCTGGTTATGCACACAGGCAAACCCCTAGCTCTACTCGACCCATATACCGGCGACTCATCTGAAATGTCATTGGAGAGAATTGAACGTATCTTAAGACAACGTTTTGGATTGATAATGGCGATTCAAGATGCTCAAACATTCGCTATTCTAATTGGTGAGAAACCTGGGCAAATGCGTAGAACCCTCGCACTGAGAATGAAAAAGATGCTCGCTAAGCACGGTAAAAAAGGATATTTATTGGCTCTTGAACATATCAGTCCTGATTTGATAAGTTTCTACCCAGTAGANGCNTACGTCAATACAGCCTGTCCNAGAATNGCTATCGATGATTCTGTNCGCTANGATAANCCACTTATCACNCCATTNGAACTCGAAGTTGCTTTNGGTGAAAAGAAATGGGAAACCGGTTATCAATTCGATGANATNCCTTGATTCTGCTNNTNATANTCAATATCTCGTTATAGCAATAATAGAAAGAAACTTTCTATCCGAGTGCATGGGCCNGTCATGAGCCGGAGAGGGTGGTTGATTCCCCTCACGATTATCGTATTNTTTGTNATGCCTAGTTTTTCAAACTTACAGAGTTATGAAANTCCTTTTCACACGGTTAGCGAAGAAGANCCTTGGGAGTATGTTCATGGTTTAGATAGCGGATCTGAAGATCATGGTTATGGNATCGCCACAGATTCTTCTGGCAACACATATGTAACCGGTTCATTCAGTGGNTCAACCATATCTTTTGGAACTACAACTCTNACAAATACAATGGCTGGTACATCTGATGTTTTCATCGCTAAATTAGATNANTCTGGCGTCTGGTCATGGGCTCTTTCAGGAGGAGGNGTNTCTGATGATTGGGGNGCNGATATTGCAGTAACAACNGATGGNNACATCTATGTTGTCGGAGCATTTACCGCAATACCTGATTCGATTAATGAAAATGAAAGGTCNGCTNAATNTGGCTCAACTGAACTAAGTGGTTCAGGTCAAATCGATATCTTTGCCGCGAAAATAAGCGATATTGGCTCATGGGAATGGATAATCACAGCGGGTGGCGAGGGGGATGATGTGGTTTCGGATATATCTCTCGATGATTCTAATCTACCCTATATCGTTGGTAGCTTTACGGGAACTTGGTCTGATTTCAGTGGAACAAATCTCAGTGGAGATAATGCATTAGATCATGATTTATTTGTCGCTCGTTTGGTACCAACTGGGTATTGGGTTTGGGCTTTAGCTGCTAACGGAGATGGTGACCAAGTTGGTCAAGCAATAGCGATTGATACATCGGGTGATGCATATGTCACAGGCTTTATCGAAGGAAATTCGACTTTTGATTCGGCTTTATCTCAAACCAAGGGCAAGGATATATTCGTTGCCAAGGTGAATGATGATGGAACTTGGGGCTGGGTCGAACATGTTGAAGGCATTGGAGACGATTATGGCCGTGGTTTAGATATCGATTCTAATAATGCAATTCATATCACTGGTAAACACACTGACTATTCACTATTTGGAACAACCAACCTAACAGCATCATTTGGACCCGAGGTTTTCGTTGCCAAAATAAGCAATTCTGGAACTTGGGATTGGGCAGTTACAAGCATTAGTTCCAGCCAATCTCTCGAAGGGGAGGCGGGCAATGAAGCAAAAGCGATTGGTATAGATGCAAGTGGAGATATTCACATCACTGGTATTTTCCAAGCGCAGATGACAATGGGAACTCTGAATCTGATAAGTAATGCTCATGATGATGTATTCATTGCTAAACTCAATCATCGTGGGTTTTGGTTGAGTTCTTACTCTGCAGGGGGTTTAGCGAATGAGAGTGCAAATGACATTGCCGTCGATAGCACTGGTATTGCAAGAATCATAGGAGATATTGACCTCTCGACAGAATCTGCTGATTTCGGCCAATTCGCTCTCAGTCCTTCGGGNTCNTCNNCAGATGTNTTNGTCACCAGCACATGGGCTGACACGGATGAGGATGGTATTCGTAATTCGTTAGATGATTGTCCGACTGCTCCAGGTAGTTCGAATAAAGGCGGTATCGAAGGTTGCCCAGATGTAGATGGTGATGGTTGGGATGATCAAAGTGATGAGTTTAAATTTGATTCNAGTCAATGGAATGATTCAGATGGCGATGGCTATGGCGATAATTGGGCTGATTCAGCGCTCAATGATTCAAGATCAAATGNCACNGGNCAATGGGTTGAAAACGCGACCAATATCGATGCTTGTCCNAATTTCGGAGGTAATTCGACNAGTGATAGACTAGGGTGCTTGGATAGTGATGGTGATGGTGTAAGTGATCCAGATGCTGACTGGAATATTACCGATGGNGCAGATGCTTTTGCAAACGACTCTAATCACAGTTCGGATTTAGACTTAGATGGAATCCCNGATNGNCTTGANGACTGNCCTTCTATAGCAGGTAATGCAACTGGTGGNTGCCTTGATTCTGATGGCGATGATATCCCGGATTCTATTGATGATTTNCCTCTTAATGCTAGTGAATGGAAAGATAGTGATGGNGATGGNNTNGGCGATAATTCCGATATCTATCCCGAGAANCCNGGNGAATGGGCTGATAGTGACGGAGATGGTTTTGGNGANAATTCCGATGCATTNCCCGCAAATGCCAGTGAATGGGCNGATATGGANCTAGATGGNGTTGGNAATAATGCTGATGCATTNCCAACCAATAGTTCAGAATGGATGGATAGCGATGGTGATGGTTTTGGNGATAATATCGACGCACTTCCNTTTGATANGAATGAATGGTCAGACCTAGATATGGATGGAATNGGTGACAATAGTGATGAATTCCCATTGACTAATCTTGGATGATATTGGTGNNAATACAAGTAATGTCGATCCATCTGCTATNGGAAATAAAACTGAAGAGGAANAGGATACTACCAGTNTCATCGATAATCTNGATGAGCGTCTNAANACNGACGANGGNNTTNTTACTGCTGTTTTGNTNAGNGGTNTACTGATNTCNTTTTTGGTAATCGTTAAACTNCGTGGTAATTTCTTCAAACAATCTATGCNCTTTATCGCTGAAGCAAATACACGAGCTGAACTTCGTGAAGCAAAAGGTATGGTAAAGAAAGGTCTAGCATTAGAAAAAGTNGATCGAGAAAAATATATTCTTCTTACNAAAGCNATTCAAATCCGNAAAAAACTGATGAGTGGNAGACGTGCAAGGGCTAGTGGAGCNGCTGAGTTANTNCATNCAATCAGCCGNAAAGGTGGAGCATATCACCCAGTGGATGAAGTTGTACACTCTGAGTGGGAGTCNCGTTNCGCTAANGCNGTTAGAGATGATTCCTATGAAATNGATGAGAAGGGAAGTACTTGGTGGAAAGATGGTAAGGGCAAATGGTGGTTCCGNCAANCAGGACGTAGCGATTGGATTCGTTCTTCGANAAATCGTTTCTTCAATGAATCTTCNAGGTTCAAGTTGCCACTANGGAGAAAGTGAGATTCNTNNGNACTCTCTAGCGTATGTTCAATAACGGTAGGCAAGAACGTCACTNTGATATGGCAGACTACCTCGACNGAATNGGTTCTGGCCTCGTNCTTACAAGGCCTGAGATTTTTGGCTTTGATTANATTCCTGATGAGATAGTTGGTCGAGAGGATGAAAAGCGTGAATTNGCTAGTATGTTCATCGGTTTAGCACATAGTGAAGGTACAGCAAGAGCAGTTGTTACCGGNCCTGTTGGCAGTGGTAAAACCGCATTAGTGAAAACATTCTGTCGAGATATTATTAGNCATTTNGTTGGTAAAAGAGATATTATGTCTGTTCANATNAATTGTAGAAATGCNAATACTGCAACAAGAGTCGTACAGAGAATAATTCAACACNTGGATGANGGNCATCCANATCGTGGTTTNGCTGCTGATGAATTACTTTCTAGTATCAGACGACTNATTCAAAATTCGAATAAGCACATGATTCTAGTNCTTGATGAAGTAGATCATCTCCTTCGTCACTCAGGTGATGANCTNCTCTACAANTTATTACGTTTAGACGAAGANCAGGATAGNATAGGTACNCTTTCACTAGTTNTGATAAGTCAAGAGCAGGTTCTTGATTTANTAGAAACTGCNGTAATATCNAGAATGGGGCANTCAAGCCACCTTCGTCTTNNATCATACTCNGAATCNGGTCTACTAAANATTGCTCAGCAGCGCTGTGAATTNGGNTTAACAAATGGNTCTTGTTCGGAAGAAATTCTCGNATTGATTGCTCAATCAGCAGCATCTCTCGGTGATGCGCGTAGAGTNATCGAATTACTTGAAGGAGCNGCNAAACGTGCAGAATCNGCNGGCNGGNGTGAAATACANNCAAAAGATGTNCAAAAGACTGTNTTGACCNTACCNACTAATGTTGATTCTGATAATATNATTGAACTNCCATCNGACTGTATGTTNATTCTGATGGGAATNAGTAGACGNCTTAGAAGAAGCGAGAGTCTGACNAGTGGTGAAGCCGAGANNCTNTATCACGTNGTCTGTGAAGANTATGATCANAAACCAAAAGGTCACACTACGGTTTGGAAGCATCTCAAGCATATGGCNGAACTAGATATCATAGCCACAAAGTACGATAATGTCGCTGATGGCCGNGGTAGAACACTNCACATTTCNATGCCGCATATGCTTCCNTCNGATGTNCAGAGACGGGTTGAGACCTTCATTAAGAAGAGACTGCGCCGCTGAAGCGTNAGATTGGCGTCCCGATGGGGCTATATACACGTCCTATGTCGCCAACTCGTTCAAGAGTTGATTATATGGCAGAAGATTCAGGTTTCATCGCAGTCGTTAATGACCCCGCCCCCGCCAATAACGGTGCTTCATACAATATGTCCATCAGTGGCAACAACCAATCACAATTCTTAGGAAAGAAAATTGG
>PBRN01000206.1 GCA_002725955.1 Pseudobdellovibrionaceae bacterium
AATACTTATCTTTGTTGGAAGGGGTTTCATTTATGTAAATAAATGATAAATATATGTTATAATGAATAGATTTTATTGATCCTGCACTAATCTCCATTAAACAAGAAAGATAATGTGAATAAAGATCAAAAAACAAAATCAAAAACTAAAAATACAGATGATGGAAAGAGTAAATTTAAACCGCAGAGTAAATCCAAAGTAAAAGCTGCAACCAAGTCCAAAAAAAAATCCAAAAAACATAACTCGTTGGAAAAAAATAGTTCTCACAAGAAGAAAAAGAAAAGTAATCACCGACCTAAAAATCAGCGTAAGGTTGCTATTACTAAAGATGGTGTCAAAAGGATATTTAAATCCGATCCAGATAGAGTCCGCGTTATTCCATTAGGTGGTTTGGAAGAAGTTGGACGCAATATGATCGTTATTGAAGTTGGAAATGATATTCTTGTTTCTGATGTTGGTTTCGAATTCACTTCAGATGAATTATCTCCTGGAGTTGATTATATATTACCCTGTACCAAATACCTTGAGGATAGGAAAAGTAAAATTAAAGGGGTCTTTATAACTCATGGTCACTTGGATCATATTGGTGGTGTGCCCTTTATTATGGAAAGGATTGGTAATCCTCCGATATATACATGTAAGCTTACCGCTCGTTTGATCACAAAGCGACAAGAAGAATTTCCCGGTAAGCCGAAGTTAAAAATTAGAGAAATTAGACACTATGATAGAGTTAAAGTGGGAGATACCTATGTGGATATTTTTCCCGTTACTCACTCAATACCAGATTCGGTAGGCCTCAAGATTGAAAGCCCGCAGGGTAATATAGTTATTTCAGGCGATTTGAAGCTTGATCATGATGATGGGGTTCCTTCTGCACAGGAAAAAAAGGTCTTTGATAACTTAGAGAGCGAAGATAACTTGTTCTTTGTTGCTGATTCAACGAATGCTGAAAGACCAGGGTTCTCCATTACTGAGAATGAAGTTGCAGAGAATATTGCTGATCATATTAGAAGAATTAGCGGCCGTATCATTATAGGTACTTTTGCATCTCAGCTCTCTCGTATTATTGCTATTCTGAAAGCGTGTGAAGAAACAGGAAGAAAGGTGGTTCTCGAGGGGAGAAGCATTGTCAATAATATTCAGATTGCTATGGATATTGGATTGGCAAAAATTAATCCCGATCTGATCATCGAAGCTAATGAATTGAGAAATTATGATCCCGAAAAAATCCTGGTCTTGGCAACTGGTGCCCAAGGCGAAGAGTTTGCAGCCCTCCGGCGGTTTGCTATAGGTAGGCATAAATATGTTAAGTTGAACAGTAATGATACAGTATTATTATCCTCTTCGGTGATCCCAGGTAATGAAAGATCCGTACAGAAGCTTCGTGATTTATTATTCCACAATGGCCTTGAAATCATTACTTACAAGACTAGTGATATTCACTCGACAGGACATGGCAATATTGGAGAATTGCTATGGATCAACAGGAAGGTAGGAGCTAAATATTTTATGCCAGGTTATGGCTTTAGATCTATGACCTTTAAACATGCTGAAGCTGTTATCGAAGATGGTTTTCCTCGTGAAAATGTCGTATTAGGTGAAAATGGTACAATAATCGATTTTATTGATGGTCAGATGAAAGTAGGTAAGGAAAAACTAGACATGGAGCTTGTTGTTGTTGATGGTGACTTTATTGGATCCATTGAACCTCATATTATTGAGGAACGGCAGGTTATGTCTGATGGTGGGATTTTTATGCTTATTCTGCGAATTACTTCAAAAAAGAAGCTAAAAGTGCCCGCTGAAATAGTAACAAGAGGTGCTCCTTTGCCGAAGAATCCGGCGAAGATTATGATGTCCGTGCAGCAAATTGTTAATCATGTGGTGGCGAGTGCTCCATTGGGCAAAGGAAGTCGCAAGTATGAAAAAATGAGAAATGGCATTCAAAAACAAATTTCTGAGTATATCCTCAAGCAGACCAGAAAAAGACCTTTGATAGAAGTTATTATTATTGAAAGTTGAAACGAACCTTTTGTGCAGTATATTTTTATTCAAGAATAATCAATTTCTGTGGTTTGCTGCACGCTCCCACATTTGAACATAGGCTTCGGCTGAGTTCATAAAAAGATCTATAAATTTTTCCTCACTCTTTTGATTTACTTGTATCAAGTTTTCTACCCATTCGGTCATTAGTCCATAATGAGCGACCCCTTCTTTAGTAAAATTAAAAGAACGATTCCCAGTTTGCGGGGCAGTGAAGGTTACATGACCATCATATGATTTAAATGGATAATTGATCTCTACCCCGATATCACCATGCCCTTGCGTAGCAACCCCTTGCACATCGGTCCCGATGGCCATTGCTACGGTGTAGTCACTATATTCTCTAATTTCTTGGGCCTGAGCAAGTATATCCATTGCTGTATCAGCAGGGCGCTTTGGAAATGGGCTAATCACCCCACCGAGGCGAAAAATACGTTCTCTGATCTCTGGTATGCCTTCATACCAGCCATGAGAAGAAACGAAGCCGGAATACTTGCGTTCCTCGACTAGGCTGAGAGTTTCCAAATAAGTGCTGTAGCTCATATGATCACCCTCAATGATCATTCCTCTATCAATGAGACCATGGAGCAACTTTCTGCCAATCGTTTGAAGTGATCTAGTATTACAAGCTCTGCTATTCTGTTGAAATTCGGTATACTCCGGCAATGGCTTTAATTTATCGATAAATGCAGCATTTAAGAACTTCTCTAGAACGCCCCCGACCGCAGGAACTCCTTTCATAGCTTCAGTAATTACGGCAAAGTCGGTATCAATAAATTCACGCATGCTTTTAATACTGCTGCTGCCTTGGATTCCTTCAGGGCAATGATCTACATCATAAAAGTAACCTTCGATTTCCTTGAATAATAATTTAGCGGGGTTAATTAAGTCGGTAATCTCTTCGATTTTGCTGGTACTCATTTTACTGGTTAAATGCATCCATGATCCCGCAGTGCCTTTCTGTAGCTTGGTGCCACCAAAGTCATTATCAAACCGGTGAATAGGAAATACCGAACGAATCCCAAGTTTATGTATTTGATCAAGTTGTTGATCTATATATTCCGGTGTACAGACTTCGTAGCTGCCACTGCAATCAAATAAGGCTCCATGTTCCAATCCCAGTACAACAGCTAATTTCTGATCGGCGATAACTTTCCGGGCTTCTTCCGGTGACTTTACTATGCGGAACCACCCTTGACCCGGCCCCCCTTCTTGAGCATCAATATAATCTTGCAGCTGATAAATATAATCGACTTGTTGCTTCACGGCATCATTGGCAGAGCACTTGCCTTTTTGTTTGGTAATATGGATGGCACTTAAGAGTTGGCAAAAAGTAGGATTGCCGGTGACGTTTGTCACCATTAAACGCAAGCCGCTCAAATAAGTCCTCTCAAGCCAACGGTAATAGGCTGTTATATGAGTGCTGGTTTCCCGGTTAGGCCAATGACTAAAGTTAGGGTACCCAGCAGTGTTATATCCTACGATTGATTTCTTATTATTGTTCTCCAGCAGATTCAGATTACCATTTTCACCATGAAGCTCCTCACAATCATGGAGAGCGTGTTCAATACCAAACGGGTGAAAAACCCCTCCGGACATGGCTAGGCCTGCCATCGTTTGAGGGAATCCAATATGGGTGTGCATGTCGGCAAAGCCGATGATAGGCTCGTCAGGATCTTTTTTTTCATAGAACGAGGGGGCAACTTCTGCATTAATACTGGCTTCGGGTGCGGGTAAGCAAGATGATGGTTTTTGAGGAATAAATTCAATTAAGTCATGATTTCTTGGCTTTCGTTTGTGTATACCGAGTATCGGGCTATTCTTCTTGTCACGTAACCGCCATTTATTATTTATAGAGTTAACTGTGTGGCTGTTAGAGAAATTGGTATCATGTATTCTCCAATTAGCAGATTCACTGGCGGTTCTTTCAGCTTTCAGCTTTAAAAGCTTGCGACTAAGATAACGACCTTCATCATCATGGAGAAGAAAAGATCCGAGACCTGTGGGTTTTAGAAAAAAGTGAGTCGCATTGTTAGCTGTAATTTGATCGAACTGATAGAAACCATCAAGGCTTTTCGCAATATAGCGCCCGTATTCTTGGCTCTTCAATATATAACATCCTTGAGCAAGAGAGTAGGCTGGTTCTTCTTCAGATATTTGGGCTTGCAGGTTTGGGCTGTCGAACATCAACATAAATGCGGAACAAGCACTATAGAATAGAATCAGGGTAAATTTAGATAAGTGGATACCTTTACCATGAGCTTTTTTAAAAGTCATAGTGGACAACCCCTCTGGATTTGGAGTTACATTGCTTAATAATTACAATGTTAATATATTAGACTATAATCGAAGTCAACTGATTAATTTGGAGGCAGTGGTGATGTGTTATTATATGTTCATCGATGCATTATGTATAAGGTGTATTGATAAACGCATAT
Organism: Pseudobdellovibrionaceae bacterium; assembly: GCA_002725955.1. GTDB lineage: Bacteria > Bdellovibrionota_B > Oligoflexia > Oligoflexales > Oligoflexaceae. The sequence continues at coordinate 4,482 of PBRN01000206.1, forward strand.
CGTAACTGCTGTTCGTATTTTTTCTGACTTTGAGTGGGCTATGCTTTTTTAGAAGTGATATGATTTGGCAGGATGAGTTTAGAGTAAAGCAATAAATGAGGATCTTCCTAAGTGTTGAAACGCCTGAAATATATTAAAACAATCCTCTGGTTTACAGCGATAATCTGGATCACTTTTGTGTTGTCACAGGTATATCATTTCAACCGTTTTGGCATTATACCAAGGCACGAAGAAGGGGTTGTTGGGATTGTCGCTGCTCCTTTTCTTCATGGTAGTTACATGCATCTTTTTGCTAATACAGCAGGCTTACTTTTATTTGGCATTGTCTCTGCACTGATAGAAGGCAAGAACACGACACGTTTGCTGGCTTTCATTATTATTGTAGGGGGAGGTTTGACGTGGATCTTTGGTCGACCTGCTGTTCATATCGGAGCCTCAGGCTTGGTGTTTGGCTTGTTTGGCTACCTGGCTTTACTTGGTTTTTTTCATAAAAAGTTCAGCTATATGTTGATATCTTTGGTGACTCTATTCTTTTATGGAACTATGATATTTGGGGTTTTGCCTGGTCAACAGGGTGTTTCATTTGAAAGTCACTTTTTTGGATTTATTGCCGGAGGGGTGGCAGCAAAAATAAAATCTTTGAGCTAGTTTTCAAAGTTTTCTATTTAAGCTTTGCCAAGAGCTCTTCTCCCTGGCTTATAATGTCTTGAATTACTTCTTGTCCAGAAACCAGCTCAGAGCCATCTTGATAAGCCAGATTTTTTAATCTGATTGCCCCATCGACGACTTCGGCAATTTCATCCCAGACGGAACCTAAAAGTTTTTCATAATCCCATCCTTCATCGGTCCGTCCAAATTGACCGTCGTTTACGAAGCTCATAAATATAACTTCAATAGGATCGCGGCCTTTTGCTTCCGCAACTGCGATGCGCAAATCATCCCAACGCTCTGCATTGATAAAGTCATGCCATTGATAGTTATCACTAAATTGATCATAATATGAGAAAGCAAATTCACCTGATTCTAAATCGACACTGCAGTAAATGTCGGCTTCTTTCAGGAAGTCACGATATTTTTGATCAAATGCGGCTAATAGATCGCGGCCTTTTACCTCTAATTGCCACTGGGTGTTGTCAGCTGTAATAGCTATATACTCTTTTTCAAACAAGAACTTATGAATCGGTTCAAGAATGGATTCATCACCTTCTGGAGCTAAAGAAAAAGTTTCATGTTCCATGAGCTTGAGCAAGTATAGTCCTGCAAGCTGCATTTTGCGCTCTTCCGAAATTATAGCACCCATTCTCGTTCCTATTCCTTCTAAACAAAACTAAAAAAATGAAGCGTTGACAATTAAAGCAATTAGGATGGCTGAAGCACCCTCGACTAATGATGCGCCCCAATTATGATCTCGCGAAATCTCTTCATCAAGCAGGTCACCAGGAAGAATAAATTTATCGACTAGGTAGCGGCTTGAAAATAAAAGAAAAGCCGTAAATATTAGCCAGATGAAGAATCCCGTGATTGAATCTGAGTGCTTAATGAAGCCGGATAATAGCAAGCCAATAGCTACCAAGTTAAAGCCAAAACTAACACCGGCAGACACATTGTCTTTTTCGATCTCATCGTGCAGGTCAAAACGAAGCGTTTTACCGTACAAAAAGCCGAATATCAAAAAACCGATTTGTCCCATTATGAAGTATATGACTGTGCTGACGATCCCTGCGACTAGGCCTGTGTCTTCTCCCGTGAGGGCGGCATGAATGATCAAAGCCGAGCCGATAAAGCTACCGCATTCGACAGCACCGGTACCGACATTCCTGTCTTCGACTAATTCTTTAGTATTACAAAAGTTTCTTAATAGAATATTATCGTTGATCAATCTTGCGAGGATCAAAAATAGAATACCACCGGTGCCCCAGCCCACGACTGATATGATGTTGGTTGATAGGCTGGCAACGCTTTCTTCACCGCCATTGGTGATGACACCAAACAATATCAGGCCGACTCCATAAATATAACCAGCAAAGGATAGAGCAACCGCTTTGTTATCATGTCCGGTTAATTCTTTGGCAAGATTATATGGGCTAAGCAGATCATGGACAACTTTTGCGACATATATCATAAATAATGAAACTAATAAGAATAGGACCCCTTCGGAGCGAAGGAGCTCTATGACTGAACCTAATTCAAGTAAATCCGAGATCACAATTGACACAAGACCACCTCACTTTCCACGAAAAAATCCACCACTACGTCCGAAGCTGCGAACTGAATTACTGCGACTATAACCTGACGACGACTTATAGGAACGACGCCCGAAACCACCACTGCGAACCTGCTTGGAGGGATTGCGAGATTGGAAGCTTTTCTGTGAGCTTGTTGGGTTTTTTAAAGGAGCCTTAATACTCGATGCTACTTTACCGGAGTTAGGTGACCTTACACTGGAACCAAATCTGCTACTATTGGACCGGCTGTAGTTACCTTTTGAGGAGTAATTGTTCATCCTGTTACGGTATCTGCCAGAATCCGTTGGTGAGTATGAACGATAACCTCGAGGATAGTAACCGTAGCCATAAGGCGAAGAAAACATGGAATGAGAGCTAAATAGGTATCCCATCATCAGGCCTGTACCCAAGCCAGGGCTCCATGATGAATGATAATAATTATTTCTACCATAGACGTTCTCATTACCTTTAGTTTCTACCTTGGCGCTACCCTCAGCATCTTTTTCAATTTTTATTGTAGCCAGTTCCTGGGTTTCGCCCGCTGTAGGAGAGGTTGTAAGAGAAAAGCCCTTCACTTTCTCATCTCCGAACTCGGTTACATTAATATAATCAACCTTCCCATCTTCGTTCAGATCTAAGTTATTTACTCCATTACTACTATCATTTAATAATGTTTCAAATTGCTCTGCATTATCCGCTTTTTTAAGTAATTCGCCAACGGCCTTAAGATCCAAGCCATCACCTGCAGAAACCATCTGAGTCACATTCACTCGGTAGTTTCTATCATTGTCAGAACCCATCCCTGCGAAAAAAATTAGCACAGAGAAGCCGAACAAACCAAAGAGAAGAAACTTAAAATATTTTTCTGCCATGTTTTATCCCCTAATCGTTGTCATGCGTATTCATAGGCCTTGGGTTCATACTCACTGTCGTTTAACCTGTTCATCATAACTGGTTAGAACCCATGACGCCAGCCTTCCAGGTAATACTCATGTAATTTCCCGGACACAATTGTATTGATATCTGTTCTGTTCGTGGCTAACCGATGCTTACCAAAAACCAATGATGCCCTGATCAATGGTGGGGTTAAGTAACGCAGACCTTTTGGCAGGCTGTCAATGCGTTCCAAACGTTCCGTAATCATCGATTCATTATACAAAGAACGGCGTGTAGCGATCCAAAAGCCCCATTCACCAAAGGATGGGACTGTGTCGTGATAGGGTACCGCAGAAAAGCCAGAACTTTTCATGGTACGGCCTATAGTTAAAAAGGCTTCTCTGGTAAAGTAGGGTGAAGTAGACTGTTGAACCAAAATGGCTCCTGGTGCCATATGCTTATGAACCATTTCATAAAACCATTTGGAATACAGTTTGCCTAATTCGGCAGCATTTGGATCAGGAAAGTCTACGATAATAACATCAAAAAGCCCCGGTACCTGTCGCAAATACTCCATAGCATCCACATTAATAATCATGACTTGGCCGGTTGCAGGGCGTTTGAGTCCTAGAGGATGTTTTTGGTCTTGACCAGCCACCTCATAAAGGCGGGCGGGACGTAGAGATTTATTATTGATGAGTTGAACTTTTGCATTTTTAAGGCTGCCATTGTTGAGAGAGACAAACCAAGGATTATTTTGACCTAAGTCAGTGATCATAGGGTCTAAGTCGCAAAGAACTATTTTCTCAACCTCGGGGTACTTCAGGACTTCTCTTGCGGCTAGCCCATCGCCACCTCCAAGAATAAGAACTCGTCTTGGAGACTTGCTTATAGACATCGCAGGATGCACGAGGTTTTCATGATAGATTTCCTCATCAGCACTATTAAATTGCAAATGGCCGTTGATATAAAGTGAAGTTTGACCGCTTTGTGATTGGGTGACCACCACATGCTGATAGGGTGAATTCTTGGCCATGACCACCCTGTCCCGGTATAAGTACTGAAGGCCGTCTACTTCCCACTGGGATGCTTGATTAAATCCGACCAAAACTAAACTTAAAGATAAAACACCAAAGGCGGTTGCACTGCGGAAATGGGGCATTTTCCGACGAAAATAGACCAGAGCAACTAATGCAGTTATGATTGAAACCAGACCCAGTACAAAGCCCATTTCAATCACAGAAAAATACTTTGGTAATATGAACACCCAGACTAGGGCACCCAATAAAGCACCGATGTAATCCATTCTCAACATGGCGCCTAGGTTAAATTTTAATCCATTTGTATAGCGTTCGTTGATGCGGGTTAATAGAGGTATTTCTAATCCAATCAGCAAACCAATAGAACCCACAAAGAAGTATTGAACAATGATATAGTGGGAATAAAAACGGCCATATGCGTAAAGCATAGCCATTGGGCCGAAGGCTCCAAGCAAACCTAAAGCCACTTCACCAGCAATAAATACTGGTAAAATTTTCTTTTCGGAAAAATATTTCTGGAGGTCTGAGCCGACTCCCATAAAAAACATCATGACGCCAATAATGATAGCCCATTGCCGCACTGAATTTCCTAGTAGATCTGATGCTAACTTGCTGAGGGTATATTCATATGCTAGGCCACAACCTCCCATCACTGTAACGGAAAGGTATAGGATCAGGCTTTCTGTGGCTATCCAGGGCTTTTTGTTAAGAGGGATCACATCTTCTTTTTTCGATGTCATATTAATCAACTTAAACTGTAAACGGTTATCTGAGAAGAACGCACGGGGACACTGTAACCGACTTCCACATTGCCGTCCCCCCAGCGAGATACAGACAGAAACCCAGAACCATCATTGGTTTCAAAATCCCAATATTCATAATTCTCTGGTTCTAGCTCATTACCATTCTGGCACCAAGTTGCTACTCCTGCTCGATCCAGGGTATAGGGTTGATCATGGTAGTGAATTGGTTCCTGTCTTGATTCAAGCTGATTCAAGTCAGTGATATTAAGCCCCAGTTCCCGAAGGTTTGGTTGCTCCAGAGTAACGGCAACTTCTTTACCCCCAACGGATAAGCTAAACTTTTCTTCTCCGCTCTCGCCCTCTAATTCAAACCATCGGGCTGTGCCCACTTTACACAGGTGCCTTGCGCTAATTTGTAAGTCAAAATCTCGAGACTCTAATCCCACTCCCTCCAGCCGGACAATACCACCAACATTAACATTGGCTATACTCAGATCTTTTTGAGGCAATGCTTTTCGCAGTTCCTCAGCCTTCTTTAAGGCTGCCTGGTTACGACTCGTTAGCGAAGCTCCCGATTGTTTGTTGTAGTAGGCATAGATGGCAACACCAGATAGAACCATCATAACTAAACCAAGCCACATCATTTTTCTCACTCCTAATTCCGCGCTACAACATACGTTAATAGTGGCTACATGTTCAATTTAGCTTTGAGAGCCGCTAAAGAATCTGAGCTTTTTGATGAAGTGTCGCCAGCCAGAGCTTTATCAATTTCATCATCCACGCTGGTAGGTACGGCAGCCATTTCACCATATGATTCAGCCAGAGCTTCATCTTCAGAAACCTTGGTTTTCATTTTTTCCAGCATAGCTAGAGTGCCACCTGAATCAACATGAGCCAACTGAGCATTTAGTTTCTTCGAAGCTTCAGCTATTTTAGCTCTAGACTTCAGGGTGACTAACTCATTTTCCCATTTACTGATGTTGCTTTTTAGCTGAGACACAATCCCTTCCATCTTGCGGGTTTGTGCTTCCTGGTTATCTAAGGTTTGACTGTGAGTGACTGCAGCGGTCATAGCCTGATCTTTTTTAGCTAAAGCTTCTCCAGCTAAGCGGTCCGCTTCGGTTGCGTCAATACCACCACTAGCACCTTTTTTGAGTAACAGAATGGCCTTTTTTTCATAGGACTCTGCTAGCGATTTTTGTTCCTCGGCATCTTTACGCATTTTTATCAAGACTGCTTTGCTTTGGGCCAAACTTTTCATACTTTCTGCTAGGTCTTTTTGCAGATCTCTGATCCCTTGCTCAGTCATTTTTATGGGGTCTTCGATTTTATCAAGCACAGCGTGAGATTCTGACTTAACCACGCGAAATAATCGACTAAACATTCCAGCCACGTTTTCCTCCAGATAAAGATAGTATGAATGGACAGACCTTAGCCTTGAGCCATTTCAATAATTTCACCACCAAATTCAGCTAACCCCAATGAAAGGGCATTGATTGAACCTTCAAGTTCATTAAGATCAAGGTTTGCCAATTGCAAAGTATCTCTAAAGATCACTTGAGATCCCGTTTCATCTACAACAAATGCTCCATGAACCAAATGACGATTCATTTGTAACAATCGTAACAGAATTTCAGAACTTGTTTTGGCTCGCTTTGAAAGGGGAAAAACAGCTTGTTCAACGATTAGAATCGGATCTTCACAATCCACGATTAGGTTTTTAATACCATTTTCTTCATCATCAATGACCACCAGCTCTTCGGCGGTATCTTCATTGACGATCTTTAGATTCAAATCGTTAATGTAATTTTTTACCGTAGCGAAATAATCTGCCATTTGAATCTCCTATGATTCTCATGCATGTTTCTTCAAAAAACTCATTGTAAAGTCTAAGGCCGTGATTGCCAACATCGGATTAACCCATCCTAATAGATTTTCAACGTTTTTTCGACTTTTCTTGTGTCTTAAAATACTCCCAAGCTTGATTTAAACCATGAGTCACTTCCTCGGCAACTGCTTTTCGCTCTGGGTCGGAACCTTGCATGTCAGGATGGTATTTTTTCATCAATGTCCGATAGGCCATTTTGATTTCATCGAACGAAGCTCCCGGAGATAATTCAAGGTTGGCGTAGTATTTCTGTTCATCGGTGGTGAAACTATCAGGCTGTTCCTGACCAGGTTGATGACTATAGGGGTCTTCGTACTGGGTGTGCCGCTCTGGCTGGCTGTCAAGTTCCTCCTTTTTATCTAGTAGTTCATTTACCTGAGCCCTAGCTATATCTCGGATTCTCCGAAAAACTGACATATCATCTCCTGATCAGACTATCCGTGTTGTCCAACAAGAGTCTAGCGATTTAAAAAACCTATTTCCACTGGGTTCCATCCGCAAGACAACACCAGATCAATGAAAAGTTAAACGGTCTTTTAGGGGGGCAAATTAACATGCTGTAGTTGAGTCGTTGTGGTTATCAAGAAGGTTTAAATGATGACGTCATGGTGGAATTTTGCCCACTTCATTGGCAAGGGTTTGTAGTAGAATAAAACTAGCAGAGTTAAATTGAGGCGTAGTCATGGCAATACAGAAGAGAACCTTTCCAAAGCTGATAGATTTTTTCTGCCAGTTGGTGATTTTATATAGCCTTGCTGTTTTTGCTTTTGAACCCGCAAGATTGATTCCAGGAAGCTTCTTCTATTATTCAGAGCTCATTGTGACGATTATTTTTATGTGTGAATACGTTGGTCGGGTTATTCTGAGTGATAATCGCAAAAAATATATTCTTAGTTTAGCTGGTATCATTGATGTGCTGGCGTTTATTCCGTTTATTGTTACTCTTGGCCTGGTCGATCTCAAGTTTTTACGGATTCTTAGATTGTTTAGGATTCTTCGCATCTTCAAACTTGCTCGTTATTCGGAAGCAATGGATCGCTTGAGTAGTACCTTTCTTGGGATTCGCAGTGAACTGATCATTTTTTTTAGTATGTCCTTTATGTTGGTGTATTTGGCATCCGTTGGTATTCACTACTTTGAAAGACAAGTGCAACCAGAGAAATTTGGTACTATCGCTGACTGTATGTGGTGGAGTATTGCTACTTTGACAACCGTTGGCTATGGAGATGTTTATCCAATGACTCCTGGAGGTAAAGTTTTTACCGGTTTGCTTCTGATTGTTGCCTTAAGTATCATATCTATCCCTTCTGGGTTGATCGCATCTTCCTTTACTAGATCTCCGCATAAATCATGAATGTTAGTTGGGGGGTGGACTTGAGCACCTTTGGTTTAGTCGTTTCACGTCTTGGGTTATCTGATTGAGGTAATTTAGCCACATTTTTAGATCAACTATGCTGATTTAGACACATTAACTCTCATATCCAAAAGCACACACTATAAATAATATTATTTAATTACAGTGTGTTACTTTTTGGCATTGGATTTGCTTATAGAGGATTGATGGGCGGGGGCACGGCCATTGATTAAGGCTGGGAGATCAGGTTATGAGATTTAAACATCAACGGCAGCATAGGAAAAAGCCGGAACCGGAGTTCTATGAGCGAAGAGATCGTTTTAATAATATAACCGTGATAGCCCGTTGGCAGGGGCAGGAATTCTATATGACTACAGTAGATGAACTGGCCCTGCCAAAAGCCAAAAAGCAGTTAGCTAAATTGTTTCGTTGATTGTAATAGTTGAACTCATTTATTTCAGATAGTCCATCAGCCGTCTCGATAAAATTTCATCAAAATATTACTAATAGAGTAAATCAATCATAGGTTTACCTTCTATTATTCCATTTCAATTGTTAGCGTGTTGCTTCATAGATTCTTACCGTAATGGAAATTAAGTTTTCTTAACAACTGATCTGATATATTTCAATGCAGATTCCGTTCAAATAGCCGATATGAAAGAGACCTTTGCTCTGGTAAAGGCTCATTGTATCTCCTTGATTTCCTTATGATTAGATCAGGGTGTATTGAATTCGATGATCTTGAAGGTAAAGTAGCTGCTGTGAAACAGATACCTAAGGAATATAAAAGAGTCATCTATAACAGTATAGAGGTCTTTATCGGCTGGTCTTCTTTTGTTGCTATTTCATTATGGTTAGCTGAAATCTATGATGTGGATATTCAGATTAACTGGATTGATTTTTTTCTAATTCCTCAGCTCATTGTTCTGGCTACTTTTTTATTTAATTATTCTAAAAACTTTCTAAGTATTACTATTCCGTTTCGTATTAATTACTATATGGTTACTTATCTGCAAGGCTTTTGGGCGCATCTTGTCCTAGTTCAATTACCTGATTTATTTAATGGTTACCTACTTTTATTTGGTTTTATTTTTGGTATGGGGGTGATGAAGAATATTCCCCGCGCAAGTCTATTAGCATTATTTGCTATTATTAATTTAACTCTGCCTGCAGCCATGATGATATTTTTTGATATCCCGTTTGATAATGATAATCAAATATTTTTTCTTTTCGCAGCATGTTATTCCATATTTTTTGCCTTTAATAATAAGTTTGGTCATAAGGTATATTTGAGAATGAAAGATCAGGAAAAAAATATCTTGATCTTAAATCGAAAGCTAAAAGAAGAAGCTGAACTCGAAAAGTTGAAATCAGCTGAAGCTGAACAGTTGCGTGTCGAGGTGGAAAAAGATCATAAAGAAATGCATATACTCAAGCAGCAGGCTGAAAAGCAGGCTGAACAGTTAAAGGACCTTGATGTACAAAAAACCTCTTTTTTTCAAAATATATCCCATGAGCTTCGCACACCATTGACTCTTATCATGAATCCTTTAGAAACTGAAGCAGAGGTACAGCCTGATAATAAAAACATCAAGGTCGCTGTAAAAAATTCACGACGTCTTCTTAGAATTGTTAACCAATTACTAGATTTTCAAAAAATTCAAGCTGGTAAGCAGCAAATGGATTTTCTTACTCTCGATATTAATCGTTTGGTTTTAGTCTGTGGTGAATATTTTCTATCAGCATGTGGGGAAAAAAACATCTTGTTTAATGTGAAAAATAACGATGATGTTTTGACTGCCGAATCATCTCCTCTTAAGATCAAAGGTAATGTTGATGCTCTGGAGAAAATCATTTTCAACTACCTCTCTAATGCTTTGAAATATACGCCCAAAGGCGGAAAAATCATATTAGGTACTGAAAGCCGAAATGACTGTATCAGGCTCTATGTTCGTGATTCGGGTTGTGGTATTTCTAATGAAAATCAAAAAAAGCTTTTTCAAATTTTTTCTCAGGTAGATGAATCAACTACCAGAGCGTATGAAGGGAGCGGTCTTGGGCTCGCTTTAGTAAAGTCTCTAGTGGAAGAAATGCGGGGATCAGTTGGGGTTAAAAGCGTAATGGGAGAAGGAAGTTGCTTTTGGGTTGATTTTCCTTCCATTGATAATGTTAAGTCCAAAATCCATTTATTACTTGTGGAAGATGATGATATCTTGCGGCATGCTATGCAAGATACATTGCAAGATGAACTAGATCTAGATGATCATGAGATAGTGGGAAAAGCCTCAGCAGAGGAAGCGATAACATTTCTCGCTGATCATGATATAGCTTGTGTGGTGTCAGACTATAATCTACCTCAAAAAAATGGTCTTGATCTAATGTCCGAGGTCGTAAAACAATGTCCGAATGCATATCGTATATTGATGACCGGAGGCAATGATTTTGAATTAGTAGAAAGAGGAGTGAATGAAAAATTGATTCACCGATTTTTTACGAAAAAAGGTGATCATGGACTGGCCGATGATTTGTCTCGTGTGATCATGGAGAATGTAAAATATGACCCAGATACATCAAGTATCGACCAAGATATTGATGATTCTCCTCTTGAGGTGAAATCTTGGTTATTGCCTCAAGAAGCAAGTGTAGAGGAAGAAGATGATGATGAGGTCTGTGTTGACGGCCAAGGAGAAATAATTCTAGTTGTGGATGATGTTCCTGATATGAGGCAACTTATCCGTTCTACTTTAGAGAAATACAAATATCGAGTCGCAACTGCTGAGAATGGTGAGGCGGGTTTGGCAAGGGCCAGGAAAATACAGCCCGATCTAATTGTTACGGATTGGATGATGCCAAAACTATCTGGCCCTGAAATGATAAAGCAAATGGTTGATGATCAGCATCTGTCGTCAGTGCCAGTTATTCTTTTAACAGCCAAAAATGATGAGGAAAGCCGGGTCATTGGGGCTGCAGCGGGTGTAACCTCTTTCTTAGGAAAGCCCTTTAATGAGAGTGAATTGGTTAGTTTGATCAATAATCAGCTTAAAATTTATCGCAACAAAGCAAATATTGTCCGCAAAGAAGAGTCGGATCTTAAGATTGAACTGGTGGGTAATTTAGCGCACAGGATCAATAATCCAATGCATCATATCTTGGCTATTCAGGGAGTGATGTTAGGAGAAATCAAGGGTATTAAGGATCTGCTGACTGATCTTCTTTCCGACGGTGATGAAGCACAGTCTGTCTTAGAGATTTTTGATAAAAGAATTAAGTCTCTGGAAGATCATATCTCTGGAGTAAAAACCTCGATTGATCGTTCTCAGGAATCTTTGCAAGAGATCTATAGTATCAGTGGGATTGAAGGTCTTCAGATTAAAGTGATTGATACAGATGATTTTTCTGAAAAAATTAATAGCAGAATTTTGGATGCATTGGGAGAGCAAAAAGCAGGCTATGTTAGTGTTAAACTGCATGATGACCCCACCCATAAGATGTTTAGCAATATCCATGTATTACTTATTGCTTTTGAAAAAATCATTAGAGTCTTTGAAAAAAATATTGATAGCAGCAATAAAATCGATATCACCGGCAACTTTATCGCTAGTGAACAGGCTATGGAAATCAAGGTACAAGTCAATCAAGGTTTTTCGTGTGACATTTCTAATGAAGATGTTCATATCATCAAATTGTTGCTAAAACCTTATAATGTTTCTATCGTAGATGTTGGAAATGAAGATTCAGTCTTACTTCTTCTGAAGGTCCCTACAGCAGAAGGTTTAGCAAATAAAAAAGTAGCCTAACGATAAAAAATTTATGTCAGATCTTTTTTCTAATTTAATGATTGTGAGCCCGCAGATAGTAACACCTTTTCTATTAGACTAACTACTTATAGAATCCAGACAGTGAATGCTTAATGAATAAGTATAATGTTGACCAGTGTTATTGTCTTGGTCTGTCAGTTTTCCTATTCTCAGGCAGAATGAACATTAGTCTACATGATATTTAGCTCTCTATTGCCTTGTAATTGCTTATTAAAGTAGATAAGATTGATCAATTATATAAAATATCATTGGTGAATTTAGATTCCTTTTGTGAGGAGGGTTTTATATGTCAATCTTTCCCTATGTCTTGGTATTAATGGCTCTGATAACAAATCCTGTGGCAGGGCTGACAAAAACAGAAATTAAGGTGCATAAAGTTAACCCCAGAACCGAGTATCAGGACTTCAAAGGTTTTGGAACTTCATTGGCATGGTTTGGGAATGCGATTGGAGGTTTCACTGAGCCTAATCGAACTAGGCTGATGGATCTGCTCTTTGATAAAGACAAAGGCTTAGGCCTCAATGTGTTGCGCTACAACATTGGAGGCGGAGACGCCCCAGACTGTAAACACAATAAAAAATCTGGTGAAACTCACATGCGAGATTTTGGCAATATGCCGGGTTATTCTCCGAAAAAGGGAGTTTGGGATTGGAATGCAGATGCTGGGCAAAGGTGGGTCTTGCAGGCCGCAAAGCAACGTTTAGGTAATGAACTGGTAGTAGAGGCTTTTTCCAATGCTCCTCCGTATTGGATGACCAAGAGTCAATGTAATGCTGGTGCCAAAATTAAAGGTAAAAATAATCTTCATGAGGATCACTTTGAGAATTTTGCTGACTATCTTACCGAGGTTGTAAAGCATTTTAGAGATCACTGGGGCATTCACTTCTATTCATTGGAACCAATGAATGAGCCTAAGATGGATTGGGGAGCTGGCGGTTTGCAGGAGGGTAATTCCTTCACTATTCCAACTCAAGAAAAACTGATCAAAGCAGTTAAAGCCAAAATGATCAAAAAAGGGCTAGGCTCAGTTCGGCTGACTGCCATGGATGAATCTAGTGTGGACAAAGCCATTAAAGCATATAATGGCTATGATAAGGAAGCGCAGTCGTATATTCAGAAACTTAATACCCATGGCTATTGGGGGACACCGGCTGAGCAAGATCAACTACGTGATATAGCTCGGCGTGATGGCCATGAGCTGTGGCAGTCCGAATCAGATGGTTCAGGTAATCCGAATCCTTTTGATCCTCGCCCTTTTGATACAGAAAGTATGGTTTCTGTTATTGAACTGAGTACCAGAATACGCACCCATTTACAGCATTTACGACCAACTGCTTGGGTTTTTTGGCAAGCTATCGAGAATTATGCCCAAATGATTCGTGAAGATGTGAATTGGGGTCTGATCGTCGCTAATTTTGAACCAGAAGGCACATTTGGACTAGCCGCAGAAGAATGGAAAATTCACAAAAAGTTCTACGCGATGGCGCAGTATAGTAAATTCATCCGTAAGGGCTCTACTATGATAGCAATGGATGGAAAGCAGGGGGTCGCTTTTCTGGACAAAAAAAGTAACAAACTTATTTTAGTTCTAACCAATGAAAATAAAAATTCGATGACATCGAGTTTTGACTTATCAGATTTCAAGACTACCGCTAGTACGGTAAAAGTTTATCGGACATCCCCCGACGAGACTCTGAAGAATTTGAAAGATATTAAGATTAAGGACAAAAGCTTTAGCATGAATTTGCTTCCACGTTCCATAACTACATTTGTGATTGCAGAAGCGGCTCTATAATAGCCATCTATGATGGCTGAAAATACCTTGTGAAGTAACTGGCTTCACAAGGTATTTTATTATTTTTTTATACAAGATCTATTTTTAGATTCTGTGCTCATTTTATGTCTTTGTTACTGGTTTAACGGTCACACCCTTTTTTGATGATGTCATCCCATTTCGCAACTTTATCTGGATCTCCAGCATTAAAATATTTTGCTCCTTTGTCTGTTTCTGTTCCTAGATAAGTATGTCGTCTTTCATAGACGTTATCATAAGCTTTTTTGTAATGGCCCCAGCCCGCTTTGTTTGGGCCTAGGTGTCCAGCTAAACCATGCTTTAAACAACCTTCGGAGCGCTTACGGTAGTTACCAACTTTTTGAGTCAATTGACGCCATCCGGTACTGAGATTACAAATCACATTCCAGTCTTTTTCATCCTCTTGGAGTTTGTTATAAGTCAAACCTTTATAAAACTTGGGAGTTTTGATTTTATCATCACTACCGCATTTTTTATCTAGTCCCATGACCTTGGCATCATTATATCTAGACTGAGTTAAGCCTCTCACCTTACCACCATTGGAACCCCAGCGATTTTCTCCGCTGTAATCCATACCCATAGTTGATTCAGCAGCCGTTTGCGCCAGCAATGTTATATAGCATTCTTCGAGATTAAGGTAACTTGCCTTGTTTTCTTCAAAATAACTGAAATTACCGTAATCATCGTCGAACTTATTTTCTTCGTTATCTGGATCACATGTAATTTTTATTGCTTCAATTAGTGCATGCGAGGGAGTTTCTTTACCATTTCCCAGTACTTGAGATTCGTTCTCAGCTTTTGAGCATGAAATTAGCAAGAAACTTGATGTTAGTAATAAGGTATTTGTTAAATAGTGAAATGAGAACATAGCGTGTCTTTTCCTAGTCGGTCATAATTAATTTATTGTTACAGCGTATTGATATGTGCAAATTTGTTGCCAAGAAATCACAGTTTTGATTTTGGGGTCTTAGGCTTTTCTTACCGTCAATTGATTTGACATTGAGGTCTGTAATGTCAAAGAAACAGTACAAATCTATCAACAATGTGATAAAATTTAAAATGTATAATCCTGAAAATCGGTATGTCTCTTTCATATTCTGTAGGAACTCTCATGTTCATTGAAAGTCAAAGGGTCTTCCAGCGGCTAGAAAATCTGATTAAAAAGGGTCAAACAACCTATGAAGACAAAATCGTACCGGTTGATACTTCTACTTATTATCGTGAGGATATTTATGAACAAGAATTAAAAATGTTTCATAGGCTACCAATTCTGTTNGATATAGCGTCTAATTTTGANGACCGGAAAGAGCANAAAATTAATTTTCGAACTTCTCANGACTATGAACTNCCTTTAATTATAACTAAAANCTCTAAGGGCGAGTTNCATGCTTTCCCNAATATTTGTCGTCATCGGGGAGCTCCTATTGAGCANGAATTGGAAGGTTATAAGTCTAGTTTNATGTGTCCNTATCATGCCTGGTGTTACGATNTTAAAGGGAATGTCACTTACATTCCNGAAGCCAAAGCNTTTCNNTCTAANNTANNGNAATCATTNGGNTCTCANTATAAGNTTGAATCGACTTTAGGAGGTTTNTGGTTAAGCGGAAGGCCGGGCCAGGAAAATTGGAANNTATTAAAAGACTATTTCGGCCCTCTGGCATCTCAGTTNCAGATAGCCGCTAAAAACTTCCCNCGNCACTATAAAACNACTAGATCCAAATATGAATTTAANTGGAAGTTTCCTATTGATGCTGTTCTGGAGAGCTATCACATNAGNACTCTCCATCGTGAAACATTCAAGAATGTGCTNCATGGCAACTTAGGACTTCATGATAATTTTGGTTTACACAGTCGTAACCTTTATCCATTTAANGATCTGCGGGGNGTGACTGCAGTTGAAAANTTTGAAGACCTTTTCCAATGTGCCAGCATGGTTTANCATCTATTTCCTAATAGCATATTTTCNATTCAGCCCAATTTCTTGTTGTTAATGACTACTNTTCCNGATNCGGCGGAATCCTGNACNGTGATAAATCATTACTTTATTGAGAACGAAATTNTAGATCAAAAATCCTTGGATAGGGCTATNGCATTAACCCAGATTGGGGTTGAAGAAGANTATCAGTTATTACAGGNTGTTGCGAGNAANCTTAAAAGCCAACACCCCGTAGAATTCATCTTCGGGGGGCATGAAGCCATGTTGAGNAAATTTCATCAAAATATACGACTAGAGATTACAGAAAAAGCTCGANCTGGAGCTAATANTGGCAGTGACTGAGCTATCAATNGGNTTTCTGGGTGANCCTTCTAAATGAGTNTGAATCATATCGGCACAGTTAATAGTNCCAGTGACCTTNGGATTCTCATAAGTGATAGCGATNGTNCAGGCGCCGCTNTAGGNCATGCTTTTAAGGGTATCCACATTCCGATGCATGGCATAGGTACTGTAGGANCCACCGCTATCGGGTATGCTAAGCTCTACNGAGCAGCTATCATANTTATTACCTAAGTCGCCAGAGCTATTACCATCNGATTGGGTGCAGGTATAAGTTTTNTCCGNNGTAGAAAANCCTTTAATTTTTACTGTNAGAGCTNTATTAGTTTCTCCAGAAAATGTGGCCTGAAACAAACCTGTGTCGGCATCATTAGTGCATAATTGCACCCCTGTCATACTNATAGAACCACCTTCGCCATCAGTGGTTGNTGCCACTGTTAAATCTACATATTNTGTNTTNTCAACGTTTGCTGTTTCACTACTACCACATCCTATTGCCANNAGAATGACTAGACAGACANACGGTTTAANCTTCATANTTTCCTCCGGCNTAATGATTTGCGTTTCAAATTTGGGCTATATTGNCAATTTGGTCTCATTTTTTACATAGCCNGTTAAATACAGTAACCTGCTGTGNAAANGATGTCGAGAATCTTCTGGTNGTTTTAGNGCTATTGATTNAGCGAAGGTGGANATAATAAAAACTGAAGATTAAGTTGATGTTACTTTAATCTTCAGTTTCTAGATAGCTTTAGAGCTTTTCGAAATATTTGTACACTTTTTCCTGGTTNGCTTTCAGAGTCGCCTGGACTTNACTCAANTTAGCCTTGATAGCATCGGTGATTTTNGGACCAAAAATTTTGACCGAACACAAAGTTCCATNCGTATCTTTACGAGCATCAGTGACGATAGCACTTTTTAGGAAGCTACCTTCAAGTGAACCCGGCTTGCTAGGNTCNACTTCTTTCATTTTTGCTCCTAATGAGCATAAGGATGTAAACATTTCTTCGCCCACAGTAGGATTATCGGCGCTGTACCACTTTTCAAGAGGGTAGTCGCGATGATAAATCTCATTATTGATTTCTGCTGATTGAATAAGAGCATTACCAAATNTATGTTTGAAGAATANTCTAANNTCNGCCGCTTCTGANGCAATGATTCTNGAGTCNTCAGCGAGAANAAATCTTCCAATCAACTTTGGTGTGTCTGGNCCTGCTCTTTCAAAGTTTGCTGGNTCTAGTTCNGGATCTACAGGTTCATAACTCCAGTTAGATTTAGCNGCATAGACATTAAATAGAACCACTGGTTCATCNTNAAATTGCGCTGTATCATTCATCTGCATAAAATGNTTTCTGAAATCNAGATCNTCAACAGCCAATTGCTTAAAATTATTTTTGGTTGAACTNGTGGGTGGAGCCATCCAGATAAAGCGAGGNCCATTACCAGANCCNGAAGTNCCNTCAGGTTTNGTCGCAGCAAGGTGACTAGCTGCTANTTCTCTAGGATCATATGGCTTACCNTTAAAGTGAAGNAGGGTAGAATAGAGAAAGCGAGAGAAAGCACCGAATCCATTGGGCACAGCAGCTTCAAAACTTAATCTGTTTGATAAATATTTGGCGTAGAAATTGTTGTTGATCTCGGTTGGAATAGGGCGACCTTCTTCATCTTGGCCGGAGCTCTGACCACCGATGTCGTGTTGAGCAATTAGAACTTGGCTTGGGTTTTGACCATCTGTAAAAAATTTAGCTGAAACTGCTGGTGTAAAGCGCTCTTCAACACCAGTAGGAACAGCACTTGATAAACGGCCTAAAACGCAATCGTTACCTTTGTAGTGCCCCCCATAAGGCTGGCCTTCTACTGGTACATACTTCATTTTGGCATAAACTGCGAAGCGATGGGTTAATCTAACGGCATCCTTAATGCGTCCTTCAACATAAGGGCGAACATCATCACCCAGGTCTTTGCCATCCCAATCAGCCGCTGACCATCCGGAGAAAATTTTCCAGAAACGTATTTCGGAACCATTACCGAATTTTAGAACATCACTAAAGTCCGATTCGGCAGGGACCAGGTCGTCCATTGTTTGTTCGTACTTCTCAATATTACTCCAGATTTTATCAAGTTTTTCGCAGCCTTTAGAATTTGGATCTTCATCCATTGTGGAAACTTCGGCGGCAATTTTATCCCAACTTTTGATGCCTTCATAGTATTCACTTTGCTGGTCTGCACTTAGAGGTGATTCGGACTTTTCATCGGTTTTACATCCACCAAGATTTATCAATACAATCGGTATTGATATCAGATAGGTAAGGATTCTCATTTTTTTCTCCCAAAGATTTTTTATATAGAATATTGAGTTATGTTTCTTGTT
Organism: Pseudobdellovibrionaceae bacterium; assembly: GCA_002725955.1. Lineage (GTDB taxonomy): Bacteria > Bdellovibrionota_B > Oligoflexia > Oligoflexales > Oligoflexaceae. Next base: position 22,885 of record PBRN01000206.1, read on the forward strand.
AAGATATTAGGCTTAGTGCATGCGTTTCTCCTGATGCCCACTCAAAGTAATTTGTGCGTACAGGAAACTCTTCAATGATAAAAACTTGTAGCCTTTGATTCATGTCAGAGCGGTTCAACAATTCCTGAAATTCGGGGAGTCTAGCTGAAGACTCTACCAATGATTGATGAAAAGACTGTACGGCAGTGGTTTGATTAGCCGCTGATCCATAGTAGCGACGGATGATATCGGTCACGATCTTAAAACTATCGGGTGTCTGCAGCAAATGAAAAATACTGCTTTGACCCATGGCCGTAGATGCAGATAATCCGGCAGTAAGTCCAACAAAGCCACGTCTAGATATATTTTTTGTTATCTTCATTTTCTGATCCTTCTTATATGTTGATACTTTGTGGTATCCTGCTGGGCATCAATGCGAGGTATGGGTTATTTTTTCTGCTGCCAATTTTATTACGGGTCGTGATTTTGTTTTCAACTTCTGCAAGGTCTTTCTGCAGTTGTTCCATGGCTGCAAGTATCGTCGCATCTTCAAAGTAATTAGGTTGATATTTGCCGAGTGATGTGTAGAACAAGCCCCCAAGAAATTCTAGATTAGATATTTGAACTAATGCGACATCTATCGGTGGTAAAAAGTTCAAAAAGTCTTGCTCATTATGTCCAGTAGTTTTTATTTCAGGGATATATCCTGCTAGAGGAGTTGCAGGTAGATACTCCATATCTGTTTTCTGAGTGAAGTTCACAGCGGCGTGTTGAGGACCTGCTGTAAATATGATCATAGTGCAGATTTCAGCCAGTTCTTTCCGGGTTGTGATTTTGCTATTTGTTCCAAACCCTAGTAGGCCGCCCCCTTGGTTTACAGTCATATCAGAAACCTCGGTAGCCCAACTCTGAATTTCATCATCGCCAATAATAATAGTATCGCTGCTATAATATCTATTAACGTATGCCGTCGTCCACTTATTGATAGCTTGCCAAACGTCCAGACCATCATCTCTATATGGATATTCAGGTAAATCAGCTCCATCTGCTGCGTTGAGCTTTAGCAATCTAAACTTATTAGGTAGATAGTTGTCTTCAAAATTAAAGGCGAGCCTTTCTTTTTCAAGAAGGCTATATGCTGATTTGAGATCACAGCCTATTAATCGGTCTACAGCTTTGCCTGGTTGTATCAAACTTTCGAAAGCTAAGTGATTTATACTTCTGGTGCCTTCGAAGTGAGGGTTAAGTAAATGATATATAGGATGGTTTTTTGCAAGTTGGCGTCTCATAGAGGTCAAAATTGGTTCGATGACTAAGTGAGTCACGCCTAGATGAGATACGGTCTCATGATAAGTATAGTGGGAAGCATTAACCATCCCTTTGGCGATAGCCCAAGACCAACCATCATGTGGTGAAAAAATTTTACTATCTCTGCTCTGGCCGCCTTTAATCGCAAAAACTGAAAAAGGCCTTATCATCCCAGCTTTTTTGGGTGGAACAGCAAAAACAGCAACAGCACCGTAAACATATTTTTGTACCCCGGATGGATGTTTGCCTGGTGCTAGAGATTCCATCTGGGAGTAATCAACCATGAAGAGGCGACCCTGTGCTAAGGCAGCTTGAATACTGTCGGTTGCAAAATATTTCTCACTTCTATTGGCATCAGCAGCTCTGAGGAGTTGATCTGTCATGGGAAAGTTAGCTGGTATCGATAGCATGCGCTTAACCATAACTGGATTGGCTCCAGCAATAAAAGAACGACTGAAAAACTCATCTGAAAGTGCGGAGCTATCTGAAACATATTGAGGTGATTTGATGTGTTTAAAGAGATCACCGTAATCATTGATAGACTTAGTTTTGCCGCCTGTAGTATCCGTCACGTGTCCTGGATCATAATTATAATAACTTGTTAACGCATTTATATTTAAACTACGAACATAGTCAGCGATTTGTCGAGCCGTGAATTTGGGTAATGTATTAGCAAAGGTATATTTTTTTTCCTTAATAACCTGATCGATATTTTCCCGAATTGAAAATACTACTTGGAGGCTTTTCCTAAACCATTGTGGCCCTGAGGTATCTAGTCCAGGTACTGGTCCATTTTCATTTCGTGGGATGATATCTCCAAACCATTTATATTTATATAACTTTCTACTAGATTCGAGTTGCTGAAGTCTCTGAGTATCTTCAAGTCCGGGTAATGACAGTTTCATTTAAACTCCCTTTTAGAATTAGAGTGCTAATTGTTTTTCTTATTTATTTTCCGCCGATAAAAAGTAATGGCACTTCTATACCAGCCTTTGAAGCTAAACCGACTTGAAAAAAGTTGGTCATAACTGCAAATTCCTGAACTAGGTAAGTTTCTAATTCGGGGGAAGAATTCCGACTAATGAGTCCTAAAAATTTTGTTCGCGAAGTCTGATTTTCAGTTTTAAAAAGATGAGATCCGAAATCAACTAAAAGTTGATCACTGATTTTTAGTGAAATGAGTTTAGAATCTTGTTCTTTCGCACCTTGTTCTTTTGCATCTTTCTTTGGATCATAATTCTGACGTATAATTTGGCTAATCAATGCCTGTTGTTCAGCAGTTATTTCGACTTGAGTCGCACTATTTGTGTTGGACTGTAATTGTTTACATCCAGATAAAGGGATAATACTAACAAGCAAAATAAAGATCAGTTTCATTCTCATTCCTTTTCCATACAAAAAGCACTTAAGCTTGTGCCGGTCATCGCCAGCCGTTTTCTATACAAGATGGACTACCTGCTGCAATAACGGTGCCGAAAAAAAATGTGAATTTTAGTAATAATATCGGAGTATTAAATGACGTCTTTTTTGAGTTGTCATGCACAGGATACAGTTAAGTGTTAACTAGTTATGCGTGAGGTTTCAGTCTCTTTAGATCTAGTGTTGTATTAGCGTTACGGCTTTGAATTGGTGAAGTGATGAAAATATAATTTTTTTCCCTATAACTTTTTTCTAATTCATAGCGGGGAAAGCTAACCATCACTAAAATATTATTTGTGGGCTTTTCACGGATGCCAGCGTACGCAAAAGTCGTAATCAATCTGGTTAATCACGTAATTCGATAATCTTGCTGGGTTGGTAATGCTTGATGGCTTTTTTAAATTAATTCGCTCGGTAGGAAAAGTAAATCTGGATGTTAATTGGTACCTGATTTAATTTATTTACACAAAATGAACTATAGATTTTTCTCGATATTCACATGAAATTAGATAGATATGAAATTTATCAATCCACTCAAGTTTCCTATTAAAAATATAACTTTGTTCTTGGCTAATCTAGTCGATAAGCTATTTGGTCCCGGCCTCGGGGGAGCTGAAAAATCGCCCGGGGTGTATCGCTTAATATTTAGCTCGGGTGTATCGCTTGATATATGTAAGGAGATTCCCCATGCGAATGACATTGCCAATACTAATTTTCAGTTTCCTACTGCTACCAGCCTTAGGCTTTGCAGGTGATTACAAACCCTATCCATACGATCGAAGTGGCTTCGAAAAACATCCTGAGCTGGCGAAAGAGTGGGATCAGCTGAATAAAGAGTGGGCCGGAAAGATTGCTCCTTCTGAAGTTCTTGAAAGACAGTTGAATATTATGGAAGAATTTATAAAAAAGGAACCCAAATGGATAGAAGGGTACTGGCATGCTTCTCATATGTCCTTTGAATTAGGAATGTCTTCTTTTAAAGATAAGAAGAACAGAGATAAGATTGCGAAGCCTATTTTTGAAAAAGGCGTAAAGTATGCTAAAAAATGCCTCAAGATCCAGAAAGATAATCCCCTTTGTAAGTTTTATCTCGGTGTAAATATGGGTAAGAGTGGTGTGATTGATGGGGTACTGCGGGTTTTAAGAAATGCAGCACCGATTCGAGACATGTGGGTCGACGTTACTAAGTCGCCTTACAATCATTTACTCAAAGGAACCGTTAGTTTGCAAGGTGCGACCAGGCACGGATTGGGAATATGGTATCGGTTAGTGCCAGATTGGTTTTTGCTAGACTGGATCTTTGATGCAAGGGGCGATATAGATCGTTCTGTTGCTTTTCATAAGGAAAGTATGGAGATAGATACTCCTGATGTTTGTCGTAGAACCCAGTATGCTGCTGCGCTGTTGTGCCGTTCCAAAAGAAATGGAACACAGGCTGACAAGAGAGCTGGACTTGCTCAGTTGGGAATGGCGGTTAAGTTACCAGTCACTAACGGTACTCATGCAGCCTGTCATCAAGGTGTCTTTACCTTACGAGCTAACCCTATGAAGAACTCATGTGGCTTTGATCCGTTGAAGCAGCAGGATACTTCTAAGGAAGAGTTTGAAAAGCAAAATCCTAAAGAAGACGACGCTAAGTCCTAGTAAAAATGGGGGAGCTTCTATGGACCTTAGGGAAGCTCTCCATTTATTTTATACTGCTATTAAATAAGGAAACGGCTTTTATCTTGGGTTTGGACCTAGTTAAATAGTGACAAGGAGTATGTTCTGATGTTATCAAATATTTTTACAGCACTTATGCTTCTTGTTCCAGTAGCAGAAATAGAAGATAAGAAAAGTCTAGGTTCATCTACTGTGTGGATTCAGGAAGGCGAAGATTATTCATTCAATACTGCTGAAGAGGCGCTATCTGTATTTGCCGAAGGTGCATACGAAGGTCCCCGAGTTAAAAAAGGAGCTAATCTCGGCATACAAAAGTATCCATCTTGGTTTTTAGCTCGGGTAAAAAATAATCAGGAGTCAATTGAACATGTACTTAGTTTCCAAGCAGCTGCTTTAGATAGTATCGAGTTTTGGGTACTTAGGGCCGATAGCTTGGAAAGTTACGCTGTTCAGGGCGACAAGTATAGTGTTAGTAGGCGCTTTTATCCGGAAAGAATGGCTAATTATAAAGTGGATATAGCTCCGGGTGAGAATGTTTTCCTTCTCTATAAAATCAAAACCACTTCTCCCGCCAACGGTATTGTAGAAATTCAGAAAACAAGATCATATACCATCGATTCTATGATAGATAATGCAGTTTTGTGGTTTATATATGGCATGATTGGTATTATGTTGGTCTACCATATATTCCTGGCTGCGTCGTTAAAGAGTCGATTGTATTGGATCTATAGTCTCTATATCCTGTTCACGCTAATTTCACAGATGAATACCCAAGGTCACTTTTTTCAGTATGTAAATGGAGATGCTCCTGAATTTTCTGGGCCTTTGATGCTAGTCTACAATATCACGATTATATTAATGGTCGAATTCGCTGTAATGTTCTTAGATTTAAGAAAGTATGCTCCCGGTACTGTTAAATTCATGCGTGGGACATCTTTAGGATTGATTGCCATAGGGTCTCTCTACTTTCTTGTCAATCCGATTGTTTACAATAAATTTTTTATGCCATTTGCGATCATCACTCCTATTATGGTTCTAACTATTGCTGTTATAGCTGCTAAAAATGGCCAGCGAGCAGCTCGGTTTTTCATTCTTTCATTTGCCGTTGTGTTGAGTGCGATCGTTATCTTCCTGCTGAAAAATCTTGCGATTCTCCCATTAACGCCGTTTGTCCAATTTGCGATGCCGATTGGTACTGGCGCCCAACTTACCCTAATGGCCCTGGCTCTGGGAGATCGAATGAGGATTATTGAAGATGATGCAAGAAAAGCAAAAGAAAAACAATTACGTGAGGAAGCTGCTCATCGAAAGGAAATAACTAAACTGAACGAGTCACTGGAAATCAGGGTTGATGACCAGACCCGAGATATTAAATCGATGTTGGTAAGTACTAAGATTGGCTTGCTTTCAATAACAGTAGATTTTTCACTTCATAAAGATTATTCCACTCATCTAGAAACTATAGTTGGCGAAGAAAACTTGGCCGGTCGGTCTTTTCTTGATTTGATTCTCGATAAATCTGATTTAGGTCCAGATGATCGGGACAAAATAATAACGGCTATAGAATATACTATCGGAGAAGATGAAATGTTCTTCGATGTTAATGCTGATTGTTTTCCTCATGAGCTCAAAGCGGAGTTACCTGGGGGCTTTAAACATCTGGATTTAGATTGGTCTCCAGTACTTGACAAGGAAGAATGTATTGAAAGAATATTAGTAAGTGTTAAGGATATTACAGAGACAATCGCTTTGAGGCAGCAGGCCGAAGATGGGAAAAGAAGTTTACGCTATTTAGGTGAGATTATTGAGGTAGGCCCCGAACAGTTTGAAAACTTTATTCAAGGAGCTGAAAAAACATGGTCCGAAATAAGAGAGATTCTTAATAAGAACCATGCAAACGAAACTCTTACTAATGAAGAATCTAGACAAATTTTTATTGGGCTTCATACTATTAAGGGAGCGGCGCGATTTTACAAATTTGGAGACTTTACTGATGCTATCCATGTAGCCGAAGAGGTGACATCAGCGAAATCGAGTCTTGGTCCAGAAGCTTTTAATCAACTTTTCGACCATATGAAAGAAATTGATCAGATTCATGAGTATTATTGTAAAGCACTAGAACCTTTGATGAAAATTAAGGAAAAGGCTCAGTCTAATGAGATGGGTCATCTTGATAAATATGATATTAATAGACTGGTTTATGAGATGTCGGCTACCGCTAATGATCTTGCAAGAGAGATTGGTAAAGGGGGGTGTCAGTTTAAGTCTGATATTCCAGATGGCACTATTTTGACTCCTGACTTTCATGAAGCCCTCTCAAAGACATTTATTCATCTGCTTAGAAATTCAATTGATCATGGTTTGGAAATGCCTGACGTTAGAATTAAGGATGGAAAACCTGAGCAAGGGACTTTGAGGGTTTTTCTTGATGATGAAGGACGTCTATGTTTTGAAGATGATGGCCAGGGCTTGAATTTAAAAGCTATTGAAGACAAGGCGAAAAGTATAGGAATGGCTGTCAATGGTAGAAGCAAACTTGCGGATCTAATTTTTAATAGTGGCTTTTCAACCAAAGATGCTGCTGATGAAGTGTCCGGCCGAGGTGTTGGAATGGATGCAGTCAGAGAGTTTATGAGAAATGCGGGATCTGATATTGCTATTATACCTCAAGGGCAGGATGATGGTGATTTTATGAAGATTCGTTTTGCCATTAATATGCCTGTAGTCGTAAAAGCAGCCTAACTGCAGTTGCAGCTAGTTACTAACGCCTTTTTCTGGCAGTGCCTAGGTCTACCTAACCTTCTGAAGTTATTCTCTATTTGATAACATCCTGAATTTTTTGAAATAATTTCGATTTCTGTTGCGGAGTGCCTTCAATGCTAAAGCCGTGGTGATAGCTGTCACCTTCTTTGCGTCCCCACCTGACTGTGATAGCGATGGGTTCTATATGATCTAGGTTCTGTCCCGCTTTTTGAAATCTAGCCAATAAAGTGACTCCCCTTGCTAGGTATAGTCGTGATTGAGTCCCTAGTCCAGAAGGTGAGGCATTGAGTATTTCGAATTCATCAAGCTCTGTCTGAAGGCTGAGACTTTTGTCGTCCAAATTGAGCCTTTTTTCACCTATCTTTTTATTCAAGAGTTCCCAGTGAGCTACCTCAGCAGATAGAATGGTTTGTTTCTTAGTCCAATGAGGGTCAAACTCGAATACTGATAACAACTGATCATTGCCTTCAGTCCGCACAAGTATTTCCGAAAATTGACTAGCGGCAAAGGATCTGAGCAATTGGCGAGTTTCGGTGCTCACAATGATTTTAAAAGGATTACAAGCTGACTGTAGTTTTTTAACTATATTTACTTCATGCCCTAAGATGGTATAGTCTAATCTTTTTTGAGTGCCAAGGTTACAGATGACTACATTGGCTGCGTGAACAGCTATCCGAACAGGTAA
>PBRN01000207.1 GCA_002725955.1 Pseudobdellovibrionaceae bacterium
AACTATAGTTTCCATGGACCGGCCGGACTCCAAGCGTTCGGTAATCTCCTCGTGGACAGTGTTCAATGATAGGTTCGCGGCCAAAGGCTGTATCTGAGAAAAAGCTCCCGATACAGAGCAGCATAAAACTAGAGATCGTAAACCTCAAGGAGGGCTTAAATAGAGTCTCAATTTGACTTTGAAGAGTTCTCATACTAATAGAATATCAGAGTCATCTATCAGTATGGTAATTTTTGTGATTTATTTTTTGGAAATTCTGCATATTCAAGCACTACAGGCACATAGTGCGCATAGCCTCACCGCATAAAAAATACGGTGAGATTGACGAAGTAATTTTAAAGCTGTTTAGCTGTTTCCATTTCAGGCTTTACAGTATCGAGCTCTGCTAAGATTTTAAGATGCAGTTTACGACTGAGTCTATACCTTGAAAGAGCATATGCAGCAATAAATAGAAATAGTATCCCTGATATTTGGGAGAATATGCCTAGATTCTGAATAACTGAAGGTTCAATCGTAGCCGAAGTCGCTTTATCTGGAAAATCAATCAGTTTCACAATAATACTCGTGACTAATACCCCAGTTCCAGAGGCAATTTTGGTAGTTAAAGCATAAGCCGAGTAAAGCAACCCTTCCTGCCTCTTTCCAGTCCGCAACTGATGCTCATCTGTCACATCAGCAACCATCGACCCCACCATAATCAATCCGGTAATGCTGCCAAAGTAGCCGATAAAACATGCAACTCCCATACAGTATAAAAGCTCTGTGCTACCACCTGGAGGTAAAACACCTAATGTATTCAAAAAAACCATAAAGGGGGTAGGTATCATTCCTAGGAATGCACAAACCACCGCCACATTCCTCTTACCATATTTTTCCGAGATAGGACGAGCAGCAAAACCACTGATTATAGCCACTGCTAAAATGACAAACATTAGAGGACCGAGTTGATGACTCTTGAAACCCCAATAGAAAAGATTCATATAGCTAGAAATGTTTTCACTAAGTCCAAAAGCAATGCCGAAACACAAACCAGATGCCATTAAAACTCGAAAAGACTTGCTAGCAAAGGCCTTTTTAGTATCAGCTATCATACGCTTAAATATTGATAAAGGAGCAAAATCAATAGAATCCAGATTATTGTCTGACTTAAGGTTACGTATGGTATAACCAAAGGTACCTATACTTGAGATGGTTAATGCGACTACAATCGTTAAAGAACCAAATAAAGCCAAGTGATGAAAACCAGTGGGATCATAACTGCCATCTCCAATAGGCCTAAGAAAATAGGTATATCCCAAATAGGCATTTGTTAAGCCAAACATCCAAGAGAATACAACACGAGAACTCTGCAAGCTGGTCCGTTCATTATAATCCGTGGTTAATTCAGCTACCAATGACTGGTGAGGGATAACGAATAGAGTCATTGCCGATCGACTCAAGACAGTAAAAGTTAGCAACCAAAAAAACTGGCCCCACTGTGAAAATGCCGCCGGTGGGCTAAAAACTGCAAAGTAACTGAAAGCAAGAGGTATAATTGAAATAAACATAAACGGATGCCGGCGGCCCCATCGAGACCGCCATCGATCAGAGATGACACCTATCATAGGATCGTTAATAGCATCAAAACCAAGTGCCAGAAACAATGCAATACCGCACAGCAAAGGATCTAGCCCCACGACTTGCTGATAGTAGAACAACAAAAATAAGTTAAACGCATTGATTTTAATACCTTCGCCTGCCATGCCTGCACCATAGAANAACTTAGTATGGTACGGCACAATTCCAGGCCGGNTATCTTGCTTATTTGCCATAGTCATCATCATAGTCCTTATCTAAATAATGATTACTTGATTCGAAGNGGATTCAGAATATAAGTTTGCAANTAANGANGCTCGATTCCTTAAGGCTACCGCTTGATTAACATAGCCCTTATCNTTGATCTCACCACGAGATCGATCCGGAGTACCNTCAAGAAAAAAGATACGCTTAATAGCTCTACTAGAACGNGGGTTCTGCNTGTTATGAGCCTCAATCTTATTCCTATANTCGNTGATCAAATCATTTCGCTTCAACTTATGNCCGGAATCACTTAACCAAATCAGGAGTCCTAAATATGGTTGATTCAAACCAGTGACCAACAAATCAAGAGTATATGGAGCCGTACAAGACACTAGATCATTTCTCAACTTCCCNGCCGAAATCCAGGTACCAGTCGCNAATTTGAACGTTTCTGCTAATCTGCCTTCATACTTNAGTCCTTTGGCAGGATCACTCTTCTCCAGAAAGCTAACAAGATCTTTCATGAGATAATAACCATCGGTATCAAAAATATTATCAGAAGAAATTTTCTGCTGATCGACAAAGTAACCTGGAGTTACCATCGGNCCTTTGACCCGTATCTCATACAGATCATCTCCCGTCGGTAGTAATTTTAAATCAACTCCNGGGACCGGNAAGCCAATNAGGCCCGCAATATTTGAAGGACCAAAAACCCTGGTAGCAACNGGAGCGGTTTCAGTCGAACCGTAACCAGANAGGAATGGCAANTAACCATCTCCCCGATACTTCCTGTATANATCTTGCATCCGGTCATGAGTTTTTTGACTCAGCTTTGCNCCACCNGTGCTAAGAAAATGTAANTTTTCAAAGAATTTAGCCGCTAGTGTGGANCATGACTCCAAGCTGCTTACCAACATATCGTAGCCTGAAGGCACATTATTATAAATAGTAGGTGAGATAGACCTCAAACTATCTATCGTATGATGAAATAGATCTGATACAGGCATACCTGGATCTATATATAAACTNCTTCCTCCACTGGTAACTCCGTTTAAATTAGCATTACCGCCGTAGGTGTGACTCCATGGCAGCCAATCGACTAGAACATGATGAACAGGATCACCCTCTCTAAAAATAGCGTCGGCCTGAATGGGGTTACAGCACATCATTCTATGCGTATTAGCAACGGCCTTCGGTTTTCCTGTAGANCCGGATGTAAACAAGTACTTTGCAACCATATCATAATGTAATTTAGAAAATGCCTTATCAACTTGTCCANTGGAGGGAGTAGACCATAGCTGATCAAGACAAAATTTTTCAGCGATCAGATCAGGTTCATTTTTACCATAGACAATACCAGCACTGCCCCATTCTACTTCATTGAGAATAGCTTCATATTGGCTACCATCTTCCACATAAACCAATGTAGGTCGCATGAGATCAACCATAGCCTGGAGAGTCTCTCGCCCCTTAAAAAGGCTATAAGATGGGGAAACAGGTACCACAGGAACACCTGCTCCTATAGATCCGTANGTAAGCACACCGTGACGAATGGAATTACCCGAGAGGATAAATAGACAATCATCTTGACCATATCCCTGTTGAAGCAACCATTGTGCGACCGCCTTCACTCTGGCAAATCCGTCCCGATAATTAATAGTCCACCAACCATCTACTGTCTTTTCTCCCAGCCAGACCCTGTCTCCCAGCAGGACGCTATGCTCAGCAAAAGGTTCTAATATATGTGAAGGACAATCTTTTATAGGGCTAGTATTGCTCATCTTGAAACTACCATCTGCNGCTTGGACACAACTAATTTCTGGTGTTTCAAAATGGATTTCCGTCTGAGATNGNTTCATATATTTCATACTTTCATCAAAAATAGGACACAAGAATAGATCACTCTTGCTCACATGTGCAAAATTCAGCTTCAAAATAAAAAGATAGTTCCTNTGNATTTTAGGTTGATTATGGACTGTTGTCAGCTANAGATGTGAAAAAACCANTTATTTACATTGTAAATANANTTCAGTTTAATGGTTCGATCAGTCTGGAATTGATTCAATTTTCTAANCAGATCAAAGAGATNGTTGTCGATCGATTTANGCAAAGTTTANTGAACATAAAACAGGTCAATACTTCTAAANGATAAGCATCCATATACTGCNGCTNAATGAATAAANGATCGACATGCCAATCAAGCACACATGTTAGCGCAAATAATTTAAGTAAAGCTAAATAAGAAATTAAGCAGAACTAAAGCAAGCCAACAACAAACAATAGAACGATCTTAACAAAACCTGATGNANGCCATTAAAAAGAATATTGATAGATCTCAATGGACAATTGCTTTAGTTTATTCATACCTAATAGATAACTCCATAACGAGGAGAGCTCATGATTGATTTTACCAATAAAGTTGCGATCGTAACCGGAGCAGGATCAGGCTTAGGNCGTAGTCATGCTATAGCGTTGGCCGCAAGAGGGTGCAAAGTTATCATCAATGATCTGGGAGGCAGCCGCACAGGAGAAGGGGCTTCCAACACAGCTGCAGAAAAAGTAGTCGCTGAAATAGAAAGTAAAAATGGAATAGCAATAGCTGACTATACTGATGTCACAAACTTTGAGCAAGTCAATCAAATGGTAGAGAAGGCACTCAGTAAATGGGGACGTATCGATATACTGATCAATAATGCTGGAATCCTCAGAGATAAAACCTTTGCCAAAGCATCCATGGATGACTTTCAAAAGGTGGTAGATGTCCACCTTATGGGAACGGTCAATTGCACTAAGGCAGTTTGGGAGCCAATGCGTACGCAAGGCTATGGACGCATCGTCGTCACTAGTTCCTCGAGCGGGCTTTACGGTAACTTCGGCCAGACCAACTACGGAGCCGCCAAAATGGGAGTGGTAGGTCTGATGAATACCCTGCGATTTGAGGGTGCAAAGTATAATATAAACGTGAATGCACTTGCTCCAGTTGCAGCAACCCGCATGACCGAAGATTTAATTCCCGCTAAGGAGCTTTCTACGCTTTCACCAGAAGCCGTTACTGCGGGGGTACTTTACCTTGTAAGCGAAAATGGCCCAAATGGTCAGATCCTATGCGCAGGTGCTGGCTGCTTTGCTATCACTCGGATGGTAGAAACCCAAGGGGTGTTTTTAGGAGAAAACCCCAAACCAGAAATGGTCGAATCTCATTGGGAGCAAATAACCGGCACCAAAAATCAGCTGGATCTGGATCAAGGCTCATCACAAACGACTAAGTTCTTGGCCATGGCCGACCAGGCATCTAGCTTAAATGGTTAACCACTAGCAGACACACAAGCTCTGCAGAATCATCCCTCCCGTTAGGCATCAGGAAAAACGAGGGTTATAGCGGGAGGGTTACCATCGATTAGCATATCCGGTCGCAACAGACTTCTAAATTAAAGTTAGATCCGCTTTACAATCATGTAATCACAAATCAATATACAATAGCACCCCGTGAATGTTAGCGTTCCCAAAGGAGGAATTTAGTGGTTAAAAAATATGCTATATGGCTGATTTCACTCATGGGAACTGGTATCGTTTTTTTCTGTTTCCTGTTTTGGTATGGATCCTCAGATCGTCACTCTGACTACGAAATCGATCTGCAAATTCCCGGTGACAAGTCGGGCTCTCTCAAAGTTGGGTTTGCCAAAAAAAAGGTTATTCCCGAAAATTTTGACCCTTTTCATGATAGCAATAGCGATGCCCGCTATTATTCTAAACATGGCGATACATTTATTGATATGAACCAGAACGGAAAGCAAGATCCACTCTGGCTAGCTGGTTTCCACCATAACCGACCTGCAACAAAAATACATGACCCCTTATGGGCAAGAGCTATGGTTATTGACAACGGCATTAGCAGCATAGCACTAGTGTCTATAGACGCCATCGGTATCTTTTACGATGATGTGATTGATATTCGGAAAATGGTACCTGCAGAAAAAAAGCCTGATCATATTATCATTATGGCCACTCATACTCACTCAGCCCCAGACCTTATCGGGATTTGGGGAGCAAGTGAATATGAGAGCGGCATCGATTTCAATTATTTGGCGCATCTTAAACAACAGGCGGTGGGAGCAATCATCCAGGCAATGGACTCAAGAGCTCCAGCAAAACTTAGATTAGCCCGCGACCATATTGGAGCAGAAAATCTGCAGGTTGACACCAGAAAACCAATCATAAAGGATCAAAGTATCCGCATTATGCATGCAGTCTCAACAGAATCGGGTGAAACATTAGGTACTCTGGTATCATGGGCTAATCATCCTGAGGTTCTATGGGATCATAATCTCGAAATTAGTAGTGACTTTCCTCATTATCTGAGAGAGGCAATCGAACAAGGTATACCAAGCAATATACCAGAAAAGTCTATCACTGGATTGGGAGGCATTACCATATTCGCCAATGGAGCCGTCGGAGGACTAATGACAACACCTCCCGACCTTGCTATTCCCAGCAGTAACGGCCCCATCATGAAACCTTCCTTCGAAAAGGCAAAAGCTGTCGGACAAAACGTTGCAAAGTTAGCCTTAGAAGCCATCAGAAGTGATCATGTATATACTATAAACGAAGCTAAAATCAAAATAGTGGCTAAAACGATACAACTTCCACTCGACAATCAATTTTTCCGGCTTGGTATTACTTTCGGCGTTATTAACAGAGGGCTCTCGGGGTACCAGCGTCGCATCAAAACTGAGATCAATGCATTTTCCATAGGGTTAGCTGAATTCATTACGATCCCAGGTGAAATATACCCAGAAATTGTCAATGCAGGCATTTCAGCACCTGTCGGCCAAGACTTTAGAATCTCTCCTCAGGAAATTCCACCGCTCAGATTGCAAATGCAAGGTGAGTTTAAGTTTGTCCTTGGACTCGCCAATGATTTTATCGGTTACATCATTCCTGAAAGCGAATGGGATGCTCAACCTCCGTGGCTATATAATAGTGACGCAGAAACCTACGGAGAAGTAAACTCACTCGGAGGTCACACAGCTAAATATATTTTCACGAATACTCAACAGTTACTTCAAAGGTTGCACTCAAAAAACTAGTCATCAATAAGTGAAATAAGAACTAAAAAACCGTTTGAGATTAGCATCGATAATCTACGGTTTGTGGGACGATTCAGTAGCCCCAAAAGCAAAATTCCGTCACTAACTTCAATAGTCACTTCGTCCCTCACATCACCTATGCTTGAACCCTCCCATGGGCCAGGCAAAGAAAAACTATCAATACCACAGAAGGCAACCAGAGCGGTCCTGTTGCAAAAAATAAGCGATTAGTTCAAACTCCAAGCTCAACTTGAAGGATCTACCCATGAATCAACTAAAGTGGCGTCATTTTCAACGAGACATCATCCTTCTCAATGTCCGTTGGTATTTGGCTTATCCTTTAAGCTACCGTAACTTGGCTGAAATGAATGAAGACCGTGGTCTAACCGTAGATCATACAACTCTCTATCGATGGGTTCAGGCCTATTCTTCATGCCTGGAAGAGAATTTTCAAAAACGAAAACGTCCCGTTAGTTCCAGTT
>PBRN01000208.1 GCA_002725955.1 Pseudobdellovibrionaceae bacterium
TATTATTAAAGGTTACGACGGAATGAAGAAAAGCCAGTTCAAGGCGTTTCTTGCTGCTAAAAACATTGATGAATCAGATGCCGCAGGCAGATTTTCTGCAGACCTTAATGGCCGCATGGATGTTTTTGCACCGGTATTCGCATATGGACTATCTGACAAAATCACCCTAGCCATGGCCGTACCCTTCTATTCCGGGTCTACCGACCTTGAAGTTGGCTTTATCCCAGGAGCTGGGGCCGCAAATATCGTTGCTAACCTAGCAAACCCGATAACCAATCAAATGGCCTCCGCTATCGAAGCGGCACAAAAAATTAATGATGCTACCGGCAACCTCAAGGATAAACTCCAAGACAATGGTTATAGCTCCATTGCTCCTTGGGAAGATTCCAATCTTGGTGACGTACAACTAGTGGCCAAGTATCTATTTATGGATGGAGAAAACCTTAAATCAGCTTTGCAAGCTGGATTCGTCCTCCCTACTGGTCGCGTAGATGATTCAGATATACTACAAGATCTTCCCTTTGGTGATGGGCAGCCTGATATCATCGTTGGTCTTTCATTTGACCAACCACTTGGAGCTGGATTCGTATTAAATGAATTCGGTAAATATACTTATCAACTAGCATCAACCAAAACCGTTCGCGCCGTGACTCCAGATGAATCAATAGAAGTTTCAAATGAGAAAATGAACTTCAAACTCGGTGACAAAATTGATGCTGGTNTCTCTCTACAACTAGAAAANCCAAATGGTTTTGTAGCAGGNTTTGGTGGCACTTACTTCAGTAAGTATGGCGATAGGTATGAAACCGATAATAAATTAGTAAAAAACGAACTAGANAAAAACAAAAATGCNGAGTCAACGTTTGCTGAATTTAAGCTAGGNTATTCTACCTTGCCCCTATATCAGTCTGGTAAGTTCCCAGTCCCNTTCAGNTTGACTATGGAATATAAAAAACAATTCCGCGCNGTCAATTCAATCGTAACAGATTTTACNCAAATAGATTTTAATGTATTTTTCTAAAAACAGGAGAAGAACGATGAAAAAACAGATTATTTTGGGAGTATGNGCTCTCGTTCTATCGTCAGCCTGTGANCATGAAGCTGTTGATATTGCGCCANTACCTAGNGAGCAACTAGAAGTACCNAAATACGGAGGNTCTTTTGCCCTAGGNGCTGACCAAGCTGAGGTTTCATACGATGGTACGATCCTACTNATCGACAAAAACACCCCTATTGGTCCCCTTGCTGATGTCATCAATGTTGCTGAACAAAGCAAGCAACTAAACGCTAATCTCGCCGCATTTCGCNTTAGGCACAATTACAACAAAGTTTACGCTCTAGCCGATGGNTGGATGGACAAATCGATTGCAGCTGGTTTTGAGCAGCTAAACGACGANAAAAAATCAGCTCCTAAAAANGANCTACAACCGGACGANGTCGAGGCNGTTAAGTCNTGGATAGCGATGAAATCTGGTACTNCTGACGAGTTNCTGAGCGGCGACGCCAAGTTATGGTGCGAAGCCAAACTATGGCAAGCTGCAGTTAGCCCNATCTTTGCTACNAANAGTTATGACGAGTTACCAAGCCCAATGATTTTATGTGATAACTTTTACCAAGCAGCNGGATACTTTGANCCAGTAACNATACCNGCAGTATTAGACAAATCCGGCATNGAAGTGGCCCCNGCNGAAGANCTGAATCAATGTAATGACCCAGCTAATGGTAACTACTTNAACTGTTTATGGGCAGCGGTAAGNAGAACTAGCTGGTTCGAAAATGAGCTNGCTTCCAAAAGAAATCAGCTTCTTCAACTACTACGCACNGNCCCTACCAACTGAAACTGATCCAAANCCAATTTCAGACTTTCAAAAATCCATTCAAAGAGACAACACTTTGGTTGGTCTAAACAAATATTANGATCGTGGTAAATACCAAAGCCAATTTCTCATTGCTGATCAGATNCTAAAGTTAGGNAACCTAACACTATCTGGNGAAGTTGAAGGAGAAATGCTAAAGGTACGNATAGGAAGAAGNCCNCCATTTAAAACAGGTTCTGCTGTCATCAGCGATGCGGTTAGTTTTTGCAAAGGTNACCTCGCNGTAGAAGTNGAAGTTGGCAGCGGCNCNAGTAAAGAAGTNGTAACNATTCAGNANGAAGTNATGAAACTNAATGAACTCTGCGACCTATTTGCACCAGAATCTGTGACNGANACTATCAACCCAAGCCCTTTCGCTATTATCTCAGCAGTTGACTTAGGTAAGNATGATTACTCAATAAANCTACCTAAATATCCAGAAGGCTATGGNGTNCGTGAAGTTGGTGCCTGGTTCGGTATTCGCTCAAGATATGAAGCTAGCCGCGCTGACCTGCGTTTTCATAAGCTATCTTCTGGAAGCTATAANGAACAATTGGTCACTCCTCANTTTATCAAACCTCTTGCAGCGATGATCGAAGCTGAAATTGACGAACTAACGCTCNGATATAAAAGTGCTGATGATGCAAGAATTTTCGCCGAACGTACTGAAANCCTCAAATTATTGAAAATACAGACTCGNTCTATGCAAGCGCAACATGACCAGNTCGAAGAAGCTTCAGTAAATGGNATGGCTGCTGGCATGGCTGCTGGTAATGTNCCNGGAGTCGCCTACGCCATGCTCAATGGCCTAGAAATCTACCTAAATAAGTCNGGAAATAATCTNAATGTTGCTNTTGCTCTGGCATCTGACCTTGAGGAAACCAGAACAGTGACAAAAGGATGTCTTAACTTAGCTTCCGGTAAATTAATCNAGGTTTGCGAACCTAANGCCAATAGCGAAGAAGCATCNGCTTCGNTGTTCTCTAATGCTGTAGAAGAAATGTCTTTTGACCCGATCTCNGGCAAAATTGAAATAGCATTTNTAGCAGGNGANAANCATGCTGAAGCATTAAGTAAAAGGGAACGNTCTTCAGAGATACCAGATAAATTNAATGATCTNGACTTTGACACCGAAATACGCGGNAAATACCTTGTTTGGAAGCTCTACCCTAATAAACTTGCTGGAGTCATGGAAATATTATCGGGAAAGCTGTTTATTAAAAAAGATCTGAATGTTGAAGACGAAGACGCTGACTATGAAGCAGCAGTTTCATTTTGGCAAGGCCTGACAGCATTTTAATCACTACGCTTTAGCCGCAGCAAATTCAAATGCTGCGGCTAAATTTATGCTACAAGTATTAACAAGATCTGATCTCACTACCTGCTACTCAAAGCGCCTTTAAAAATGGGTCGAGTTCCAAAAACACGAAAAAATACTAATAATCACTTGAAATCTTACTAAGAGCCCCCACCGAAAACATGGTAGCCACATTGCTCTTTATCTTGGTTTGGATAGAAGTATCAACCACTACATTTGAAGGTAAACCAGCAAAGCTAATGCTTTCCGGACTAACGAAGAATTTTTGAAAATTAGTATCCAACACAATTTTCCAAGTGTCACCATCTACAGTAAAATCGGCATCCAATGAAACTAAGGAAGAATAATCTGCAGATCCAGTAGGTCCGGTATGAATCTTATAAGCGCTATCGGGTGACCCTCCGGAAGCAGCAAATGAACCCTCCCACTTAAGATAATGATAACCGCCTTCTTCAGAGGTTGGCCACTCCATGTCACTACAAGCTGTATTTTTAGCTAAATAACCTGACGCATTTAAATCGCTACTAAGACCAAATACAAATTCTATCTTCGAAAATACTGTTTTATTCTTAACAGCTACATCAAAAATAGCATTATCATCAGCATCTGAAGAAAAACAAAAAGGTAAAGTAAACATCGCTTCAGTTGACTTAACCTCATCAACCATCAAAGCCTTTTCGGAGCTATCTATCTGTTGGGTTCCCGTCAGCTTAATCGCACTTAGTACATACTTTAATTTACTAAAGCTGAAATTTTCATTCGAATTATTTTGATAAACTGATGTCTCTTGATATTGAACGACATCCTGCCCAACCAAATTACGAACGCTTAACCGCACAGTGCCTGGTCCATCAACCTTCTCTGCATCACAACCCAATGTTCCAAAAGCTAAGATGATTAATACGAACCTGAAACTAAAACATTTCATACGGACTCCTGTAAAAAAGCCTTCATACTTTCTGATCGTCTCACTAGATAAAGGAGTTCAATGAATCACGGTTAAACAAGATATGATTCATCATCAATCAGTCGATGCTCGGATTATAATATGCTGTTAAAATTTTTTTACTTTTATCATTAATTATATGCACAAATCAGGCCTAAGAGCCAGCTAAAGAAATCAATATAATATTTAAAATAATCAATAATATTAATAAAATATATGTTATTAGTAACTTTATTAATATAATTTTATTGACAAATATTATAAATAGTAATACCAAGCCAAAAAAGAGAGGTATTATATGAAACCAATACTTATTTTATTATGCTTCCTTGGGCTATATCCGGGAATGACTTTATCGCAGCCTTTTACGCTTGGGACTTCAAGTGAATTTCCTATAGCATCGGGGGTTGATGGCACCCTTCACCTAACAAAGATGCGGAGTCATATAAGGTTCAAAGCTGGCTACGTTCACTCAGAATTCATCTCCAGTGCAGCATCGATCATTAATGCGCTTAATTTATATGATACGCAATCAATCTACATGATGGAAAAAAGCTTTGCTAATGGAGGCCAGTTTTATGAAGTCTCAATTGGCTATGAGCAATCTACCAGAAAAGGACTCTATCTCACAGGTGGGTACTTTTATATGTTGGGCGGCGGATCCGTTACTCTAACTGAGCTCGCTCCTAAGGCTAGCATTCAGATCACTCCATTTTTATTTGGTGCTGGTGACAGACCATTACAAGTTGAAAGTACTATCGACGGTTTGGCTTTTCACGCAGGTTATAGATTTCCGATGAGAAAAAACTTTGGCATCACTACAGAAGTAGGTCTTATGAAACCTCTATCTTCATCAACAACAATGGATACTCGCATTCTACCCGGCACCATAGGTAGCTATACCTCGATTCAATTTGAAGACAAGCTATATAATTTTGTTAGTCAGGAATTAATTATACCAACAGGCACAGTGGGAATAAACTACGCTTTCCAATAAGGCTATTGAGCTATTCTTAATCGATCCATCTCTACAGTGAAAATGCAAAACTGCGAAAAATCACGAGATGGTTCCAGCACTTTCATTGATTTCTCTAGGATTTTCTGCACACACTTCAAGGATCTTAGATATTGCGGAAAGCTGTAATTCCTTAGCAAGGCCTTCACCTTCCTGTCCTTGCCCAAGAAACCATGGCACGTGAATAAATCCAGCAAGCATATTCGGTTGAAACTTCTGCTGATAGTTACAAATTTGATAAAAGGTTGCGTTACAAACAAAGGTGCCTGCAGTATATGAAACTTTGGTAGGTACATCTAACTCGTTGCAAGCTTTGCAAATAGCTTTCACTGGGAGTGATGCAGATAACGCCAAAGGGCCACCATCTATCACCTTCTGATCTATGGGCTGATGGCCTGTTTCATCGGGAATCCGAGCATCAATTAAATTCAGCGCAATCCTTTCTACACTTATGTGATTTCTGCCGGCGGCAAGACCCAAGCCCAGAACGATATCATAGTTTTGTTCAAGCTTTGGTTGCAACCGCTGCTCAGCCCGGTAAAAACTGACCGGTAAAATAACAGTATCTATCTCGATACCATCAAGCTGGTTTTGCTTAAAGTAATTAACCAGTTCTGCTGAGGGGTTTTCTGTAGCACCGTTGAATGGTTCAAATCCCGCCAATAACGCTCTTTTTACATATGAAGGATTCATATCTGGGCTCACAGTCATTTCATGATAAAAAGTTTCCAAGTCTTACTGATAGCTATAGCATAGCTATACATAAACAAAAATTAAAAGGAGGAAATTGATACTGCTTCCTTGGTATTATAGCGACAACAAGCATCAAAAATCAGCTTCTTTTGCTTCAAGTTTAACCCCGTCATCCTCACACCTAAAATAAATTGATCTTCCTCATCTGTAGTAATACCCCATTTAATTTCGATTAAGAAAGGATTCAAATTATTGGCAGACAACTCTTCCGAAAGTCTCTGATCAGCAGTATCAAGTGAGCAGTTTAAAGAAACTCCTCTGGCCAAGTAACTTGGACCTTTGATCAAGAATCCTGACATGGAAAAGTTAATAACCTCAAAACAGTGGTTGTTCACATCCATGGTCAAAAAACCAGGAAACTCAATATCAATCCTATCTTCAATTATCTTTTGGTCAGCCCATGCCCAATATATAGTTTTTAACTTTTCTAGCTTATCCTTGTTATCTTTAAAGGGATCAAGCTCAAAAGCTTGATATAGATTCTCATAATGTTTAACTTGAATTTGACGTTCAATCAATTCAGAAAGCAGCTCAGTTTCTTCCCCAATCTTTTCCTTAGTCGAATCGCCTACCATAATCTTAAATGGCTCACAAGAAGTCTCCAGTCGACTCGCAAAATTGACGCCTTCACCAATCATAGTGATATCGATCCGTTGCCCACCTAAATTACCAATAATAACTGCAGCAGTATTAATTCCTATTCTTAAAGGTAAAATAGAACTACCACTTTTTGCCGCTTTAACGTTACGGCGATAACAAAGCTGTTGAATGGTCTGGGCACATTCCAAAGCATGGAGGGCATGATTTATCTCATGATCTGGATTACCGATATCATAACCAAAAAAGCAAACCATCCCATCACCCAAAGTCTTATCAATCACACCATCATACTTTAGGACAATGTCACCTATCTCAACTAGATAATCCTTGATCTCGTTGAAAACATCTTCTGAAGCCATTTTTTCAGATGACAATGAGAAACCTACGATATCAACAAACATGATAGAAACTTCTTTTTTAGTCGGCTTCAAATCAAGGATGGCAGGATCTCTAATAACGGCTTCAACCTGATTGGCTGGCAAGAGACCCGAAAGTGCCCGCGCCATACGTTTAGAATTAGTTTCAACTTTAATCGCACGGGACAGCGCATTGAGCATGCTGGATGCTACAAAAAACAAGAAGGTATTTATCCACGGCAACTCTATACTTCCATAAACAAAAGCAGCTATACCACTGCCAACGATCATTAAAGAAATCAATAGGCTCACGATCATGGCACCAGTTACAGATATTGCCATTGGTAAAATAAACCCTACAGCTGCTGCAACATTGTACCACCAGTGGTTTTGCAAAAATGTGATCGGGCGCAACCATTCTTTAGTTAGGATAGAATTAAGAATAGACATATTTATTGCGTCCAATGGAATGGGACCCACAGGAGTATTCTTAAATTCGGTGCCACCAGTATAAAACTGCGGCATAATGTAGACTATATCGCCTTCAGTAACGACAGCAGATCTCCGTGCAGAAGAGGCTTCATTATAAAACAGCAATAATCGATTAGTCTTCTTCAACATTGATCTAAAACGAATTAGGTTTAGATTAATGCCCATTTTTTTGTTAAGCGGGACGAATTGATCATCAATATAAAATTGCGCCCCCTTAAACTGCAGCTGCTCGCCGATTAATAGCGTAAAATGAGGGAGTACTTTATCAGTACCATGTCTCATCAGAGCAGTAGTAGAGGAATCACTGATAAACATCATGTGACCATAATGTTTAAAAATATTATGCAAGTCAGCTTGTGGACCATAAAGCATCTTACTATCAGGCTGTTTTGGGATATCTTCTTTAATAGGATTTTCATACCAAGGAGCTCCGTCCTTGTTCAATAAATAATGCTGCAGGTTATACACGTCTTCCGCCATAGGAAGTGGTGCACGAAACTTCACGGATCGACTAAAATAGGAACCTGTGATAATCGGTACATCTATTGCTTCCAAAGCCTCAATTGCGGCCTTTCTTGATTCCGGATTATCACTCATCACTTGAATAAACATTTGGGAGATAACGATAGCAGCTGGTTTATAATCAGCGATATTCTTGAGTACTTTTGCCCACTCCTCAAGTAATAGCTGATTGCTGCCCAATTCAGACACCATCGTGTCATCAATGGCAAAAACTTTCAATTTAGGATGGATCGGAGGCTCTTTATCAAATAAGGTTCTGACCTTAAAATTAAGGATTCTTTCATACTGATCTAATTGAGCAACAAAAAACAAACCGTTGACCAGGCCAAGCACCATCAATAGCCTTACCACAAGTTGCCAGAAAGCATGTCTAAAGTTTTTAATGTTATTAAACTGCATAAAGCTCAATTTTTTTTAAGAGTTTCCATCCAATGTTTCGGAAAAACTGAGAAAAAAATGAAGGCGGATTATCGAAAATGACGGACTCATCACTATCGATCAAGGCATGGGGTCTCACCACTGATATAAATCCTGAGATTTACCCAGATAAAACAGACTGAGATAGCGATAAGATGAGACCACAAAATCTCTTGATAAAATGACCGTGCGCTCTGGGGCAGCAGCTAATCCTCTAAAATAAATACTGAATACTAAAAAAAGAACTAAATCTAAAAATGGCACACAGGTTGCTTTGGAATATGATGAAATGAAACGCTTTCCAAGATCCCTCTAGTTGCACGGAAACGAGGATTCAAAAGATTGATCTCGCCAAGATCAAGGATATGAAATCTGTTCATTTTGATCCCTAACAGATCCCTCTGAAACGACCGTTTCAGAGGGATTTTTCTTAATAATTTATGTCATGTCTAAAGCTGCATAGTAAAAATCAAAAAAATACACCAACCATTTTTTACAATGTAATTTATTGGGTGATGACTTGGCTTGGCCATCGGTTATTTTCCGGTCATAGTAGGTTTCTTCATCACATTACTTAACAAAATTATATTCCATTGCTATATTCGCGACCTCGGTCCTTACAGAAATTGATACTTTACCAAAGCAGAGCTATTTTTTTGCACTACCTTGAAGGAGCACATATGAATTTGATTAGTAAAAGATTTCTTGCTGCATCATGTCTAAATATCGGCCTCATATTCACAGGCTTTGGGACTAGCGCCTCTGCTGAGGAAGTAGAAGTATTACACTGGTGGACTTCGGGGGGAGAAGCCAAGTCCATGAATGTCCTCAAACAGATGTTGGAAGCTAAGGGCCATAAATGGAAAGACTTTTCTGTAGCCGGTGGCAGCGGCAGTAACGCCACCACAGTGCTAAAATCCCGTGTGATTGCAGGAAACCCACCTTCTGCAGCTCAATTAAAAAAAATGGACCTCTTAGAATGGGGTGAACTGGATGTTCTTTCCAATCTTGATAAAGTTGCAAGCGAAGGGAAATGGAACCAAGTTTTACCAGCTGAAGTGAGCA
This sequence comes from Pseudobdellovibrionaceae bacterium, assembly GCA_002725955.1. Classification (GTDB taxonomy): domain Bacteria; phylum Bdellovibrionota_B; class Oligoflexia; order Oligoflexales; family Oligoflexaceae. The sequence continues at coordinate 9,341 of PBRN01000208.1, forward strand.
GAGCCGTTCAACAAAAAGGCAAATATATCGCAGTGCCTGTCAATATCCATCGAGTGAACTGGATGTGGGTGAACCCTAAAATATTCAAAAAGGCCGGAGCTAAAATTCCAAGTACCTGGGATGAATTCTTTGTCGCTGCCGAGAAAATAAAAAAGGCTGGTTATGTGCCATTAGCTCATGGGGGACAAAGCTGGCAAGATGCAACTCTATTTGAAGTTATTGCAATGGGAGTTGGTGGAGCAGACTTCTATCGAAAAGCCTTTGTCGATCTAGACCAAAAAACTTTGAATAGCAAAAAAATGGAAGAAGTATTCACAGTATTCCGTAAAGTTCGTCCTTACTTGGATAAAGGTTCTGCCGGCAGAGACTGGAATCTCGCTACAAGCATGGTTATTAAAGGCGAAGCAGCCATGCAAATTATGGGTGACTGGGCAAAAGGCGAGTTTAGTGCTGCCAATAAAAAACCAAATAAAGATTACGTCTGCGTACCTGCTCCTCAAACAAAAGATATGTTCACATATGGCATTGATAGTTTCGCTATGTTTAGTGGACGCGCAGACAAAGGACAAAGAGACTTTGCTATGAGTGTCATGGATAAAGATTTTCAGTCTGTGTTTAATGCTGCCAAAGGATCTATACCTGCACGGCACGATGTTGACATAAGTAAGTTTGATGCTTGTGCCAAGGACTCCAAATCAGCATTCATCCTAGCAGAACAAAAGAAAAACCTTGTCCCCAGCATGGCTCACGGTATGGCAACTCCAGCTGCAGCTCAAGGGGCTTTCATAGATGTCATTAGTCAGTTTTTCAATACACCTAAAATGACTGTAGCATCGGCGACAAAAGCTATTGCTAAAGCTGCAAAAGAGGCAAATTAATGAAAAGGCTAAGTCCAGATATATGGTTACCGAAACTTCTCATGGCACCCTCGTTTTTAATAACGATGGCTTTCGTCTATGGCTTCATCATCTGGACTGCCTTACTCTCTTTTACCAAGTCAAGACTGATGCCCCAATGGTCGTTTGTTGGGTGGGAGCAATATATCAAATTGCTGGAAAATGACCGTTGGCTNCTGGCATGCAAAAACTTAATCATTTTTGGTGGCTTGTTCATTGGTATTTCAACCCTTATCGGTCTAGCACTTGCTATTCTGCTTGATCAGAAAATTCGTGCTGAAGGNTTTTTANGGACAATTTATCTGTATCCAATGGCNCTNTCCTTCATTGTCACCGGCACCGTCTGGAAGTGGATTCTNAACCCTAGNAGCGGTATTCAATCCTGGGTCCACGAACTAGGGTTTACNAATTTCTCGTTCGAATGGCTCATCGANCCCGATATGGTGATATATACNGTAGTCATTGCTGGTGTCTGGCAATCTTCAGGCTTTGTGATGGCTNTATTTCTNGCTGGCTTAAGNGGAATAGATAGTAATATTATCAAGGCAGCTCAGTTAGATGGCGCAAGTCTGCCAAAAATTTATTACCGTCTTATTATTCCNAANCTAAGNCCTGTNTTTTTTACTGTCGTTATGATCTTGGCNCATATTGCTATCAAAAGCTTCGATTTAGTTATGGCACTAACCGGCGGAGGGCCNGGCTATGCCTCAGACCTNCCNGCCACTTTTATGTATGCACACATGTTTAGTCGCGGACAGGTCGCTCTNGGATCTGCTAGTTCAATAATGATGCTGATGGGAATTATTGCAATCCTGATACCTATGCTATGGTCNGAATTAAGAGGTAAAGCATGAGCACAGTTCAACAAGCNATGACCTTAGATAAGAAATCACTGNCTCTCGACAAGCCTCAATCAGCTCTAGGTTGGAAAATGCCGTCATTAAATCGTATCTTGATCTATGCTTTACTCATACTAGTTGCCATCATTTGGTTAGCACCGCTGTTGGTCATGGTAATGACCTCATTAAAGACTNTGAACGATATACAGGTAAGCTCTTTATTNTCGCTACCTCAAACATTAAGTACTGAGGCATGGGACAAAGCCTGGAACAGCGCATGTACTGGCATCCGCTGCGAAGGTGTAAAAGGATTTTTCATTAACTCATTTATNATGGTANTACCGGCAGTANTGATCTCAACCTTTATTGGTAGCATCAATGGATACATACTAGCCCTTTGGCGCTTCAAAGGNAGTGAAATCCTATTTAGTTTCATTTTATTTGGCTGCTTTATTCCTTTTCAAGTTATTATCCTGCCTATGGCCAAAACTCTGGGCTACCTAGGTTTAGGTCAATCCATACCAGGATTGATTATGGTNCATGTAGTCTACGGCATCTGTTTTACAACCATGTTCTTTCGAAACTTTTATACCAGCATCCCTGCAGAGCTGGTAAAAGCAGCNCGCNTTGATGGAGCCAGTTTCTTCAGAATTTTTCAANGGATCATACTACCTATTTCAGGTCCGATTTTTATGGTTTCAGTCATTTGGCAATTTACCCAAATCTGGAACGACTTTCTTTTTGGNGTTGTCTTCGCCGGCGGGGAATCATCTCCAATAATGGTGGGTCTTAACAACCTCACCAATACCACCACTGGTGTCAAGGAATACCATGTGGAAATGGCTGCAGCTATGATAACAGCTTTGCCNACCTTGCTTGTTTATGTTTTAGCCGGGAAATTTTTTGTTAGAGGCCTCACTGCAGGTGCAGTCAAAGGTTAATCTGATAGACGGTATTAAGGAGTACTAAGAGGTGCATTCTCTTTCGATTGAAAGCTTAAAAAAGAATTACGGAGGACAAACTGTCCTTAAAGATATCGATCTGACCGTAAAAGCCGGAGAATTTCTCATATTAGTAGGACCATCTGGCTGCGGAAAATCNACTCTATTAAATAGTATTGCTGGACTGGAACAGCCCTCAAGCGGAAAAATCTTTATTGAGAANGAGGATATTACCGACCTGTCTCCCGGCAAACGCGATATTGCAATGGTATTTCAATCCTATGCACTATACCCNAACATGAATGTGGAGCAGAATATCGCATTCGGTATGGAAATGAAGGGTATCCCGAAAAAGGAACGGGCTAATAAAGTTAAAGAAGTTGCAGCAACACTGCAAATTCAAGACTTACTCCACCGCAAACCTGCACAACTTTCAGGTGGGCAGCGCCAAAGGGTTGCCATGGGTAGGGCCTTAGCCAGACAACCAAGAGTCTATTTATTTGATGAACCTCTAAGTAACCTGGATGCCAGACTTAGAGTTGACATGAGAATGGAAATGAAACGACTCCATCAACGAATGGGAACAACCATTGTTTATGTCACTCATGATCAGATTGAAGCAATGACCTTAGGTGATCGCATTGCCGTAATGAAAGATGGCATCATCCAACAACTTGGTACCCCTCAAGAAATCTATGATCGCCCATCGAACCTTTTCGTCGCCAGCTTTATGGGCTCGCCGACAATGAACTTTCTTAAAGGTAAGGTGATCAAGCAAGATCAGGGGTGTGGTTTTCAACTCAATGCCCAGACAACTCTGCCACTTCCACAAGAATGTTCAAAGTTTATTGGCAAAAGTCCTTTGCTAGGTATACGCCCAGAGCAGATTAGCCAACCAGATCACAGATCTGCTGAAGCAAATAAAATCTGTGTTACAGCTCCGGTTGAAATAGCAGAACCAACAGGTCCCGATACCTTGGTAACTGTATCTATTGCGGACCAACTAACAACGTGTCGGGTTTCACCCCAATGGGCGCTGAAACATCCGAAAAGCATAGAAATTCAGCTTGACCTATCTAGAATAGTTCTGTTCGAACCTGACCAAGGCCAACGCTGCTATCCATAAACCGTCGCTTCAGTTTAGTAGATGATATTTGCAGTAAAGCTGAGGTAATCTTCTTCTCGTCCCTTAGGAAGCGGCTGAAATGGAGCCGCATTTCGAAAAGAAGTTATTGCATTGTCATCTAGTACGGCATAGCCGCTGGATTTTATCAAATCAAGGCGAACCATCTCACCTGTCTTATATATGGTTACAAACAAGGTCACAGTGCCCCGCATTCCCTGACGCATTGCACGGATCGGTGGACTCGATGCTAGCATAAAAGTTCTCCGCACCCCCACAAAGTATCCCATCCAGCGATAACTCGTCGTGTTAATATCTACCACTTCACCTATAGGTATAGTCTTATCCGTAACCAAGTCCTGATATTTTCCAATCAAGCCGCCCTTCAATTCACCCGTCTTCGGCAGAAACTTATCGAGAGCTGATTTACGCGGCTTAAAGGTTTTGGCTTCGCCTCGAGCTGGCTTACCCTTGCGCATTCCATCACCATTATCACCAGCTTTTTCACCACTACTAGGCTTGACCACTCTCGATTGCTGTGCTGTTTTGCGATCAACAGCCCCTGCATATTCACTATCTTCTGGAGGCTCAGTTTCTTCACGTGTTGTTTCAATTAGCTTCTTAGGCCTTTCTTTAACCATAATCTTAACTGGAGCACTGTTGTTGTACTGCCTATCAAAATCTATCCGATATGAATCAACAGCTTCAATAGTCAATAAGTGAAACAAAAGAGAAACAATAGACAGCACCAGGACGGTTTTTCCCCACTGGTTATCGTGATATTGATTTACTATCTTTTTTCTCTTTTTTACCATATGGCTGCAGCACTACCCCTAGCACAAAATAGACCTATACCTATGAATCTATTAAAAAAAATAGCAACTGAAAAGCGGTTACATCCAGAAAGCAACATCAGCAATATCAACTTAGTCTAACATGCTGAAATAGTATATTGTTTTGCCATGCAATAATAATACCCTAGTTGGGCGATCCCAATATCAGGAGAAATGGCTAAACTCATTTTCAATGAGAAAAGTTAATATTTCTATAAGATTTAGCATCAGGACCACTCATAACCAATGAACCCAAAATATCTCTCCAAACATTATCTATCATAGATATCATACCTACATGTGTCTGGATGACAAAGGAAAGTACCATATGATCAGAAGGACTAGAGACCAGGTAAAAGCTAAGAATCTGGGAAGCACCCTTTTCGTATACCTGAATCAATCCTACATCCTGAAACTCATCAGATTTATTCTCTGAGTGCAATACCTTTACGCCACCAGCTTCCAGCTCTGATTCAAGTAGTTTCATCAGGTCATTCATAGATGTCGTAAAAGAAAAGTAATTCTCTGAATAGAGAGACAGAAACAAAGAATCATCTGCGCAAGTAAGTCGCAAAGATTCAGCACCTCTTATCTGCATGCGCTTGCATCGAAGGGGGATACCAAAAGTAACGCCAAACTGAGGATCATGAAAAACGGTCGTTCTTTCATTAACAGAAAGCTGGTGAGCAGAACGATCTGGTCTACTATAATCAGGGATACGGGTTATCATAGAAAATGAGACACAATACATACCTATAGCAAAAACCAACAATCCTGAAAATAACCCGACATTAATTGAATAACCGGATGTTTGACGATCAGATGGTTCAACAGATGCCTGAAAGTGCTTGGTTTCTGGGTTATGTTTATTTTTGAGATAGGCAACCCTGCAACCATCAATAGCAAGCACCAAGAAAAGTAGTTCTAATGGAAACAGATTAGTTTCAGAAGATCGAATCGTAATAAACAGCAAACCGCCAGATATAAGTGAATAAAGCAGACCTCGCCACATGCTACGTAAAAGGAAGTAACCTAAACTACCCAGAGCTAGATTAGCTATAAAAATAAGCCTTAGATTATATCTGGATCGAAAATTNTTCNTTTNTTCTGTGGCTATAAAAAATGTGTCTACCACAAAGAATAAATATAACGTGATTAATAGTCGTAATAGATAAAACAAAACATCATCGGCATAAGCTAACAGCANCGTTGGAGGATAGATCATAAACGCAGTTAGGAGAACAGTGGAAGAAAAAATACCACAAGCGANNACGGCTGCTCTCGTTTTTCCAATCAGACTATAACCCACACCAGGCACGAATAGGTTCAATAATACTGCACTTAACGATTTTCTATCTAATGATCTCAAGCAGATAAGCCTCCGTCGTATNAAGCTTATCGGATAAGAGTCTAATCATTTGAATAGAATGNGGTNTTTTTGTCTGAAGACCATGATAAAATTNAGATAAATATAAAAAAANTGTTTGCGAGCGGATGNTGTCAATCAAAGCCTAATATTATTAGAGCCTTGCCTAATATTATTAGAGCCTTGCTTAATCATTACANAAAGCNTTCAGATCGATAATCTTAGTTGGCAGGCATACTATCTATCCACTGACCAATCACTTCTAGAGCCTCATGATCCAAGCGCTTACTTCCCGTAAAAGGCATACGAAACATATCTAGGTCNTTCATTCTAGCCCACAACACACTTTGTTCCTTACTACCGGGAACGATAATATANTCCAGACCTTGATCCAAATCGCCCATAATAGCTTCAGCATTTGCCAACTTAGAATAATCCGCCTCGTAGTTAAGAACGACCTCAGAGCCACTATCATTANTNGGATAATGACAATANCCACAGTTCACTTGCATATATTGCTGAGNCCTAGTTTCAAGCGACACTGATGCATCTGTTAAAGCAGAATACTCNGGNAAGTCGTCCAGTGNGGATGGGGAATTCANNAANTTTTTAGNTNNAAATAAATCAGCCAAAGTTNCNGTATTTTTNAGTTGNGGAGTAATAAANCCTAGAATTGGTCCCGAGTAATCAGAATGACAAGAATGACATTGATAGTTNCTNGGATACTCATACACAAANTTTTCTTGAATNCCCTTAACATTNTTAACAACCATCGNCTCTTTCGTAAGCTTAGTCGATAAATATGCTTCGGTTTGAGACGAATCCCANTTATATTGAAAAGCNACCCAGCGCCCTTCCTTTTTTTGCAAAATTCTTGTCTCGAGATTTCTAGTCCCTAAAACATTACCAAACATCATTGAGAAATGTTTCACAAAGATAGTACCATCCGGAAACTTCCAACCACCGTTATCGNTATACTTTATCTTNGCTGTNGGGGGGATATAGTACCATCTNTTTTTCTGGGCACCATCCGACCAAAACGGCAANTTAACTTCGTAAGGGACAAACTGAGAACGAATCATCAGATTATTCATATCCTGAAACAGAAAAGTNGATGACAACTTCTCCGGTCCCTGAGGTTTGAACTTANCATCACTTTTAAGAACAANATCACTTTGCGNAACAAGGNCTTGATTTTTACAACCATGAGAANATCCAAATNATAGAANATATAACAATATTAAAACTGATCTCATGNAAACCCTTANATCCTGCNGTGANGGNATCTGCTGGCCACCTAGCTNGCCACCTAGATCCCGCATACCNNTCAGGCACCTTATCGGCATATAACCCACTATTATTTAACAACTTGTATGTATTTGTTGGTNTTTTTTGACGGACTTCNGTATAAGGACAANTCGCTCAATCCAGTAGCAGGATNAAACATGGCTATTCGTATCAACAACTTATCGATTCCAGTNTCNGAAGAAAACTTCAGCTTAACTGAAAATGAACGTCTCCAGGCCGCCNTGCAAAAGCAGTTGGGAATTCCATCATCCTCGATTACTGGTTTNACTATTCAAAAAAAATCACTCGATGCTCGCCGAAAAAATAANATAAACAACTTATATCANCTCGATGTTGAATTGCGAGATCAAGGAACTGTACTTAAAGCGAATCCNGAAATAAAACCNAGTAAGGNTCCATCTATTTCGAACCCATGGGAAGGAACTGAAGAGGCGCAATTTCGTCATCGGCCTATCATCGTCGGTAGCGGNCCTGCAGGCAGTTANGCNGCCCTGCTGCTGGCCGAAGCNGGACACAAACCGATTATNCTCGAACGCGGGGAACCAGTAAATAAGAGGATAAAAACAGTCAGTCGTTTTGCTACTAAATCNGANTTNAACGAACGAAGTAACTACTGCTTCGGAGAAGGGGGAGCTGGNACCTTTTCAGATGGCAAACTAACCTGTGGACGNAATCACCCNCTGATTCGATTTGTATTTGACCANTTCGTCGCTCATGGAGCTCCANGACAGATTCTTTATGATAGTNNCCCTCACATGGGAACNGACTCTCTATTAAAAATAGCAATCAAAATGCGCAATCATGTCGAAAGCCGCGGAGGACTCTACCGTTTTTCAACCGCANTGAAAGACTTTCGNTGTGGTGGTAGTAAATCTCGATATATAGTCGAATTAGAAAACGGCGAAGAGATCCCTACAGACCACTTAATTCTTGCTATTGGCCACTCTGCTCGAGATACTTTTGAGATGNTATTAGAAAATAACGTGAGTATTGTGCANAAACCATTCGCAGTCGGCGCAAGAATAGAACACCCTCAGGCTGTTATAGACGAAATTCAATTCGGCAGTTGTCAACTCCTGCCAGCCGCCGAATACAAGCTAGCATCTCGTGTTGGCAAGCGAGGTATCTGGACATTTTGCATGTGCCCTGGCGGCCATTTAGTCCCCACCAATGCGCAACCTAATCACTTAGCTATCAATGGGATGAGCTATCAGGCCCGTAATAGTAAATTTGCCAATGCTGCTGTAGTCGTTAATGTACTTAAAGAAGATTTTGACCGAGGTCACCCACTTGATGGGATGAGATTTCAAGAAAAATTTGAAAGAACAGCCTTTAAGGCAGGTGGTAGCAACTACCATGCTCCGGGACAACGATTGGTAGATTTCATCAAAGGCCGCTCTTCTAAGGGAAATCTGATTTCAACCTATAAGCCAGGTGTCGTGAATGCTCGCATGGATAAAGTCCTCCCCGAGTTCGTCGTTGACGCCCTCAGTACCGCTATGAGTGACTATGACAAAAGAATGCGTGGTTATATTAATGATGAAGCACTAGTCGTAGGACTAGAAAGTAAGACTTCATCACCTGTGTCTATTACCCGCGATAAAAGTAATTTCCAATCTTTGTCTCATCCTGGGTTGTTCCCGACAGGAGAAGGTGCTGGTTATGCCGGCGGCATAATCAGTGCAGCTCTCGATGGGGTAAAGGTGGCCAGAGCAGTTTTGCAAGATGCTACGGTAAATGCAAAAGCCACTCAATCGAAGAACTTTCAAGCATAAACCTAGATAAAAAAAGAGCTCAGTGATTATATCGCTGAGCTCTTATATTAAAGGAGGTCTATGATTGAGAATATCATATGAATAATATCTAAATTGGTATCACTATTATTTCATCATTATCTTGATTATTACCATCTGGTTCAGGCTCGAATCGATTCTCCAATATCTTCTGTTGAAAACCAAAAAGCTGAAGAATGATATCTGCGTATCGTTCCTCTATCTCATCTTGTGGCATAGGATAAAGAGATAGATCGGAAAAACGACTGCGAAGATCTTGNGGCANNGTTTCAACCTTCTTCTTTAATTGTTCCCCTGTGAGATTAAACATACCTGCNACTTGATCATGNCCNTTATTAAGTTCGTACAGATCAGACAGTTGCAATACTCTGGATGTATCTANNGGNACCATTTTAGCCTTATTCAANGCCGCCCTATAAGNNGCATTATCTTGCTTAAATAAATCATTCATCTTATCTGANTCTGGATGCACTGACTGTACGGCNCTNANAATTTCTGCACTNGCCTGCTCNGACTGATTACTATCAAAAAANGGCCTTACCTGGTCATCNACTTCGACAAANCCTAAAGCATGNCANTTAAAACATGATCGCCCNTTATCTACCACNCCTTGATTNTCACGAGCCGTCGGATCAAANACTATACTNGTCGGCGCGGAATCAATTCTTTCCCCAGTTTGTTCAACCAACATNAAACCCAACAAGCCNTTTGGCTTATGCCAAATCATCTCACCTCCATCNGGTACAAAAGNTCCTAATGANTTAAAAGNGAANTCTACTTCAGGACCNGGNCCAATCGGAGATTCAAAAAAATCTTTACCTTNATTNACCGCAGCATCAAAGTCATAAGAAAGCCANAAAGCNCCAAAATTCGTTTCATGNCGCTCNAGCAACCTATTATTTACNGATACTTTTGATTTACCTTTAGCAATACCAATACGAGCNGCTAAATTCGNTCCGGGCTGTTCTATAGATCGAATAATATTATTAACTCGATCTACATTTANAGAGCGTTCCAAGAGGAAAAGAGCTTCCGGAATATTAGCCAAACGATGATAATTATTCTGCTTGAGTATTTCATGAGTAAACCAGTCTGCCCGAACAACGGGAACTTCAGTTTTAGTCAGTGCACTNATATCTNCAATAGCTGGATCAAAATNAAGATGAAAAGGGTAAGGTTTTTTATTAGGNTCATCGATCTGACCAAAAATAATCTCTTCCCATTGTTCCTGACTCCAACCATAGTCACGNAGATCAATTCTAAGCACTGACCAGCTGGGATCAATTGGAGTCGGAAGTACAATCTCAGAACTTGTTGAAAGACTATTAACAATAATAGAAAGTGAGTTTAGCATAGCTGACTTATAGGAGTACCAATCATCTTCTGTTTCATAATTCAGATAATCAAGGTGGTCTAAAGTCAGATAACGAATAAAAGGAACAGCTTCATTGTCCACTGATGTTAATTCAATAATATCTTGCCTAATGATTCTGTTATTAGAAAAAAATGGCGAGAATTCATCTGATATATCTACATTCTCTGGCTTCTCTGNTCTAACAAATAGATATTCAGTCGTATCATCTTCAGCAGAAGGAATACCTATAACATTTTCATCATCATTTCCATCACTCACTTTACCTATAGGNAATTGAGTATAAATAGTTCTTTCTCCTGAGGGTAAGCANCCAGAAAATAGAAAAAATGAACCATATACGAAGATCCATTGGAACTTTCTATAATGTATNATCATCTTAACCTCTAATCAGGATGAAACTGACTTTCAAACTTTCAGGTAACAAGACATTTTTTACAGCCAAAAAACAATCAACTAGTGCCTCGGCTCTAGGAATTAAATCATTTAAGTATTTTTCAAGAAAGATATTTTCTTTTATTTTACAGNNACTTATCANGATNNAAATNAGGTAATTTAATCTGACTGAAGATTTAGAGTGCGNGATCGCTAGTAATCAGCACGACATTGATCACCTCTTTCGANACATNAAGAGTATTNTTGTGAAGGATTAAGGTTTCTATCTAAGNCCCTTTATTGGTAAAATATNAGACANATTACAATAAAAGGGAAGAACNTTGAAAAATAATCNTTTATANACATTCATTTTCTTGATGCTATTTAATCATTCNGTTTTCGGACANTTACAGGATGATGATGCNACTAACTATGANTCTGAAGAAATATTTGAATATGACGGCCAAAAAACGGAACCTTTTTTTCACAAAATACGGCCAGAAATTAGATTAGGNTTAGCTTACCAAAGTGANAGTCGGATATACCGAAGANTCNTNNGCTCTTTTTTTAATNATCTNCAAAGTGATCGTATCCAATTAACAACAGTCGGNGGNATTGATCAATTTAATTTTGAAAAAATAGATCTCACCTTTTACTTGGGTTTCACTTANGACCAAACAAAAAATAAAANTGNCGCCATCNGNCTTATGCATGAACAGATGCTNCTNACATTTGAGCAAAGAGTAGTCATCAAAAATATATGGAAAAANATNGCCATCATTGCGGGAACTGGTGGAGGAGTTATTGTTAAAGATCAAGTAACCCTTTCTACTCAAACTGGAGATCAAGTATTTGAAGAGAGTAGAGTCAATTCTGATTCTTTCTTTGTATATTCAGGTATTAGACAAACATTTAAAGAGAAATGGCAAGCTTTAGTTATGATGCAAGCCTCCAATATCAAAAGCGGTATACTAGTGACAGGAGTATCATATGAGTATTAAATATCGTATTAATCACCTTTCTCGACTAAAACATACACTTATTTTTTTTCCGATACTATTGCTCATCGGTTGTGGCAGCTATTCGGTTCGGTCTACACCGATTCCAGCCGGATCTTATGCGGTAAAATCAGATTGCCCTTCAGCGGAAAAAAGTGAGGGTACTCTTAGGATAGATAATCCCGGGAGATTTTTTATGATAAAAGATGGAACATCTTTTGGTTTTCCCACCGACTTGGCACAAACTGAGCAAAATCGTTTCCCGGCAATCCTAGTTTCATCTAACGAAGGTTTCTGCAAAGGAATCGCTCAAAAAAATCTACTACCACAACAGCAAATTATTTTCGTTTGCTTCGATAGTAACAGTAATTATATTTGCTCAATCAAGCTAGATGGGCAATCATGAATGACTACAAGAATCAATTGATCCAGTTTCCTTTATTTGAGTCACATGATTGTTCAGCAGATAATAATGAAAAACCACTATAGTAGTATTGCTCGACTGTGATATCTTCTTGAGGGAATTGACAAACACCTTTTCGACCTTCAGGTGGACAAGTACCAGTAAACCAAGTACCTGTATTACCTTCAGCCTGATAAGGACATTTCTCATCAGCCATTTCGTCCATTTGATCCTGTACCATTCCTTTATACTGATTACATACTTCAAACTTTGCAGTGCTTTCACCTTCAAAGATTTGAATCATACAATATCCTGACTGATCAGGTGCCTGATTCTCACCTTGTTTACAGCCAACTACAATAGCCATGATAACCGGAATTAGTACACGTAGCATCTTACCCCCCTTTGGCTAAAGCATCGGCTATTATCGATAAAACTTAACTTTTTACTGATCTATCTTGCATGCGGACTAGCTAAGTAACTAACTTACAAAACGATGTACTAGCCTAATAAATTTCTCAGACTCAAATGGCTTGACGAGCCATGAAGAAACCATTAACTGTCTTTCGATATGGTCATGCTCCTTAGTTTTGAAACTGCCGGTTGCTATAATGATTGGAATTTCGTTAAGCAGGTTGTGGTCAGCTAAGTACTGAATGAACTCTAGGCCACCCATCTTTGGCATCGCTAAATCGACTAACAATAATTTAATATCATGATTATTTTTAATAGCATCGATACCTTCAATACCATTATTAGCTTTGACAGTATCAAAACCTTCTTCAGCTAATAGCTCGTGAAGCCAATCCTGAATATCAGGGTCATCTTCCAAAATA
>PBRN01000209.1 GCA_002725955.1 Pseudobdellovibrionaceae bacterium
TAGCTTCGTTCTGCTGCTGCGTTTACCAAGCTGTGAGAACTTCGTGGCCCCTATCAGTAATTAGGATTGTATGTTCACATTGTGCCGACAGACTCTTATCAAGAGTAGTAAAATACTCAATATCAGAGTTGGGTATGAGGTGACTAACAAGGGGGCTGTTTGTCTCGCTGGTGATTGGTTCCACTGTGAGTCTTTTCCAAGGGGTGAAAAATTCTCCAGTATTGTTTTGCCCTATGATGGTACAAATGTATCTTCGTGAAAATTTTCTCCGATTCTATAGCCTCCGATTTCGTGGACTATATAGAAATTCTTTTTTTTGACAAAATTTTCGATGGTATGTCCTACATCACCGGTCGGTTTTTTAGGGCTTAGTATGGATATGCCTTCCATCATGGCGGTATGAGTGCATTCTGTAAGTTTTCTTTGTTCATCATTAGCCTTCCCGACATAGAAGGTTGTTGAGGTATCTCCGTGAAAACAGCGTTTGTTGCAAGTAATATCTATGTTAACCAAGGCCCCACTTTGCAGTTTGTAGATTGATACAACCCCATTGCAGAGAACCATAAATGCTGCGACTAAGCGTCAAAGTAAAGCCGTTTTAAATTTCTTACTAATATAATGGTATTATTAAGCCAAGGGTAAATTGATGAAGAAAGTACTACCTTTGCCTTCTTCGCTTTTAACATCAACAGTCCCATTCATATTCGAGACTAGATGTTTGACAATAGATAATCCCAAACCGGTACCGCCTAATTCTCGTGATCTAGCTTTATCTACGCGATAAAATCTTTCAAATATACGATCTTGTTTCTGGGACGGTATTCCAATTCCTGAATCTTCCACACTGAGCTTCCCCCAGTTTTTTTGCTGCTCAAGAAATATTTTTATGGAGCCTCCATTGGGGGTGTACCTTAGGGCATTAGATAGGATGTTATCCAATACTTGAACCATGGCTTCTTTATCTCCAAGAACCCGAAATGCACAGTTTTGTTTGATCTGAATGCTTAGCTTTTTAGTGGTCAGTTGAATTTCGTAGCGACTTAATATCTGGTCAACGATTGGTCTCCAGTCTATGTCATGAAAATGATAGTTATTAGCATTAGGAGCTTCAAGGCTTGCAAGGCTGATGATATCCTGCACTAATGTTATGAGCCGGTTTGCATTTGCATCAATTTTCTTAACAAATCTTTTTGTTATTTCTGTATCTTCAAGAGCTCCCATGAGAAGGGTTTCCCCGTATCCTTTAATCGCAGTTAGAGGTGTTTTAATCTCATGAGATACATTAGTGACAAAATCTCTTCTAATTTTTTCCAGCTTTCTGATTTGAGTTACGTCATGTAGGACTACAATAACACCCTCTTCTTCAGCCCCAGAAAACCATGAGGCATGAGATTCAAGAATCCGCTCACCACTAGGGATTTCATTTTCAACATAATTTCTATTTTTGATAACGGTATCGATACTAGGGCTTAGTAGTTGAAAACCCTCTACTTTATCGATCATTAAGCCTCTGGCATCTCTGGTACTGCTGACCAATAGCTCGTAGGCAGCACTATTGCAAAAACGAATGGTTCTATCTTTATCGATAGATACAACGCCTTCAATCATTCCAGCTAAAATAGTGTTAAGTTGAGTTCGTTCTTGGGATACTCTTGAAATTTGTCTAGTTATTTCTTGTCCTAGCTGGTTTAGGGTCTTACCTAGGCTGCCGATTTCGTCATTTGGCAGGTTATTCACCTGTAAATGATAGTTACCTCTCTGATATCCTTCGCATACTGCGTTAATTTCAATGAGTGGGGTTGTAACTCTTTTGGTAAACCATGCTCCGATCATAAGAGATAAGAGGATACCTGTAAATGTCCAAGCCATAATTTTAGATTGAAGAGTGATCAATTCAGAATTCACGATTTCATGGTAGATAGATGCTCTTATAAATCCTAGTAAAGTGCCATCTTCAGATCGAATCGCTTTACTGATATACCAACTATCTTTTTGAACAGTAGCACTATAGCGTCGGGAAGTTCCTAAGGGCTTTATTAAACTCTCCTGAACTTCTGTTCGATTGAGATGGTTCTCCATTTTAGTTGGATTTTTATGGGAATCTGCTAGTACTTCTCCATCAAGGCTAATTAAGGTAAATCGTAATTTGCCCTCAGTTCCAAAGCTCTGAATCACATTTTTTATATCCAAATCAATGTGAGGATCTTGGTTTAAAGCTTTTTTGCCGAAAGGTTCGAGTGTTTTAAGTGATTGTGTGACCG
This sequence comes from Pseudobdellovibrionaceae bacterium, assembly GCA_002725955.1. Taxonomy (GTDB): domain Bacteria; phylum Bdellovibrionota_B; class Oligoflexia; order Oligoflexales; family Oligoflexaceae. Next base: position 2,262 of record PBRN01000209.1, read on the forward strand.
ATGATTGTATCTCAGAGTTTAAGGACTGTTTGGTCTCTAGGAGTACAGTCCAGCTAATGCCTGAAAATATAAATAATGTGAGGAGTGCAAAGGTAAAATAGATCCTCCAAAAAAATCTAGAACGAAATACACTTATCCTTTGCATTTATAGCCGACTCCCCTGATTGTCTGAATAAAGTCCGAATGTTCCCCCATTTTTTTTCGAAGAGACCGGATATGTACATCCACGTTTCGGTCAACAAGGAAGGTATCTCCTCCCGAAATTATATTGAGCAGTTGCTCGCGGGCATAGGCTCGGCCAGGTTTGGTTATCAGAGTGCGTAGTAATTTAAATTCAGCAAGAGTCAATTGTACTAGGTTTCCACTGATAAANACCTCATGCTTACCCGTATCTATCTGTATTGGNCCNGCTTCNANNAGNTCGCTTTCTTCTTCCGTCATTAGGCCCCGGCGCAGAATCGCACGGACTCTTGCGACCATTTCTTTGGGTGAAAACGGTTTNCGAATGTANTCATCAGCTCCAACTTCAAGGCCAATAACNGCATCACTTTCTTCACCTTTAGCTGTTAACATAACTATAGGAATATTATGAGTNTTAGGATTTTCTCTAAGCTTGCGGCATACTTTCANNCCGTCGATACCGGGCAGCATAATATCNAGAAGAATTAAAGATGGATTTAAAGTCATCGCCTGTTTTAGCCCNGATTCGCCNTCTTTAGCAGTATGCACACGGAACCCTTGTCTCATCAGGTTGAACTCGACAAGNTCTAAGATATCGGGATCATCTTCAATAACCAGAATTTCGATCGGTAGCATCTTAACACCTCCCCTNCATTAATATCCGGGTGGAATCATATAACCTTTCTTTAAAAAAACAATAAAGAATTAATTAAAAATNATGTGTTTTTTTAGAATTTNGCCAAATTTTGGCAGGCATTTNCNNTCTTTCATCTCGATCTTGAATGATTGCGTANCGATAAAACTAANGCAANATAACTAGCAGTAATTACTAAATATTTTTCACNTAGATACTNAGGGGTTACCTATAGAAAGTTAAGTCTCNGGAATTGCAGCCGATNGGGTTCCTAGGAGGTTTGAAATGCAAGCAAAGTATTATTATAGAGATGGATCGACTTCAGACGTCATCGACTTTTCTAAAGAGTTGCATAGAGAGGATGGGCCAGCTGAAATTGCGGATGGCATTGAGACATGGTGGCATGAAGGTAAAATTCATCGGGAAGATGGACCTGCGGTGATTGTCAGCAGACATGATGACTCTTTTGAACTTCCTCCTGATTTGGTGCTGATCCACCCATTTTGCGGGCCTATGGAGGTCTGGTTTTCTGATGGTGTGGTCCATCGTGACGGTGACCTTCCTGCTGTATCTCATGAAAAACAGCCTGGCGGTCCATTTATTAAACTTTGGGTTCAGGAAGGTAAGCTTCATCGGGTTGGGCTTCCAGCTGCCGAAGTATATGGAGAGTGTTCTTGGTATCAAAATGGGATCTTGCACCGGCTGGATGGTCCCGCTAAAGAGAATCAGGAAGATAAGCTATTTTCATGGGTGATTAATGGCCAAACCTATTTTGAGAGTGACCAGAGTAGCTGTTCTGATTATGAAATAAAATCTGATCAGCAAGAAATTATAATGTCTGCTTCAAAGAGCGATTTATTAGTATTATCCAAAAGCGCAAACCCTGCAGAAAAATGGCTTGCTACGATGCGGCTGCGTCATCTAGAACACGAAAAACAAGCTTCTTAAACTTTATCTTATTCACCGTCAGTTACAGATCCAACTGACTTTTGCTTCCTCCAGAGGGCGGGGAGCCGGGGGTCATGTTTCTGATTCATGACCTCCCTAGCTCAACCGGCAGGCTCTCTAGGAAGACTGTTGGCAAGGGTCCCAGTCGTTAATTGACGGGGCTATTTGATCCGCTGGTTTCCAGGGTGCCGAAAACCAGGGCCTTGAAGTCTTTACATACCTTCGAATAATGTTTCACTTATGTTTTTCTCAAACAAGTTCAGCAAAGTCAACAAACATTTGTTTAAATTTTCGCATTACAAATCAGCTTTGCTGTGCCATTAAATTGGATGTTGATTATTCGTTGTATTGTAAGGGGTATAATAAAATGATTTTTCGCCTTGGAAAACGAGAGGTTCAGATTGCTGATGGGGTATTTGTAGCCCCTGATGCCAGTGTTATAGGTGCGGTAGAGCTTAAAAAAAATGCTAGTGTCTGGTTTAAGGCAGTGATCAGAGGCGATAATGAGTTGATTTCTATTGGTGAAAAATCGAATATTCAGGATGGCTCTATTCTTCATACTGATCCAGGCTTTCCTTTGAGGATTGGTAAGTCGGTAACTGTTGGGCACAAAGTTATGTTGCATGGCTGTACGATTGGAGATTGCAGTCTCATTGGTATCAATAGTGTGGTTATGAATGGTGCAAAGATTGGTAAGTATTGCCTGATTGGGGCTGGAGCACTTATTACTGAAGGCAAAGAGATTCCAGATGGCTCTCTGGTATTAGGTTCTCCTGGTAAAGTAGTTCGGTCGTTATCTTTACTAGAAAAAGGTAAGCTCGCCTTATCGGCCAATCTATATGTTTCAAATGCTAAGAGGTATCTTAAGGAGCTTACTTTGCAGCAGTAGCTTCATTATCAATCATCTCGTAAGAGAATAACTGTTCAATACTTTAGCATACTGAATTGTTAGTCTATTGATCTAATTTAAATACAATCTTTTTGATGCTTTATAGTTATGGATATGAACTATAGTGCAGCTAATACCTTGTTACGTTGTGCTCTAATTTATTCAATTTTCAGTCGATTGGTTAATCTGATTTAAAGATTCTTCTCTCATGCCTCTATGTTTTGTTGATTCAACACGTAAAGCTGCGATACTATTTAAAATATGGTTGATATAAATGTGGGGGTGATCAAATTAACAGGTATATCATTATTCTGGTAATTGGCCTTTTTTTATCATCCACAAATATTTATGCAAAAGTTTTAAAAGTGAATCGCAAGTTCTCACTAGTTTTGATTCAGCGCAAGGCATCAATGAAGAGAAAAGATGTCATCTGCATATACCGCAATAGCCGTAAAGTTGCCTGTGGTGTGATACGTAAAATCAAAGGTCGTAATGCTATTGTGCAAGTAAAAAGGAAGTACCTCAAGAGAATCAAACGCGGTATGAGAGTAGAGCCGGTTGGTCGGCGTAAACGTAGCCAGCGATCATTCAAGTATGGCGCTATATTTGAACCAGTAAATAAAGTAGTCAGAAAAGCTGCCAAAAAAGTCAAACTAGCAAGTGCCCCTATTTACGCAAAGCCAAGAGTGAGAGCGGGCTATTTGGTTACACCGTTAGCAGCTGTCACTTTTGATAATCCTGCTTTTTTGATACCTAGTACCGATCCCCAAACTTTGTGGCAAATCGCTTCCCAAAGTAGAACTGCACTTTTTGGACTCAGTGGAGAATACCAAATGCCATTATCAAGATATAATGGTGTTGCGGCTGGGTTTAAGTATATGCAGTATGATCCGTATGGTTCGATATCTGATGTTTCGAATGATAATTCAGAATATGCAGAGCAATTTATTACTGGCTCTCAGATCACGATTTATGGTGATTTCCATTTGGCCCGGCTAAAGTCTAAAAAATACCATGTAGATTTTATTCTGGGGTTGGGGCTAGAGCTTGCTATGTCAAAAATAGCATTTGTCGCAGATCAAAAGGATGATGATGCCGGGGATCCTCAAGTCCCGCTTGCTGATGCTAAATCTTCTAAGAATGCTTTAGGCCTTAGGTTCTTCAGTCATTTCTCTTTTCAGCTAAGTCGTAAGTTAGCAATCGAAATAAGCCCTACCTTGATAATACCCATTCTTAATCTGGGGCAAAGCGAAAGTGCTTTTGTTGACGATAATAAGTATAGTACAGCATACGGAGACTTAGTAGCTGCTGAAGATGACTTACTAAAAGCACTTAACCATAGTCGTGAAGTTGTCGCTTTTGAAATTTTGTTTGCAGGTGTTTTTTTGTTGTAAGCAGAGTAGATTGAGTAGCAGTCTTGTTATGGCAACAGTGAGTCATACCTCCTTATTTTCATTTCGCCGTGTTCATTTAGTTGGATGCTTAGCTTGCTTGTGAGTCTTTAAATAGAAAAGCAACACCATCGTTATTGCCTGATTTCAATCATCTCTTTTCCCTGTTTTTCCAAATGATCAATAAATATTTTAAATAACTAAAGTTCTAAGACTAGGTATAGATTTTACTGAGTAAGCAGACGAGCTTTACTTTATTGACTTATCTTATTGGGCCCGATGCGGCATTTTCATATCTTTCATTGAATTTTAAGCTTTGTAATATTTTTACTTGCATAATAATTTTTTGATCATTACTAAAATTATCCTAAAATGCTTAATGAAAATTTTTTTGCTTTCCCAATAGCAAGCATTTTAAACATCATTGTTTCGGTTTATGTTAGATAGCAAATAGTGTTTAGCGGGCACTTTTTAGAAAGTTGTTTTTATTTCATAAGGTTTTAACTTTAGATACCGACAGAATAGAGTTGTCTATGGAGATAAGTATCTATGAATAGAGTTGTCTGTTACCATCTGATATTTTTGATGTTTTTGCAGTTTTCACCGTCGTTGATATTCGCTCAAGAAGTTTCGACAAAAAAATATATTGATTACAAAGTATCCTATGATCGAATGAAAAACTTTCCTGAATTGTATGATAAATTCATTCGATCCCACCGGGAAGCTCAGAAATACCATTACACGGTTAAGCATTTTCGTGAACAGCTGGATATTTTTATGAAAGTAGTGAAGGCTGATCCAGAATGGGTTGATGCTTATTGGCTGGTGGGTAGTCTGGCTTTTCAGTTGGGTTCTTCGTATACAAAAGAAGAAGATATTTCCAAGGCTCGTAAGCTTTTTGTCATAGGAAAAAACCACGGCGAAAGGTGTCTTGATATGGCTCCTGACTCTGATTTATGTAAAATGGTTTTAGCTTCAAATATTGGTAAAATAGGTACCATCGATGGTTTGCTCGTGTCACTAAAATACGCCAAGCGAGTAGAGGATCTTTGGACTGATGTGCTTAACTCTCCCTATAACTTTCAATTTACTCATGAAGTTAGTATGCAGGGAGCGGTCCGGTATGGCTTAGGTATGTTTTATCGTCTGATCCCGGATTTCTTCTTAATGGATTGGATCTGGGATGTGCGCGGTGATATAAAAAAATCTGTAAGGCTGCATCGTGAGTCATTGCACATAGATAATGCAGAGCTGCCATGTTCATATGTGATGTTAAGTGTTGCTTTAATCTGTTCTGTGGATGGTGATGCCAATACTACAGAGTCGTTAGAAGCAAAGAAGTTGCTAACAACGGCATCGAGATTTAAGCCGTTACATCCCAATCAAGTTATATGTCACCGTGATACTTTCAGGCTTTTACAGGATCCAAGTAAAGCATTTGGATATACTCTGGTGGGTAAGCTGGAAGCTATTGATGAATCGGAAGTGAAAGGAAAATTAAACTAGTTTTTATACTTAATTCGCAGTTTAGGTTCCTCCATCTAATTTTTTATTCCTAAGTAAATTTAATGTTTAAACAGCGCATTAGTTATAAGCGTTAATCCTGCTCTTTTCTTTTGCTAAGTCAACGATTGGACTATGGTTAAATGGCGTGCCATTGAATTATATTTGTCGTTTAGTCATTGGGTACGATTTTGAGGACGGGTTTTCCTCTAACAAGTGTTTCGTCTCTTAGTATCGTCATCTGAAGCTTTCTGTCTTTTTCGAGCCTTTCTCTTTCCTTTTCTTTATTTTTTAGCTCTTTTTGTTTTTCTCTTTGACTAGCACGCCAAGCTTTAGTTTTTGCTTTGTGTTCTTCTTTCCATGCTTTTTCCTTTTCAGTCGGTGCCCTATTCTTGATGGCTTTTCTTAGGTCCGCCATTTTATTCTTTAGTCGGTCTCTCTGAGCTTTCCTATAGTTGCGGGCTTTTTCCTTTTGTTCCTTTTTTAGCTTTGCCAATCGACCGTGGTAGCTTTCTTCCGATTCATGCATGATAAAGATCCATAAAATGTTGAAGTGTTCTACGCTATGCTGATATGTTTCCATGATATCAGCTGTGCTGTCTAATTTGAATTGTAGAATTGGTTGCAAATATCAGAATGACTAGGTGTTAAGGTGGCGGCTAAGGATTAATGAATGAAAATAATAGATAAAATAAATCAATCGATCGTTGAAAATAAACCATTTTTCTCTTTGGAGTTTTTTCCTCCGAAGACCAAAGCTGGGATTCAGAATTTATATGATCGTTTGGAGCGAATGGCACGGTTGGAGCCAGCGTTTGTGGATTTTACTTGGGGTGCTGGTGGTTCGACTAGTCAATTAACCCTTGAACTTTGTCAAAGCGCACAAAAATACTTTGCTCTAGAAGTGATGATGCATCTTACTTGCACTAATATTTCGGAAGCAGAAATTCGTTCTGCGCTGAATTCTGCAAGAGATGCGGGCATTAAGAATATTCTAGCATTGCGTGGCGATCCTCCAGTTGGCTCTGAAAGGTGGGTTAAGCGTGATGATGGATTTGCTTTTGGTGCAGACTTAACAGGCTTTATTCGTACTGAATTTGATGACTGGTTTGGTGTTGGGGTAGCTGGTTATCCGGGCGGTCATCCTGAGTCTGCCAGCTTGGAGTCTGATATT
>PBRN01000027.1 GCA_002725955.1 Pseudobdellovibrionaceae bacterium
AAATTAGGGAAAAAGAAAGAACGCAAATTTTTCATAATACGAGCCATGAGCTAAGAACTCCACTAAATGGTATTATCGGGTTTCTCGACCTAGTTAGAAAAAAAAGATATGGCGAAGTACCACCAGCTGCTTCAGGCCAAATCGGGAAAGCTTTAAACCTAGCTAATTCTCTAAAAAGCCAAATCAATACCATACTCGATCTTGCAAAATCGAAAAGTGGTGAGTTAAAACACAATATTCAAACCTACTCGCTTGAAGAGCTTAAAAATGAAGCTGACAACCTAGCTGAAGGCCTTCAGTTAAGACGCTCAGATCTGAGCTATGAGTCTTCTTTAACAGCGGCAAAACCTGAATTCATTGGTGACCAGGAGAAAACATTTACCATCATTCGCAACTTATTGGGCAACGCATTCAAATTTAAAGATATCTCAAGATCTAACCATATAAAGCTAATCCTCTACTCCGATTCAATCAATCTAAGAATAGTAGTTGAGGATACGGGAATTGGTATCCCAGAAGGATCGAAACATAAAATATTTGAAGAATTTGGTCAGATCGAAGGAGACGCAAGAAGATCATATGAGGGAACAGGTTTAGGGTTAAGTCTGGTAAATAACCTTGTAAATTTGTTGGGGGGAAGAATTGAGTGTGATTCTAAAGAGGGTCAAGGATCTACTTTTACGGTAGTCCTTCCCAATCAACCAGAATCTGCTATTACAATAACCGCAAAAGAAATCAACTCAGAGCCAAGTATTGATATAGATGCCCACGAAGATATCGCTGAAGAGAATCTGGATGACGATAGTGAACTCAATATCAGTGAGCAAGATAGCCACACCCTCAGCATATTAGTCATCGACGATAGTGAAATGAACTGCGAGGTCATTACTGAAATCCTAAAGATCGATGGTTATCAAATCAGCTCTGTTTTAGCTGGAAAAGACGGGCTTGACCACATGCGCTCAAATAAACCAGATATGTTATTACTTGATATGATGATGCCTGGAATGTCAGGAGAAGATGTTCTGAATGAGATGAAAAATGATGATTTCCTCCGAGATATACCCGCAATAATAATAACAGCCCGGGCTAGTGAAGAAGACCGAATTTACGGCCTCAATATCGGAGCGGACGACTATTTGCCCAAACCTATTATTTCACGAGAGTTACGATTACGGGTGCATAACCTGCTATTTCGGCAAAGACTAATAAAAGAAAAAGAACAGCATAGGTTCAGCAAAAACCTTCTGGTTCAAAATGAGAAATTAGCTCAAATCGGACAACTAGTTGCATCTGTTGGGCATGAAATAGCAAACCCAATTCAGTTATCTAATAATAATTGTTATCTCCTTGAAAGAAGAGTAAAGACCATAAAAGATTATATCAAGCCACTTCTTGATGATGATGACGAAACAACCGTAAAGTTTAGCAAAGACCTCAACGATCAGCTCGAAAAGATAGCAGAAATTAACGATCATAACCGTTTTGCTACTAATAAATTACAAGAAATTAGTGGTGCGTTGCGAACTCAAAGTCGCCTAGATACTAAACCTGTCAACAATGTAGACCTTAACGAAATCGTCAGAGAAAGTCTTATTATAGTAGGTGGCCGTATCCGTCACATTGAGGTAGATCTAGGATTGAGTGAATTAACACCGGTCATATGTTATCGAAGCAGGATCGGCCAGATTATAACCAACCTCCTGGCTAATGCCGCCGATGCCGTCCATAGTAAAAAGCAGAAAATGAAAGCCAATCATAAAACTCTAACTGGTAAGATAGCTATCTCCAGTATAATTCTTCGCTACCAGGGTAAAGATGGAGTGTTGATTTCCATTGCTGATAATGGTGATGGGGTAGATACGGCATTGCGAGAAAAGATCTTTGAGAAATTCTACACGACCAAGGAAGCTGGAAAAGGTACTGGTTTAGGTTTATCTATGTGTCTTGAGATCGTAGATCAGCATGGTGGCAACATAGAGATCTCAGATGATAATGAACTAGGTGGTGCCCGTTTTGAAGTTTGGCTGCCAACTAAGATGCTTGCGCATGAAGTGGCATGATCAGCTATGTAACCATATCACCGATACTTTTACATAGCGAATGATTAGGTCAATGCCAAAGAAGAGTAGTTGATGTGATTTTGTGAGTATATGGATAAACCAGATCTCAACTATCCTCTATTTTTACGAATTTTTCTGATTTCCTTTCGTAACCTTGTCGCCTCAGCCTCTAATTCTTTTCGTTCTTCAGGGCTAAGTTCTATAGGCTCATATTCTTCGCTTGGTGGACGTGAAGTCCAGCCATTTCTTCTAGCGCGGGAAATACAGTTTTTATATCTCTGATCAGCTACAATAGCATCCGATATCCATTCTTCTTTACCAGAGGAATAGTAGCCTTCACATGCTACAACCTCTCCATTCTTATTATAAAATTCAGTGTAATCTCCATGAACACAAGACGTTGATATTAACACTGTTAAAAAAAGGTAAACTGGATTCATTCTTATTTCCTCGGATCGGGATAGATAGCAATAGAAAGGTCAGATATTGCAGTGCGGAGGGCCTCAAACACACCCATCATTTATACGCCTTTATGCCGCACCACTCAAGCATAAAGCAACCGGCACCCCGCATCAGATTGAAAAAGTATAACTTACGGTAATCAATATATTCTACCTTATTGCTCGGTGCTGATAACGACTCTTGGCTACCCAATTAACGGCGATAAGAATAAATGGCTAGTAACGTTCGTCTATTTATAGCTCTCGAGGGACAGGCGTCGATGCAAGAGCAGCTGGTTATGCGCTAGCCATACAAAAAGTGATCAGAATAGTTAGAGAGGTCTTTCTAGCTTTCAATGTTTTACTCCATATCCGCTCAAATTTAAAAAATATTATTTTTTGATGATTTAGTTAACCAATGTATTAGTTAACCAATGTATATGTACAAACTACGGTCCAATCGTACCACCAGCTGACACAACGTTTCGTACCCAGCTCTCGCTGCCGGCAACGCTTTTGAGGCTCAAGAGTGGTCTCTTGAATGTTCCAGCCTAGGTTTCGGCTAGGTGGTTTCAGCTGCATACAGGACTTTGGTTGATCAAAATTGAACGATGAAGATTTATTGCTCCAGGATATTTTCTTGATGATCTGCTGATTAGCTGCGATGCCAACCTGCCCTTGGTTAGTTGTCAACACTTGCGGCTGTGCACGTTCGCTTAGTTCATCCGTTGTACCGCAACCTTGAAGAAGTATAATTGCCGAAATGAGTGAAAAAAACGTAACTGACTTCCTGATAAACCTAGATTCTGACATAGCTAGAGGCCTTTTCTAATTTTATATGAATTTTTAATTTTTGCTATTAAATATTATTAAAAAGCCTTAATCAACTATAATATTTTAACGACGATTTTTCATGCCGAACTTCGTAATTAATCGCCTTGAACAAACTTTAAACTTTCAGAAGCGTCAGTTATTGCGGGTAAGTAATAAAAACATGGTTAAACAAACACTCGTTAAACAAACACTCGTTGTGCCTTCAATAAAACATCATCTTAATGAATGAATAATGAGAAAAAATTCTGGAAGCAGAAATAACACCGAATATAAATAAAGGTAAAAGACAATTGGTCCCAGACCTTGCGGGTGTTTATCCTTGGATGGCCCAAATGAAAGTAATTGACAGTTTCAATTAGAATAGTCAATTTATGATCACAATAATTGAAAGCTACTAGTTTAAATTTCTGTCATTAGTTGCCTAGCCTTATGTCATCGGTTATAGGGCAAAACATTTAAAAGGAATCTAGCTATGAAAAAGCATGAACGTTTCTCAATCTTTTTCGTGATCAAAATCATCCTTCTAGTTACAGCAACATCCGTTCATGCAGAAAATGCCGATGATCCGAACCCCATGGTACCTCAAATTCCAGAATTTAATGGTGTGTGCCCCAGCATCGAAAACGGCTACGTTGACTTTTCTGCCTATGGCATAACCTCCCGTGTTCGGGTCTTAAAAAAAGATCAAAACGAAGAAAAAATCTCTCATTCAACAAGAGATCGAGCGCTAATCATATACTGGCATGGCACAGGTGAAACAGGTGACTATATTCTTGATCAATCCCCCACTGAAAAATCAAAACCAGTCAGTATCAGAAATGGAATCCACCTCGGTGCTTTTTCTGATGAAACAGCCAAGGAAATAACAGAGGCAGGCCATATTATATTTGCTCCTAACAATGTACCCGTGATAGGGAAAATGACGGGAGCACATTTAGGTGGTGTATGGCGGGAAGGTCATCTGGTTTTAGCTGATATTATGGTTGCCTGCGCTGTAAGAGCCAATCTCGTAGACCCTGAAAGGATATATGTTACTGGCCTAAGTGCTGGCGGTCTTATGGCATCTCACATGACATGGAGCAGAGCGCAGTATGTTGCTGCCACTGGAGTATTTTCTGGAGGATTTATATCTGATCCAACAGGTCTTTTCTATCGTATGCCACCAAAACCTAGGCTGCCGTATCCAATTCATAGCGCCATGTTCTATGGTGGTCCGCAAGATATAGAGATTATCAACTTCAAAAAAACGACTGATACCTATATATCCCGATCACTAGGCCTACCTGGGGTTCGAGTATTATGTGACCATAACGGTGGTCATCGTCAATTTGATCAAGAGCAACGTTTAGGTGATAGATCCTGGCAATTCTTTCAAGATATCAAATTTGGCCAAAACAAGGAGGTAGAAGACGTGCTGGAGATTCTGCCACGATACTGCACCTATTAAAGACACCCCCTCTGCCCGGAAGGACAGGATCCTATACCCATACTTTAGGCATCAGTTTGCGTCTTCTTCAGGGCATTGGCACACCTCGCCATTTTGAAAATCAAGCCAGTTATTACTTGGTCTATAAGCACTCAGACATCTAATACAAATCCTCTCTTGAAGATGATAACTTACTGCTATAAAGCTTTCCGGCCTTTGATTCACGTTTATATCCGGTGCGCATCTGATCAAAGGCTTCTGCAGACCCAGATTAGCTAATATGGGGTCATGTGGTGATACCTGCTCCGCAAGAGATTCCTCTGAAACACCAAACACAAGTTCATTATTGTAGCTGGCAAAAAGGTCTTCGATGGCATCCTGGTCCACCCTTAAAATCATCCCTTCATAGGCCAGAACAGCGTAGCTATAGGCTAGGCCAAGTAAATCGGGTTTATCATATTCATGTTTTTTTAGGGTTTTATTTATCCGTTTTGAAAACTCTTCACTACTATAAAAAGTTGGGTATTTTCGTAAGACTGCCCTAACTATCGTAGGTAGTCGATCTTCGTCCATCCCTTGACTCAAAACCTGATACATAAGCTCTTCTGGGGTTTCGTTACTCCATTTTAGCATCACCCCAAACCCAAAGTCTGCCCCAAAGGCCGTCATTTCTTCTTTCAGCTTCCTTCTAAGTTCAGATGCTTTCTGAGCTTCCTCTAACTCAAACTGTTCAACTCTATCGTGCAAGATGGAAGCTTCANTTGAGACAGATACCCCCAACTGTTTAAGTAATCTATTTTTAGTTGCTTCATCAACTGCCATAATTGNTCTTCCTCAGCTTTNTTTAACTTGGTTCATGAACCCACATCTCTGCCTNTAATGAATCATCGGTACACCAGAAATAAAACATAGNGTATAAAAGGATAAAATTTTTCCTAGTTACTTTGANTATAAAACAGTTCTCATGGGTTACTCNGAATAGTATCGATCATAAAACAACAACTTGTTACTCGACCTAAAANTAAATCCTTCTACCTTTAGANCANCCAAGTCATCTGTTTTAGTACTAACCTATTTTCCNAGGTGCAACTGAGGAAGACTACGCTCCTTCATTGGGATTCGATTNCNTNTTTCTAGTACATCGACCTGACCACTAACATCCTGATGAATCTTTTGCCAATTCCAGTTACGTGGATATTTTTTCTCGCCAGCGATCACTTTAAGATATGTTCCTCCAAAATAGGTAAAAGACTCGCCTGAATCACAACCAAATGAAGTGCGATCATCTCGCGAAGCAGTCAATATNGTTAAACCGCTAATATCCTTTAGTGGATCAATAAAGCTACCAGAATAACAAGCCTGNATTACCAAATAAATCTTTGTGCCAATCTTCTTTCGGCCCAGTGCNTTTGCTAAATCTTGCGCGGTTAAATAATTTTCTTCAGAGCAACCTTCTGGTGTACCTAGCAATACNCGAGGTTTGCCAACCACTGGGCAATTCTCGATGTTTTTCTTGGGANGATCTCCATGAGAGGTGATATAAATATATATTTCTCCTTGAACAGTTTTTATCGCCCTATTCAAATCTCTTAAAATAACTCGTTTCTCTGCTGGATAACAACGACTAGCTNTATCCTTCAAAAAATTATAGTCAGCATTATCTAAATAGTACTGAAAGAAATCAGGTTGATTGAAGTAACATCCNGTNCTCCCATGTTTAATACCCTTCTCNCGCATCAAAGCTAAATGATAAATCGCTTCTTTACCAAAATTAGTAATATCGGTAGCACCTCCGATAAAAAAGTACGATTTCAAATCGTTATCGGGTTTTGCCAAGGAAAACTTCTCGGGGAGATTTGGCAAATCTGCAAATACCTTCTTAATAGCTTTTCTATGGGCACCGGTTGAGAATCGAACNGTATGACCTGGTACAAAATAAGCAAACTTGGGCAGAACCGATGGTTGCTTAATCTCGATCTCNTCAGGATGAGAGCTAATATTATAAATACCTACCGTTAACTTATCTTTATACTTCCCAGCTAATTTTGCCAGAGTAGGCTTCATAGCTTGGCAAGCTTTACACCAATCAGCAGAATATTCGACGACGAAAGTCTTCTTCAAGTTATTTTTCCCTGCTAATAGCTTTTTTAGCATATATGGAGTCACATCAACTATATGACCTTTTCTGCTAGAATATACTTCAGCTTCCTCAATACTTTTAACTGGCTGAATATGAATACAAGCGCCTAACCAACCAGCCGCCAATAAGATCAGAAATATCCTTATCATTATTACCCCACTGTCTTTCTAATATAATAAGAAAATATTNTATTTTTTATTTTNGAATGTAGGCGAAGTAAAAATCTTGNAATAAACTTTNATTCCGGANACCTAGCCAGCTANTTTATATATATTACGCCGACCACTTAGNCCTTTAAGATCGAAGTCTCCAACATTGGTGGTAAGTTCCTCTGGNAGTAANTCACATACCTCAGCNGAAACGTATACCTTACCGGGTTCGCAGACCTCCTCAATACGAGCTGCTANATTGACCACTGGCCCTATTGCAGTATAATCTGAACGNATTTTACTACCAAAGTTACCTACAATGATCGACCCATGGTGGATACCAATACGCATTTTAAGAGCTGGAATATCTCTCTTCAAAAAACTATCGTTAAGAACCTCTATTGCGTCCTGCATTTCGAGAGCACATTTTGCCGCCTTTTCGACCTGCTCTTCAGCTGCCATCGGACTGGGCGCCCCCCAAATAACCATGATAGCATCTCCAACGAATTTATCGATCACACCATCATTATNGAATATAATCTGGTTCATGACTTCGAGATACTCNTTTAGTACTCGAGCTATAGTCTTTGCTCTTACTTTTTCNCTTAGCTCNGTGAANCCTACTAAATCCGANAAAAGTACNGTCCCATTNACTCCTTNCGGATCTTGCTCAATNGTAGTCTCGCCCCTAACTATCTGNTCAACAAGNACTGGNGGCAAGTATCGNTTCAGTACATTTTCTGTCAGCTGNNGATTNAATGACTCAACCTCCNTTTCCCGAGCTTTAAGTGACAAAAGGTTTTTNACAATNCTAGACAATTCTTTTTCATTAAATGGTTTNCCCAAAAATCCGTCTGCACCTATTTCTGTACCTATTAGCTTACTCTCNTCATCGCTTTTNGCNGTNAATAATATCACTGGAACCGAATTCAANATTGGNTCTAATTTCATTGCCTTTATNAACTCGGGACCAATCATTTCCGGCATCATCCAGTCTGTAACGACTAAATCNGGACGAGTCTTTCTAGCTAAATCTAAACCTCGTTTACCATTCGAAGCNGTAATAATTCGATAATTTTTTGCCTTGAGGTCATTACCTATCAATTCACGCATATCTGCTAAATCATCGACTACCATAATCAACTCATTCTTAGCTGAGCTAACTATACTATTTTCATCACCCAGATCATCTTCTCCAGTTTCGCCTTCGCTCTCTGCCAGTAGCCATGATTTTACACTAAAATCATCNGCCAAAGAGTCTACCTCTGGTATCGCTTCCTCTTCTATAAGCGGAAACTCTACCCAAAAAATACTCCCTTTGCCTAATCCGCTTTCCATTCCTGCTTTACCATTCATTTCTTCTGTTAAAGATTTTACCAAAGCAAGGCCCAATCCAGTACCTTCATGAGTTCTCGTAGCAGAACCATCTACCTGGCTGAATACTTGAAACAATTTAGTGTGATCTTCTTTAGCAATACCAGAACCGCTGTCTTCAACGAAAANTTTGACACTATGGTCCTGAAGGTCCAGCCCCAATTTNATNGTACCATTTGGAGGTGTATATTTAAGAGCATTAGATAAGTAGTTAAAAACAATTTTTTCTAATGCATCGATCTCCCCACGAATCCAGATAGGTTTATTACCTTTGGNTAANAAATTTCCATTACGCATTTCTGAAAATCTTATTTTTTTGTGCGAACAGGCTGACTCAAAATAATCACTACAAACCGANACAAAATGATTTAGTTCAATAGGAATCAATTTGATAAGNTTTTTACCNGCTTCAAGTTTCTGAAAGTCAAGAAGTTGGTTGACCAATCGCAAGAGNCTTCTAGAGTTTTTAGTAGCAATCTCTATATTCTTATCNNTTTTATGNTCNATCGCCGCGCTTTCGAGAGGGTTGAGAATAAGAGTTAAAGGGGTTCTCAGCTCGTGAGACATATTCTGAAAAAATGACGTTTTCTGCTTATCAAGTTCCTTCAGCTGGTTTGTCTTCTCTTCTAGGATAATCGTCTGTAGTCTCACCTCATCTTGTAGGTTGTTACTCAGATATTTAGCCTGTCGATATGCATACGCAGCATTTCCTGAAATTATCCCACTTTGAACTAAAACAAAAGCTAGAAACGAGTAAGGTCCATAATAACCTGTAACTATGATATTCATACCATGAAGAGAGTCATTCATCGTTACCATAAATATGATTAAATACGAAAGTAATATCCACCGAGATATTCTATTGCCCTTTATAGACTCCACGCTTAAGTGAATAAGAACTATTATTAAGCCTACCAATAAATGAATCTGAAAGTATTTCAGAGATTCAGATAAAAGAGGCTGACGTACTACAATAGCAAATATAAATAAAACTAGAGAAATCAATAGATACCAATATTTGAAAATAATATTAAATAGCCTTCCTGGTACCATTAAATTGATATATAGACCCAAACTAAAAATAGCTAAAGGAATAGAAGCATACTCTAGGGATATCATCCAATTATAACTATCTAGCGAGAAATCAGAGCTCAATATTTGAACTAAACGATTTACCATTACCTCACGAAATAAGACTGCTGCACAAAATAATGCAAATACCAGCGAAGCCTTATCTTCTCTTCTTTGACTAAAAAGGACCAAGTGATATAAGCTTATTATAAATACTGAACCAATGAGAAATAAGCTTCTAAATAGCTTTTCAAAGATCTGACCTCGAACATCATCATCAAGACCTAGAACAGGGGTATCCCAAAAGCCACCGGCTAATTCATTAAAATTACTTATATGCGCTATTATAAATAAAGACTCATGACCATTTGTTCTGAAAGACTTAACTTTAGCTAAGCCTAAAGGTACTTCCAAATCTTTAGAAGATGCAGGTTTTCCTTGCTCTAATTGGACCAGCAAATTTGTACCTGTTACGTCCCAAACCTGAGCTCTACCAGATTTCCCAGAGTAAAATGTTAACGCTAATTGCTCAAGCGACTCTTTATTTTTTGGATTAAATTTAATCTCAAGTAAATAACTACCATACCCTTTACCGGGCAATGGTTCATTAGGTATACCTGGTGTTAGCTGACTATCCCATACTGCAGGAACTTTGATAAACCCGGTATATTTTTTTCTTATTAAATCAATAGGACCTGGTTCAATAAAATCGCCCCAGGCAAATCGCCATTGACCTTTTAGCTGAATAGGTCCATCACTATCAAAATCCCAATCGGTCAGATCAATGACCCCTGCTTTAACTACAGGTACGTCTTTTTCTAATTTTTCATTACATGAGGATAGGTTTGAAATCATAAATATGATCCAAAGCACTATTTTATACTCTCGAAATATTTTTATTTTATTTGTACCTAATATCATGCTTTTAGCCAACTAATTTGATACATCGAACCTCACAAGGTAAGGGCTATAAAGTAAACACCTACCGAGTCGATAGATCTATTATCGACCTACGTCTCTGATCATTCGGAACAACTGATTGACATTAACTAGGCAAAATATTCTCCGAATGTTTCTTGGAATAAAGACTAACCGAAAAATAGGAATATCAACCAAATATTATAGCCAATTAATACCCTGATCCGACCGACCTATCAATCCCCAGTATTCCGTTGAAGTATAAATCCATTCTGCCTAAGAGCCACAGTAGATCGCTTCCATATTTTCGTTTATTAGTAATTCACTGAGGTAATCTATATTATGATACGAACAATCTAACCATAGATAGATTACAGAAATTATTAGTTATTACGAGACACATAGCAAATTAGGAAGAGCATGGCTATTCCAGGCAATTAGACTTCCAAAATATATATTCAGATTCTGTCTCATGCTAACTAAAGATTATATCTCAATATATTTTGTATCATCAAAAAGGTTCAAATCCTTCCTGATCTCAGCCGAACGAAATTGAACCTTAACCTGCCATGAACCTTTAGCTTTATCGAGTGACCGTGTCCATTGAAATTTATCTGCAAAGCTACTAATTTCTTCACCATTGAAAAACCACTGGACAGTAATAGAGCCACTGTTATTCTGATCATATAGCTGTCCAATTTTTAATGTATAAAGTGTTACGGTCACGATGTCTTGATTATAAATAGTTTTAACACTATCGATTAATTCAACATTATCAAAAAACTGTAGCCAGTTATTCTCCTGGCAAATACTACAAAATACGGGAGAATCCATGTTACGCATCAGGCAAGTTTCATGATTTGACCGGTAACCAGCAACCCTGCCCTTGGGATCAAAGACGGGAAAAGCACCTATATAGTCTGGATCGAAGTGATAATCGTCCCCATATTCCTGAATATGAACAGAAGATAGCCAGTGATCGTCGCCATCCATCGCTCCTTCAAAAACTAGCTGATGTTCACCATTAGAAAATCCCGTGTTTAGTCTGTAATTATGGAACATCCTATCATCAGTGCCAGTTCCTCTATAAATAACATTACTTCCATCTAGGGTTAAAGCCAGGTCACTATCTTCTGACATCCCGGATACGGAAAAACGGATCGAAGCTCGCGATGCAGTACCATCACTCTTAAATTTAGCTACATATTCTCCGTCAATGAGATTGTACCATGGCCACGCAATATAGCGTGATTTTGCTGGTTCTGAGGATACATTCTTGGCAGTTGTCCAATGTTTCCAACTGAGGTTTCTCAGCCTTTTAGAGTAATTAGCTCCAAAATAGCCACCACCATCGTATTCTTCACCAACTCGACCAAAGTTATGACCTAGTTCATGACGCAGAACTTTAGTACCGCTGGTCACCGAGCTAGTCGAAATAGCAAACTCGCCCCCTAGTCCCCCATAATAAGGGTCGTTGGCAATCACCACTGGATAATCACAACCAGGAGCCTTGCTGCAGGAATTTCTTAAGGCCCTTTTGTCAGATGGATAGATAGCCCTAAGGGTGTTCCCTGCCCGATAAAGTCCATAAGCCGTATCCTTCGCTATATTATTTTTACCAATACCTGATTCATTGGAAGCCCGAAATACCAAGTGAATATTGAACAATGGCAAGTAGCTACGGAAAGTTTTATCTCGAAAAATATCGTCGACCATCCGCTGCATATCACTGAAGAATTTCTGTTTTTCTTCAACGGTATAACCATCTCCCATGAAAACAACATCAATACGGTTTTTAGCTGGGCCACTATCAACAATAGTTACCACTTCATCCTCAGCTAACAGAAAAGATTCATCGATAGTAAGTGGCTCACTATCTTTCACCTGCCTTTTTCGAAGTTCAGTCATAATTACATCCTCTGACTGACTACGCAATATCACAATCTTTTCTCTGGAAGGATTCTCATGTTCAATAATAGAAGCAGGAAAACTGGATTCACTATAATTAAGTACTGAGGTTAATGCCGTCAGATTCAATTTTCTGTAAACAGGCTCTATACTAAGAAGCAGCCTTTTTCCAGCACCATCATCTATATAACGGGCTTCGAACACCTCACTTGATGCAGTAACCCTACCAGTAAACAGGAACAAGAAAACTATCAATACATAGCCTATTGGTCTACACATCGATTATACCCTCCGTAAATCCGATTTAGTTCCGACTAATTTATCGATAAATTCTAACTGGGACGGTATTATACTACAAGGTGATTTCCCGAATCCTTTTATCCATGACCTATTAGTATTTCTAATATAAATTTTATCTGTCACGGGATAGTTCAAGTTAGCCAAATTGAATTTTGGTCAGATACGATTGATCAAAGCTATTCTATTATGATGGATCTTATTTTATAATTTCTTAACACCAATTTACTCTCTGGTCATCTTGCCGAATCGCATCGACCATCTCCTATAAAGGAATATTAACAACCCTAGTGCCGCCGGTAACCAAGCTAACATTAGCAATTTTTGGTTATTATGAGCGCTCCATTGGCTCTCTCGGCCTAACCAGAGCCTCGGTGAAACGACAACTTTACTCGTAGGGAAATAGTCATACTGCACTTTTACATCACAATTCTTGGTGATCTGCCACTCCCATTCGGCCCTATCTATTTTTCTGATCTTTTTATACTTATTAAGACAGGCCAAATCTTCATTTGCAATGGATTGATCATGCACAACTGCTACTGTACCGGTAATAGCAAAAGTCGTCGCAATAGGAATAAGTGGAATCATAATGAACCAATATAATTTCCTAGAAAAACTGTATTTAGCAACCATCCATGTCTCCCAGAATATTGATTAGGACAACTATAACATAGTCTAGATGTTCTTTAGAATTTTATTAGTAGAATATAAATCATTGGGAATGAGGCAATATTAGAATGGGTCTTACTTGCGTTCAAGTCATCATGCTTTAGTAAGAGTATCTACAAATAATTTTATGAAAATATATATAACGTACACATTGGTTCAGAAGGTCCCTACTGAGACACCTCCTGCTCTTGGCCTGAAGATTCTCAACATCTTCAACTTTCAATAAATTGATATTGAATTTCGACTTGACATCTAACTGTTCATTTAAAATTTTTTTCTTGTCTTGGCAGGTTTTTCTTAGGTTGCCAATCCACTCAGTCCGGTTCGAGATCACTTCGACAGTTATCGAAACGTTACTTTCCCCGACTAACGGTACCTGCCTGAGCGAGAGTAATGGCTTTATTGACCTCAAATCTATCTTTTTCTGACTACCACAACCTACTATTAGAAATATAATTGTGATGAACAGTTTTTCCATCTTCTTATCTCTCCCTGATCAGCTTTACATAGTAAATACTGTTGAGTAATTTTTCGTATTATTATGATAAATCCTCAAGATGTACGAATATGTCAATTATCACTCAGTTGTCTTGCAGCGACGATAAATCTATACAATGAGTGCCTATCTATTACAACTTTTTTGGACTATGAGGCCTCAAGCCCCACTTTCGCATTTAGATATCAAACCTTTAACTAATACTCATCACTATATTAGGTTAATCATTCTGAAATTTGTCATTTAACAGGGTTAGACTCACCTGGCCTCACCTCAAGTGAAATCAGGAATTCCCATTAAATATGGTTTTCTAGATTTTATAAAATAACCTTTAGATTTATTATCTTCTCATATATGACTCTTGGACCTTGAACGAGGTCGTAAAGTTTACATATGTATAGGCAGAAATTACCCACCCAACTTCGGTAATGTTAGCACAACTTACCAGCTTCTACCTGTACCACAAGAACACTATAATAGTTTTATGTATTGAAAATGTTTGCGTAAAGTCTATAAACAAAAATATTTTTTTATAACAACCAAATTATTTTGTTAAGCCTCTACAGCAAAAATTAATTGGACAAAGATCCTGATACATCAGAATAAGATTTTAATTCTATTCTAAAAAACAATGAACAAAGCTAAATTAGATTCAAACGAGGCCACTCATGAAATATCTAATTCCTTTTTCAAAATTGTTACTCTTCATATTAGTAGGAATAAGTTCGATCTCCCTATATGGCAACCCAAAGGAAGAGAATAAAAACCTTCCTGCACAGGATGGTGTTGTTGACTTAGCTAAGCTCAAGATTTCTGACCGCGGAAAAAAATTAGCTGGGGAGTGGAAGTTCGTATATGAGAAATTTTTGACCCCCGAAGAAATACTAAAACATGTCCCACAAGATATACCAAATTTTTCTGTACCAGGCACTTTTACTGGGGCGGGTCTAGATCCCCAAGGCTATGGCACATTCTACATTACTTTTCGAAACCTTAATCCAGAGAATGGCGATCTCGGATTACTTATGGGACACTTCCTCATTAATGGAGATTTTTACTGGGCAGGAACTAAAGATGGTCAAATCATTTTCAACGAAAAAATTGGGCAGATTGGAACAGTCACCAATAAACCCGACGAATGGATTGGTCAATATAGGCAAGTCATCAGCAAACTAAGAACTACTGAGAGAGCCGATCAATATTTGTTAATATTTCATCATTCAAGTTACCTATCACCAGCCGGTTACCCTGATCCTGTTAGACTAGCATCGTATACAAGCCTAATTAAATCAGACTCACTTCAGCTTTGGCAAACTTTCTTGGTATTAGGCATGTTATTTATGATTACTGTCTATAACTGTTCGCTCTTCACACAACGTCGAGATGATCTCGGTTCCCTATATATTTCACTTTATGCAATACTAATGGGCATCCGTTATATTTCAACAGAAGGGCTACTTTCCCGTTTCTTTATAGAGCCGTCATTAGTTATTCAGTATATAAATTTTCTTGGTGTTGGAGCTGCTTTTCCACTGGGTATGGCCCTATTTTTAAGCTTTTTAAATGAAAGTTTTAGGGGATGTTACAGTGATAAAATAACTAAAGGAGTATGGATATATTGCTTGCTGGTTGTTTTTGGACAACTATTTTTTACAGTTACTGCAATAGCTATATCTCCTTTAACGGTAGTCGCAATTCCTCTATTTGGTATCGGAGGATATTGTATTTATGGTTTAGTGAAAGCAGCGCGCCAAAAAATGCGCGGTGCGCTCCTTTCAATTCTTGGTATGACAATTTTAGTATATGGCTTTTTTCACGATACTTTTGTCTTCTATGGCGATTTGTCAATACCGTTCGTAGCTCACTACTGTCTTGTCGCTTTTACCTTCATTCAGTCAACTATCACTGGTATTAATTTCGCCTTTGCATTCCGAACCGCAGAACACCTCAGCCGTCAACTTACTATCGAGGTAGAAAGACAGACTAGGGATATCAAATCGATTCTCACTAACATACATCAGGGAATTTTTACTGTGGATCGTAACCCACAAAATGAATATATCGTTGGACCCGATTACTCGAAATTCTTGGGAGATATTTTAGAAACCAATAAAATCAGTAATAGGACAGTACAGGAATTGTTATTGAATGGTTCCGACCTGTCCAGAGAAGCACGTGACATGGTCAAATCGACATTTGATTTCGTTGTTGGAGAGCCTTCCTTTGCTTTCGAAATGAATGAAGAATGTTTCCCAAAAGGATTTAATCTAGTTTTCGAAGGTGATAAAAATAAAATAATCAAAGCAGAGTGGTCACCTATTGTTAACGAAAAAACTGATACTATCGAGAAAGTGTTAGTAAGTCTAAGAGATGTAACAGAGCTTGCTGCTCTCGAAGAGAAGAGCAGAGAGCACCAAAAAGAAATTACAATTATTTCTGAAATAGTCCACCTCGGAATCGACAAATTCGCTCTATTTTGCCGTTCTGGTCGCCAATTCATAGAAGAGAATAAAAGACTCATTTCCGCTATGACAGATCCTGATGAAGAAGTACTAAAAGTATTATTCATAAATATGCATACTGTTAAAGGTGCTGCAAGAACCTATGCCCTAACACCAATCACAGAAGTAGTTCACCACGCTGAACAATATTATGCTTCTTTACAAAGAAAAGAGGAAGCTTTCTCACATCAGAAGTTAATTGATGAAATTCATGACGTTGAAATTGTTTTTGAACAATATGAGTCCATTTTTCATAATAAACTAGGTTTCGACAATAGCGAAAATAAGGTAGAAGTAAATCTTGATACTTTAAGAAATTCAGTGGAAGCGTTACAAGCACTAGAAGGTGAAGTCTCCATGGGTAATGAGGCCACATCTCACTTTAGTAGTATCCGTAACACTCTTTATGATCTCTATTTCCTTAAAGCAGTTAATATATTTGAAGATATGTTTAGTAACCTTGAAAGACTGGCTCGCGATTTGCAGAAACCTGAGCCTAATGTAGTTATAGAGTTAGAGAACCTCTATCTGACCCATGAAACTGGAAAAATTCTAGGTGACTGTTTTACTCACATTCTTCGTAACTCAATGGACCATGGTATAGAAGATGAGGAAACTAGGAAAAAAGAGGGAAAGGATCCGAAAGGAACGATGAGGCTTATAGCAAGGCATTTTAATGAATATAGTGTCTTAGAGTTCTCGGATGACGGGGCAGGACTCAATTTAGATCGTATTAGAAAAAGGGCACTAGCTAACCAGCTAATAGAATCAGAAGACAAAATTGAACCAACTGAAATAGCCGAGTTGATTTTCAACCCCGGTTTTTCTACGGCTCAAACGGTTTCTCAAATCTCCGGGCGTGGAGTTGGGATGGACGCTATTCGTACCTATCTGAGAGAAATTAACGGTGAGGTCAGTATCCAACTACTGGATAAGGCACAACAAGAAGGGATCCCTTTTGCCCTCTGCATAACCATCCCCCAACCATTCTGTCAGTACCTGGGGGAATCTCAAGAAAAAGTTGCCTAATTAGCCTCCTATCAGGTTATAGAAGCAAATTTAATGACGGCAAAACGATATAACTAGTGGTATAAATATTTGATGAGAAAACCAATTTCTAAATTATTATTCAGTATTTTAGTAGTAGGAATACT
>PBRN01000028.1 GCA_002725955.1 Pseudobdellovibrionaceae bacterium
GCAAGAAGCTCGAGGGGGGTGTCGACCAAAATACTCCAGGAGACGGTTTGATCCCAACCAACCCAAGTTTTGCATTAGGCACAGCTACGCAATTTGATGATCATCTTAGTGAAACTATGTTCTACGCTCGAGAATTATCTAATGCAGAGGTTTTTGAAAATGATCTTTATCTACAACAAAAGTGGGGGCAGCTAACCACTGATCAAAAAGCCCCCGGCGGTGTACACTATGGTCTGGCACTCTGGTTAGATGCCAACGATACCAACACTCTCTTTCAGGATAGCTGCAGCTCGGCAAACACCCCAGCGAACACCGATTATAGTCCGGTGACCTGTTGGCATGATAAATCGGGTTTGGGCAACCATGTGGAAGGTGTCAGCAATTTTATCGGGGGCACCTATACTCTGAATGCCATGAACGGCCGACCAGCCATCGCTTCAACTTTTGATAGGGGCTTTCTCGGCAGCTTACCTCAATTCAGCAGTGGTGCCCAGGAGCACACTATTTTCGTGGTGGCCAAGTCTAATTCCAATGGTGGCAGTTTTGTTGCTATCGGTAATAGTGGTGAAACCAGTAAGGTGGCTCATCTCCATAATCAAGGTTCTGAGACCCTTCGCTACTCGACTTGGGGCTATTACTTAGACAAAACAGTACCAGATAAACACAGAAGCCAGCATGTCTATACTGGCAGCTATGATGGGACCACAGGCTATTCCTGGCACAATGGTAAATACCTTGGTAGTGAAATAATGCCGTTAGACCTAGCCGCTGCTCCCACTGTCGGCATTGGCCGAATGGGAATACCGGGCTTTTCGTTATTGGGAAAAATAGCGGAAGTTGTCATCTATAATCGTCAACTGTCCGCAACTGAACGCCAGGCAGTGGAAGCTTATCTGGCCCAGAAATGGCTGGATGAACCATACTACCTCAGCTGCGCCGAAGCTCAGGCCGCAGGAGAGACTATGAATGCCTATTTTACTATCGATGCAGATGGCTACAATGGACCTGCAGCTCCAGCACAAACCTTCTGTAATTGAATATCATATTGAAAGAATAAACCTTTCAAGTTTTCTGACCAATCAGGATCGGATTTCTTGAGGAGATAGAGTATCAATATTTCGGCTTGAAGCCATCGCTCGAGAGAAGCGAATAGTGACATAACAAAACAATGGATCATAAAAAAATCGGATATTGGTCTGAGAATTTTTTAACTAGATTATTAGCAACTCTTCACTAGGTTAGCCCCAGGTTTTAAATAATCCCTTATTTTTCAAATAGAATCCTTACTGACCGTGTTAAGACTAACCGGATAAATGCGTTAAAAGTGGTAAGACATCTGAAAGCAGATAAACGGACTCTCCTCTATGTCCCATCACTTCAGAGAGCGATAAAGATGAGTTGACCAAAGCGGCCATTTGACATATTAAATGACTGTGCGAAAGCAATCAATCTGATGAAAATAGACATGCACTATTGCAAAACTAGCAACCAAAAATAACAGGAGCATAACATGTGCAAGCGAACAAACTTTTTTAGCATCACTAGGGGATTCATAGCATTATTGATGACATCTCAGGCTTACGCCTCATCTCCCACTATAGTTGATGATGTGATGGGCATAATTCAAGACCAAGAGATGAAAATTCCGGACAACACGGTTCTTTCTTTTATTGGAGAGGATAAGGAAGGCATCCCTTGCAATATCAAGGTTGCCACAGATGAAGACGGTTGGGTGTCTTTTCTCAATATCTCAGGTTATTTTTTCGGCTATGATAATGCCTTTTCTTCTAGCCTTAAAACTATCACTGACAAGATGAAGTATGGAACCGTCGACCTTTTAGAAAGCAACATCTATACCGACATTGAATACCGGGCTCACATTTTTCATGCCGGTATAACACTTAGATCAAACATTGAAGCTACATATGGCGAAGTCAAGTTATATGGTTACAAACTAGAAGAACTTCAAAGCGCAGCTTTTCTAACAAAAGGTCTTTCGACTAATCTGAATTGGAGCTGTTCCAATTTGGAAAAAATTGAACCAAGTTCGAGCTACTAGAAAGTAGTCCAACTATAAAATAAAGCCATGGTTTAGGTTTTCCTGAGTTGCCTTCAGATACTCGTCCGCCCAAGGTTAAAGTACAAAGAGCATGCTTTTTGGGGCACAATTAGCCCCTTTGCAAGATAATACCATAACAAAAAACCGTGCAAACCTAACACCAACTAACTATTTTTATTTGACATTTAGTCTTTTTTTTATTTTCCTTAAGTCAGTTGATGGATTTCCGATACAATAGAGCCGGTATTTAGAACAAATAAAGGCACACAACATCAGGTGCGTTTCTTTGAGAAAGCCCTGAAGGACGAGGCTCTTTTCGACTAAAAAATTCGATGCATTAAGTGACTTATCAACGACCCAAATGAAAGGACTAAACCCCATGGCATACCAGCAGGATTCAGACTCCAAAGCGTTTTTCATTGGACATATCCTTATCGGCATTCTTGTCGCCATACTCGCTTGGGGAATCTGGGGTGCACCCACAGAAGAACACATGGGTGAGGTTTATCGGGTAATTTATATTCATGTTCCAAGTGCATTTGCTGCCTTTTTTAGCGCTGCAATTCTTTTTGGAGTCAGTATATGGGGTGTTGTCAAAAAATCTGATTCAGCTATGCGATGGGGCCAGGCTACAGCCGAAGTTGGACTAGTTTTTACATGCCTTGCTCTTATCACAGGTTCTATATGGGGTAAGCCTACTTGGGGGGTTTGGTGGACATGGGATGCAAGACTCACCAGCACATTGGTTTTAGCCTTGCTCTATGCAGGTTACCTCATCCTTAAAAGTTCTCTACCAGCTGGCCCGCAACAGACTCGGGTCTGTGGTGCACTGGGTATTATGATATCGGTCAACGTCATTATTGTTTACAAAAGCGTCACTTGGTGGCGAACACTCCACCAGCCCCCAAGCATCATGCGCCCCGGAGGAGAATCCACTATGGACCCTGAAATGAGAATCGTGCTGGTTGCAGCTGCTATAGGGTTACTCGTCGTAAGTTACTGGCTCATGAAGCAGCGCACTAAGAACTTAGAGATTCAGGCTGAACTTGATCAAATTTCCTTTGATCAGTTGTCCTAACCCTTGGAAGCACAGTTAGCTATTGAATGAACATAGGAGAAAATAATGGTTACACAGGCAGTCCCATTTATTGCTGCAGCCTACGTTATTGGCATTGCCACAATCCTGGGTTTTTGGATTTGGGTCGTTTTGCACAGAAGAAAACTAAGAATGCTCCAAATAGCACTGAAAATCGACTAAAAATATGCTTCCGACTCTTTTCGATACTATGAAAGAAATAAGTGATTAGTTCAAACCCCAAGCCCAATATTGGGGAGATTTAGCTGCTTAGTCAGGAATGACAGCAGTCCTAACTTTCTTCCATCCCTATTAGGCTCAGCACATTTAAAATGCAATCCCAAAATACAGCGCTACGATAGTTGCGGTTATGCCGCTAGCTGTATCGGATTGCTTATCTTTAATCTTCGTCAGATTTTCAGATGCCTCCTCTGACAGTTTTAGATCAATATTTTGATGCGAGTGGAATGGAATGTTTAAGATAAACCAATCGCCCCCGTAATAAAGATCGAAACCAAGGAGATCTGTATTAAAATGACTTCCTAGGCCGATATTTACAGTCCAAGAAACAGTCTCAGTAGACCCTTCCAGGGAACCGGGTGTGTCGCCATTTTCAGTAAAACCTAAATCAAGGTGGGTAAAGGATCTGGTCAGACCAAATTTCCCGAACATATATTTACGAAGGTAGTATCGGCCAAAAATTGTGAAGGATGAAAGCTCTACATTGGCTAAATCAGCTACAATTGTGTCATCTAGCTTGCCTTTTATCAGCTTACTATTAATCTCATTCTGACGTTGAAGCTTATAGTTAAATCCCTGAATACCTATATCAATTTTATCTGAAAATGTCATATAACTAGACAACCAAAGATAGGGAGGCGAGAGGGACCTCTGTAAACCAAATCCATAGGAAAGACGATTTTCTGGATCTGACTCGGTAACCGACTCCTCTACTTTTTCAGCAAGAGCTTTTGATGAAATGAGCGTGACGAGGATATAGATACACACTTGCCAATAGAAGATCCGGAACATGCTATTGTTATTGCCTTTGAACAAACCCACTGCTCCTTTTACGAAAGAAATGATACTGTTGCGGAAAATATATAATTATAGACAAAATCACAACTTCTCTTACTGAGCCAAAAAAAGCAAAACGTTACAAATTGATTTACCTTTGAGGCATTTGATCCGGCTTATCTTGATTCATCAATCAGGATATATGCCAGGTAGCCTTGGAAAACCCCATAGAGCATCGATATTATGGCAACTGCCACTGCTGGGCCAATCATCTCTGGGTTACTTAAATTGGAGAGTATTGTTATGCTCCCAATTAACACTCCGATGAACCCGGAAAATATTGAGGCGATGCAAATAGTTTTTAGCACAGGATTTCTTTCTTTCGCCACGCTTAAGCACCGGAAACCCTCCCAACCATGCCGGCCTATAATGGCAATCATTGTGAAGCCTGCCGTTAGCACAAAACACCAGAAGTCGATAAAGATGGCTGGGCTGGCGGCGACGAAGAAAATGCTTACAAGTAGAATTATGGCAGCTATTAGCGCAATGACTTTATTCATACCTTGCCCTTCTGATGGTGAATATGATCTTATAAGTATAGTATTATAACACTTTAGCTCATAATTGATAGGAATCACAACGGTCGCATCTATAGGATCTAATTCATTGCAGCTAGGTTCAAGCCACCTGATGGATAAGCAAGGTA
The DNA here is from genome assembly GCA_002725955.1 of Pseudobdellovibrionaceae bacterium. GTDB lineage: Bacteria > Bdellovibrionota_B > Oligoflexia > Oligoflexales > Oligoflexaceae. The sequence continues at coordinate 4,858 of PBRN01000028.1, forward strand.
CATGCGAGTTTATTTCCACATGATTGAAATTGATTACGAGTAAATATTGGTAAGAAATTTATAANAGNAGCNNTATCNTNTAGAAGCTGTATCATATAGAAGCTGTATCACAGAGCCAATGTCAGATAAGACATTTANCTGACATTGACGNTGATTTTTCTAGCAACAGCAGCTGCTGGCGCAACATTNACATGACTTNTCTTGGCAACATGATTTGGNAGNACANTNACATGAGCAATTTTTAATTTCCATAGGATTTCCTTTCAANATTTTTAGATTAAATTCTTCANCCTGAGGCTCATGGATAGCAATCATCAAANTACTGACGACTTTTTCCTGNCTCAGAGTGNANNTTNTTTATTTGGTTTAATGTTCCATTTCTATCTTGTCAGCGAGAGCTCTTAATGTCTTGGCCACGTTTTCCTTATCAAGAGCGTAAGTTCGTTCTCTGCCTTTCTTTTCCAGTTTCACGATACCTTGCTCTGNAAGAATTTTTAAATGCCGAGACACAACTGAAGCATCAACATCACAGCATTCACAAAGACACATGACGTTCTGAGGNTTNCCACATTGGCATANCTTGTACACCAAAGACAGCCTGTTGAATTCACCAAGCGCTTTAAGAAAATCTGCTAGTTTTTGCATGTCTCCATCCATAAAANNGATATTTGCATATTTGCACAAATAAATCAATATGCGCCATTACAATACCAGCTCTTTTCAAGATGAAGTCGAAAAGACGCANATGAACTGNGATAAGCTAGAGACCATNNATTTTAAAAANCAATAATTACNGCAANCTAAANTCACTGCCACGTTTTGAGTCATTGTCTATTTGGTGGGGTATCGCTATTGAACGAGCGTTCATTCAAGGATGNAGGAGTTGACCTTATGACAACGATTAGTCAGGCATTGCCCAGCTACACCGAAACTGACCATCAAACTTGGCGTAGGTTTTATCAGGAATTTCAAAACCACAGCAAACTGCACCACGGCATAATCCACCCCTATTATCGNGATCACATTGATGTGCTTGCCTCTTTCGCAGAAGGCATTCCGAACCTAGTGGATCTTAATCTGTTGCTTGCGCCGATCGGTTGGACCGCAAAACACGTCGATGGCTATGCTCCGGGGTGGAAAATTGCAAAGATGATACATGAAAAAACNATTCCAATTTCGTCAGNNATTCGCAGTCCTGATGAGGTTTTCTTTGCTCATGAACCGGACCTCATCCATGATGTGTTTGGCCATATTCCTTGCCTCTTTTCTCCTGAATACCGTAAACTACTTGAACTTTGGGCAAATAGAGCAGCTCAATTACCTATCCATGAAGTGGATCGTACTGCATTTCATCTAAACAAGAGTATTGTTCGGGCTGAGCAGGATGAGATGCATGGCAAACATACCAACCGCGATATTGAGACCCTCAAAGAAGTAGCATCGTCATTCACCAGTTATCTAGCTCAACAGCCAAGCCCACTTTATCTAGCCGATAAAGCTTACTTTTGGATATTTGAATTTGGATTTATTCANCAAGANAATCGACCTCAGATCTTGGGGGCTGGACTTATGACTTCCATGAGCGAAATGAATAAAATTGCATCGGGAGCTTATGATACTAGGCAAATATCATTTAATAATTTGATGCAGCATAGTCAGATTTCAGAAATGCAAGATTCATATTTGGTGAGTGATTCAATCGNTCAATTTAAGAAAGTCATTGAGCAAATCAAACCACGTGAACAAGGTTTTGTAGAGGAGCAGCTTTATGGCTGANAGTCAATGGCTACAAGCNATCAGNGAAAGTGAAGATCTAAGCTTTAGTTTGGAACCGGANGGACCTAGNCGAGAAGCATGGACTCAANAAATGGGGAGTCAGGTAAACAGCTTTTATGATANCNTGGGNAATTTACCTGCCTATAGCGAAGCTAGCCTNAATGCTGAATTTAAACATGANTCTCTTGGAGAGCCTGAACCACTTCAGGTCTCGTTAAAAAAACTCCACGATGCAATGAGCAGTCATGGAATCCAAACCGCNGGACCTGGCCATTTGGGTTTTATTCCTGGNGGTGGCCTNTATGCAGGTGCAATGGCNGATCATTTAGCGGCCGTTTACAACCATTTTTCAGCAGATAGCTACGCCTCGCCCGCAGCTGTGCAGATTCATAATCAGGTNATTGANTGGCTNATCAAGCTGGTCGGCTATTCCTCTCAAGCATTGGGAGATATTACCTCTGGTGGGACTCATGCGACTTTAGCTGCTTTTATGACAGCCAGGCAATGGTTAAAAGTTAAACCAATAGACTATGAAAAACTAGTGGTATATGCCACTGACCATACCCATCATTGTTATCATAANGCACTCAATGTTCTTTTCAGTGGTATGATCCAGATCAGAATGATTAAAACCAAACGCTATAAAATGGATGTTGCTGATCTTNANTTGCAGGTGAAAAAAGATAGATCTCGTGGTTTACGACCGGCTATTGTCGTAGCTTCGGCTGGTACCACCAATTTGGGAATGGTCGACCCNCTAGACCAGATTGCAAAGGTTTGTGAAAAAGCTGGTATCTGGTTTCATGTTGATGGAGCCTATGGTGGCTTTTTTACTCTAACTTCCAGAGTGTCAGAATGTTTTAAAGGTATTTCTTCGGCAGATTCTATTGTTCTCGATCCCCATAAAGGTATGTTTTTACCCTATGGTGCCGGTGCATTACTGGTNAAGAATGGATCCTTAATGGTTTCAGCCCTTGGTAATCAGGGTAAGGCAGACTATCTGCAAGATCGCCCATTGAGTGAAAGTGGTTTATCGCCAATGGATTATAGTCTTGAACTGACCCGCCCCTTCCGATCTTTGAGGATTTGGTTNGCATTAAAANCTCATGGTCAAAAAGCTTTTGAGGCNGCANTAGATGAAAAACTNTTACTANCCCGGTATGCAGCTGAGCAAATAGATAAATTTTCATCGCTAGAATTAGTTGTNGAGCCTGAGTTATCGGTATTTGCCTTTAAAATGAGGAATGACCCTCTCGGCCAAGAGACGAGANAACTTTTACAATACATCANCCAATCGGGNTTGGTTTTTNTAAGTTCCACCATGGTCGATAATCAATTTGTGATCCGGGTGGCTATTCTATCACATCGCACCCACATAGATACGATTGANNGTCTGATAGGCTGTATCCAAGATTTTTTCACGAATACACAGGAGTCCATTACCTATGGGTAAGTCAAACAATAATTTATTGGGTAATGCTAATGGAANGCATGGTGCAATCGTTGGTGCAGGGATAGCCGGCCTAGCAATGGGNCTTTTTGCTCAACAATACGAGATTGATTTACCGATATTCGATCGCGCTCCTACGGAACCAGAAAANCATCATCTGATCTGGCTTGCTCCCAATGGCATCAAGCTTTTAAGTGAATTGGCGGTGATGTATGAAATTCAGCAAGCAGCCGTTCCACAGCAGCAAATGGCTTTTACTACTAAAAACCTCAAAGTACTTAACGAAATGCGAGGTAAGGCTCTGCNAGAGAGAACTGGTGAAACAATTCTAGCGATCAAGCGGATTGACTTATATAGAATATTACGACAAGCCTTTCTGGATCGTGGGGGCAAGCTATTTCTCGGGTATGATGTTTCCTCTGTAGAGGATAGTGGAGAAGGAGTCATTCTCAACTTTCGNCAACAGGAACCTCTTAAGGTCGACTATTTAATTGCTGCAGATGGCATTGGTTCGAAAATGAGGGAACAATTGTTTNCGGANAGCCATATTGAATATCAAGGGATCCGCACATGGCTGGGACAAAGTGAGTGTGTCGACCAANAANCCCTGATCCAAGAATTGTTAGTTGGTAAAACACTTGAAGTATGGGGCGTAGGAAGTCGCTTTGTTATGACTTCGCTGAATGGAACAACCATACATTGGAGCGCTTTAGAACGCCCCGAGACGTATTCAGCAAACGGTGAGCCAATCCCTGACAGTCTGCAAGAAGATTTAAAATCAATTTTCNAGGATTATCATCCNCTCGTGCAGGCATGTCTTGATAACTTTAAGCTTNACCAAGTGAAGCGATGNAACTTCGGAGTGGTGAAAGGCCTGAAGGATTACGTTCGGGGCAGGGTTGTTTTGATTGGTGATGCTGCTCATGGNATGCCACCGAATATGGGGCAAGGTGCNTCGNTGGGAATTGAAGATGCTTTTTGGGTAGCGCAGCATCTACGCTTTAATGCCAANCCNGATTTCGCCGGATTTTTTAAACAAAGGAAGAAAAAAGTCCACCAGGCAATGAGNATGGCCAATGGCATGAATATAATGTTCCAACCNNCATCGCAACTAGGGGCAAATATTCGTGATTCATTTTTTGGTGCAATACCTGCTGTGGTCAACGAACGNGGCGTATGCTCTTTTTATGGAAAAAAGGTTGTCAAAGGCATTCAGCTNCCAGATTCGTTTAGATCGCAGTTATTTATCGGTTTGTCAGCATTAAAAAGANTATCCCTACAGTTATCTCATAAAGGCTANCGGGTNACTTTAATGAAGCCTGAGCATTGTGAGGCAGCGGCAAAAATTCTTNCTCAGGANTTTAAGCGACGAGAGCCCCTATGTAAGGAACTNGTTATACCTATNGAAGAAATCCAGNTATTTTTTGAAGAAATGGTTGCTTATGTNGCCAAAGAAAAACTCGGCTTTGTTGTTCTAAACCGCAAGGATGAAGTGGTTGCTTGTGTGACTAATGAGGATCACGATAGACCGTTTGAACCATTGAAGCATAANCCGTCATTGAANTTACAATGGATTCATCAAATATTGGATNGGCACGTTATNCCACAAGAGTTNGCCTCTGCGCNNCCNGGGACAGTGGTACAGGCGGGACTGGTGGCTATTAAACAAGAGCTTGGCCGACAGAAAATTCTACCTTTATTGTTTTATGANTCAACTAAGGCGCTCTATCAAAAAGGNTATCGGATGTCCTACGCCAAGATAACAAACCCAGCTATTATTAAAACTTTGCTGCAATTAGACAAGCCTGTTCAACATCGTTTGTTTAAATTAAGGTCAAGGTTTTGGCCGAAACATCAAAAAATAAGTGACAATTTCCCATTTTTGAACTACGACAACCCGGTATCATTAGTTTCCTGGCCAATAAAAAGCTTNTTATAGGAGGATGNCGTTTGGATAAGAGGGAAATGATTTTAGGAAAGACTCTAAAACTTTTTGAGCACCGTGGTTATTATGGTCTATCGGTTGCCGAAATAGCTGATGCCTGCGGTATAGCTCGTGGTTCTTTATATTCTCACTTNGATAGNAAACAGGACCTGGTAAATGCTCTCTACATCCATTGGAAAAAGGTTCTGCTCGATTATGTTCAGACCGATCTACATCTATATAGTGGGAGAGAAAAGCATAAAAAACTGTGGAGTAACCTGGTAAGTTATGCAGCCGAACATCCCTATGCTTTGAGTTTTCTTGAATCACAGCAGCATGCCACCTATCTGTCAGAAGAAGCACTAGCAATTGAGGTCGCCGTTAATAAATTTGCCGAAACTACCTATTGTGAAATTATGGACATGTCAGAGATCAAGCCTCAAGTGATGGAAATACTATTATCAGTTACCTATGGCGGGGATGTGCAATTGGCAAAAATGTCTAAATTGGGGCAGATCTCTTTGAACGATACCAATGCAATAAGGATTGAAGAGGTTATGTGGAAGGTTATACAAATGCAAAACATCTTATGATCTTTTCGGCTCGCCTGTATATTTTCGAATTCAAAAGTATTTAAATCCAATAAGAAGGAACGGTCATGAAGAAACATTTACCTTATTATATTACTACAATATTAATTTCTCTGATGACTATCGGAGGTGCCTTACAGTATCTCACCATGAGCGAGAGAATCGTCGCCGCATTCAGTTACGAAATGGCAGGTGAGTTTAACGCATTGGGTTTCCCCGCTTGGCTTATCATCCCCATGGGTATTTTAAAGATTATGGGTGTTGTGGCTATTTGGCTTCCAGTTATCCCAAAATGGCTGAGAGAATGGGCCTATGCGGGACTATTTTTCAACTTCTTATTGGCAATCGGAGCCCATGTTTTTAATCCCATCAACCCATCCGATCAGGAGGCTCCTGGAGCAATTGTAGCTTTGATCCTGCTGTGCCTGTCTAGATTCTTGCTCTACAAAAAAGAAGCTCAATGATGCCAGAGCAAGCTCCCTGATACTGGCAACACCAAGGAGGCTACGAGATTCTCGAGCTCTATAACCAAGATCGACGACCAAGAGGAAGGCATCCAAGGCCAAATGGCAGAATATCGATGTGGGACTAATAAAATCGAATCTATGAGTAACTGGGCTTATGGGCATCAAACTGCTTAGGGAGCCTTTTTTAAAGTGACTCTGAAACCAAAAACAGGAGTCCCATCTTTCTCGACCTCGGACTTGAGAATCACATCCGCACGAGCCTCTCCCGTCCTTCGAATGATGCTGTCCTTGTCGTGCACATACTGGGTCGCAGCCTTAGCATTGCCTGCGGTAAAAAGCTTTCTAAGTGCACTGTCAGCCTTCAGACAGTCACGATCAAAGGTATCCAAATCAGTATCAGCAGGTTCAAAGTAGATTTGGGTGATGAGAGGAAAATAGCCATTGGCCCAAACCTTGACGTGAATGTGTGGCGGCCTTACCCAGTTTCTGCTAGCCGGATAAGCGCCGGGTTTAATAGTTTTGAAAGAAAATGCGCCTTCCTTGTCGGAAAAGACACGAGAGTAATATTGGAAACTAGAATCCAGTTTGCCTCTTCTTCTTCTTGGATCAGCACTATGATTATAGCGTCCGTTAGTATCTGCTTGCCAGATCTCGACTTTGGCGCCAGAAATGAATTCGCAATTTTCCCCTACAACCTGCCCTGCTAGAATAAGCTTCCACCCCTTAGCGATACCTCCGCTATTCTTGTCGGTTACAGTCAGATCCTGATCGGCTTCCCAGTTACGGCTTTGGGGGTAAAACGGGCCTTCGGCTTGGCTAGGGGTTACCCTGCCATGGCAGGTCTGCTCATCAGCTTGGCCTTTGGCATATTTGGCAAATAGAGGAATTGAAGCTAATGCTGCCAACCCACGCTTTAGCAATACTCTTCTTTTCAAGATAATCCTTTTAAATTACAGCGTAATTGCTGATGCTAGATATTTTCACTAATCGTGCCAGTTCTTAAGATAAACCTCTATCGGTTATTCCTCAGTTATCACTGATATCTTTGTAAAGTGGTTGTATTGAACCGAATTTTTAGTGTTAAAATCTTTAACATCTGACCACTGCATTAAATCATAAAATATTTATAACCTCGACGCCGTAAAGAATAGTATTGGCTGAACTGAATCTCTTAAAACCAGAATAGATCAGTCAGATACCAAAGGACTTTAAGCCCAATAATGTCTCTGCGAAAATAGCGTCGTTTTATTTTATCCATGGGTAGATCCTCCAGGATTGAGCCTAGGGTTTGAACTAATCGGTTTTTCTAAAGCAGGACCAGAAAAAGCCATCTACGCTAGAAGCTTGCCTCTGCTGTCGTAGGTATCTTTAACATTTTGCATGATTTCATCTGGAATATTCCCAGGGTCAATTGTTTCATTAGTTTTTTTCTGTTCCATACGATTTTCCGCTATTTTTCGTGCACCATCTGATATTTCGACTTCATAGGCTGCCTTAGTCTTGGCTGCGGAGTCATTATTATTAATATCAGAATCTTTCTTTAGAGGATGCATCTCGCTTATAGCATTATTGCCAACAGAACTTATATCCATAAAAGTCTCCTTCATGTTAGATATAACATGAATCAGTTTTTTTTACTTTCATTGGGCAAAATTTGCATTATAGCGAGAACTCAAATTCAACCTTCTATATTGGATCCAATTACTTTGGCCTTTCTCTTCCAAAGAAATACATATAGGAAATTTTTCTTGATCTCAAGTGGTGGAGTGCTGTGTGGCATAGCAAACAACAATCACGTTACCTTCCGTATCCCTTAATTTTGTCATCACGACAAGCGACTGTGGCTCCTGCAGTAAGAGAATCTACTCTATAGAAAAATTTATCCGCGACACGCAGGGTTACCCAGAATCACCAAGATCACTAGGTCCCCTACCCGTGTTCTCAGGGAGTAAATCAAAAGAATTAACAGCGCCATTGTGTGTAGATAATAGTCTATTTTTCAATTTCCTTGCATTGTACCTAGCGAGGCGACACAGTCCGTGTTTTGAATTCTTTGTCATATCTATCGTATTTGGCTGTGTTTAACTGATATAAATGCTAGCCATATCCATGCATCTTCTATATAAGATGAAAAATCTGAACATTACTTATTAAAGATATTCAGATGAATATGCCAAGGGGAAAAAATGAAACTTAGTGCAATAATTATCGGCTTAATATGTTTGGTTTCACAAGCATCATATTCTTTTTCTGCACATTTTAATTCGCAATGTGCATTTAAAAAGCTGATCGATAAAAAAATTGATACAGGCGTCCTTCTTTATGAATACCAGATTGCGGCGACGATCGCTCTTAGTGATCAGCTGGCGGAGAATGCCAAATACCTAGAGCAGAGAAAAAGTCTTATCGAGATCGTCAACACAGACCCATTCTACCTGCTGAACAGGCAGCGGAATATTTTTGCCAAAGCTTACGGTGAGCCCTCCCGGGAAGTCGAGAGATTTAATCTTTTGATTGACCGCCGGGTGGGAGAGATCCGAAATATCAACTGCCTTGAATCCCTGCTGTTTGCTCGCCATAATGAGCGATTCCCCCTGCTAAGTTCCCATCAAGAGTTCAGCGCCTACATCTTTGTAAAAGATCGTGTCATGAGGGTATTGCTATCAATAACAAGGAAGCCAAGGATCGGAGCCCCATTGATCGAAAGTTGGCAAGAGAAGGTTTCAGTATTTATTGATGATGGATGGAATTTTTATGGTTTCCTTCATAATCATCCATTTTTTCTCAAGTCCAAATCGTCAGATATTGCAGGTACAGTCATTCCAAGTGATCCTGATATTAAAACGATAAATGGGTTCATGGAAGCCTACGGTTTGGATTTTGGGATTATCACCAATGGTATTTCGACTGCTACCTACGACTCTGATGATATCGAAATGCTGATGCGCAATGTCCGCTAAGGTCTTATACAATTATAAAACAATAGAATTTTCACTGCTGCGATCTATATCCGAATTTATGATTAAGATGAACCTTCAATATCATGCAAGAGACTGTAACCAAGAGTGGTTTCTACTTTATAAATGACTCCATCTTCAAAAACATGGATCTGCATGACTTCATCGCCGTCATCATTCTCCACTACATACAAAATTCGTTCTTGCCCCTGGAAAAATATTTTTGACTTTGAAACACCTTTTTCAGACACTCTATTTATCTTATGTGAAAAAGGATCAAAAGTTTCGAAAACTTGATTAGAGTCTGCTAGTGATTTTCTTAATTGAGGAATCCTAGAAGAAAGGTTACTAATTCGGACATCTCTTTTGAGCACAAATTTATCTTCTGCAACCTTACCATTTTGGACATTTTTAGTATTTATATTCCATGTGCCATCGACATAAATTCCATCAACTGAAAATGAACGAATTTGAGAAAGTGGAAGATCTTTGTATTCTGATGCAGTGAATTGAATAATTCTTCCATCTTTTTCTTTAAAAGAATCTTCGTTTTTAACAATTACGGTCAATCCCATGAAAGTTGTTCTGATTTCTGTATGACTATTTACGATATCATAGCCACGTAAGGATTCACGACGATAAGAATACATACCTATTTTTTCATCGTCATTGTTATAAATAGTATAATTAAATATCTTTTCGGAGCTAGCATTCACCGGTGAACTAAAAAGTAAGGATGATAGTAATATTGTCCTAGCTATCTTTCTAGGATTTGCGACAACTCGATCTAGAATCTCCCAAAAATTGATCTGATCTAAAATAGGATTACACCATCCAGTAAAGATACAGTATGACTGATTGAAGGGGAATTCGTGATGCTTTTGATGGCTCTTGGGAGCTAGCAGCAGACCAGATTTTTGAAGTTGAGATATCAACCATGAAGGCTTATCATCATGAGCCAATTTATGCGCCCATGGTGCAAATCCCCCGAGAAGTCCTATCATCATTAATATTGAAGATATCAGAGGTGTAGAGTCAAATATTAAAGCAAGCGTAAAAAACAGCCCTCCAAACACAGGCATCGTGCGTATCAACGATTCGTCTAGTACTTTTGCGATTCCTAAGCTTTCTTTGTCATGATGATCTTGAAATTCCTTTGCCATTTCTCCCAGGATTGGAATATTTATTGATATATGATTGTCAAATAGCCAATGAACTATACCCGATAAAAAATCACTGAAGAGAAGAGCTGGAAAAAAAGCTACTATAAGCCACATAGGAGAATAGACGAAAGGCGATAGCGGACTTCCCGGTAATAAACCAAAAAAAACAAAAAAGATAGTAACAAGAAAAGAAACTCTGATTGTTTGAACATTCGCTGGAATTATCATCCAAGCCCCCTCATCTTTATAGGTTCCTTCAGCTATTCCAAGTGAATCTGGGAATTCATCTGAATGACCTTTGTGAATCGTCCCAAAAACTTTATCCCAAATTATAAGAGAAGCGCCGAAATTCACATCTTTAACATTAGAATGATGCCAGTGATGAAACTTAGGACCTACAAAAAATTTACTCAACCAAGATTCAGGCCAGTCGATGTTAGAATGATTGGATACAGATTGAAAAGCAATGAAAAATAGCCATATTTTCAAGGCTAAGGGACTAAAGTCTAGCATCAATAATGGTGTCATGATTACAGTTCTGGCAAGTAATATTTCGAACAAATGCATCTGGGAAGAGGACAACCAATTCATAGTTTTCATGGAGTGGTGTACAGCATGAAATCGCCATAAGAATGGTATCCTATGAAAAGATCGATGAACCCAATAATTGATAAACTCTCCGACAAAGAAAATAATCACGACCTGGATTAGAAGAGGATTACTATTAAAACTGTATATATCTACCGAGAAAATATTAGATGGTAAAAAGATCAAGTAGTTGAGAAAATCTAGCAGCAGATGACTGCACATGAAAAAGACTAGGCTCCATCCATAAAATCGTTTTTCGTTGGTGGCAGCATCCCGTGGTCCATAGATTTCTAGAACTTGAAAGACAACCCCAAAAGCCACAAGATTCAAAACCACCCAATCCAATGATAGCGAGAAGTTCGTATCTTGAGTATGAACAGGAAAAAAAGGCAACCCTATTCCACTTAATTCCTTTGATGTAAAAAAATCAGGAAAAATCCATATTAAACCTAATGAAATAAATATTAGACTTAACAAAGGAAATAAAGATTCTGCTAATCGACATGGCCTGACTTTATCGATCATAGGATTCAGTACATTTGTCAATATGCAAAAGGAACCATCAAGGGTTCTATGATGTACCCGATGTTGTGATGGAGATTGAATAAGTTTTAGCCGTCTCATAAAACGTAAAATAAAATGACTTTGATTATTATGAGACCAATAGTGAACTTGATTCGTAATAGCCACACCGATTGCGAAACTTAGAAAACCAATTATAGACTCACTTGGAACAAGATCAGCAGCGACAAACATCAGAGCAACTGA